>JAPPKD010000267.1 GCA_028820215.1 Spirochaetaceae bacterium | reverse complement strand
GTCGCCCCATGATCCCAACCTGCCTCAAACCGTCCGCCCCGGCTGAATAGTTACGCGTCAGAAAGGAATAAATGCGATTCGGTCCCGGTATTCGTCAGCCACGGAAGCATGCCACATCAAGTATAGTTCTTCGATGATCCGACCGACCGTCACGTTGGGCCGAACACAGAGTACGCCAGGAACGTGCCTGTCACCGGTAATGTGGTCCGTGAAATGGCGGGGCATCGTACTCCGGTTTTCAGTCACAAGTACGTAACCGTTCTCCTCCATCCAGATAAGAAGCTCGCTGTCCGGCGTACCGTTCGGAGGCGCTCCCGCATCGCCGACCGACAGGACCTCGATCCGAGCATCAAGGCGGAGAAGCTGTCGCTGGATCACGGGGTTTACATGCTCATCCAGCAGGAAACGAATCACTCAGGGGTCTTGAGGGCAGGAGTTTGCGCCCAAAACGTCTTCCGGCACTCGTCGAGCTTCTTGCGCGACTCGATGATGAAGTCGGGTGGGTTTCGTGCCTGCTCCCGCCAGTCGCGTTCCTGCAGCTCCTTGACCCGACACAGATACTCGTCCACCTCGTCTCTGTTGGCCAAGTAGTAACGAATCGTTGACTGGATTTCATCGCACGTCAGCGTTGGATAGCGCCGCATGAGTTCATCTGTGCGTGCACCGTTGCGATAGTCGCGCAAGACATGCTCAATCCCGATGCGGTGTCCCTTGATGCGAATCGCGCAGTCGTTGACGAAGTCGAAGTAGCTCGCACGTTGCATCGCATACATCCTCGATTGACGATGTGTCGTGAGTATAGCACGGCGGAGTCACCGAGCGATCTGGTTCGGCGAACGTCGTTGCTCGTAGAATTGCTGCGTGAGGCAGTAGAAACCGGCCGCCAGCGAACCGTTGACGATGAGACCCAGCAGTGGTCCCACCACGGGGAGGAAGCCGAGGACGAGCTTCCACAGATGGGGCACGCGCAGCTTGGCCGATACCGCGGCGATCAATTCCTCGGGCGAGGGAACTTCGTCGTCCCGACTCCTTCCTGCCCATTGCAGGAGCATCTGCTGGAAATCGTCGAAGTGGTCGTCCTCGCGGGCGGCTTTGACGCCGGCATGCCAGCAGATCCCCTGCAGCAGGCTCAGGAGCAGGCCAGTATCGATGCGGCTGAGCCACAGGTGCAGAACCGGGACCGCGTAGACCCCGAACCCCCAGGATCCCGCCATTATCCTTGACTGGCGCACTGAGTTCCCCAGTCGCGCTGTCCTGCGGACCTGACGCATCTGCTCCTCGGAGCGGTGCTCTGACAGGTAGCGCCGCACCTCTCTTCGCGTCGATGCAGGGGAGCGGTCCTTCCGCCTGTCTCGAGGCGGTCGAGGTGGCGGCGGGATCGCGAAGTCCTCCGGCAGCGGTCGGATCCCGGCTGATCTGAGCTCGCGGAAGTACTCCCTGGCACGGTCGTGGAATCGAAGCGCGAGTGTCGCGTCGATCCGGTAGGCGGCGACCGGACCAACGATCGGTATAAATCCTAGGGCAAGCTTCCAGAAACGGGAGGCGCGCAATCGGCGCACCACCGCGTCGGCCAGATCCTCGGGCTCGTTGCGCCCCCCGTCCAGGTCGCCCTCGTCGCTTCCATGCCGAGCCCAGCGGTCCAGCACACGTTCGAAGTCGTGGCGGCCGTCGATCTCGATCCCGGACTGAAAGCCGGTTTCCCAGCACCGGTACCGCAGCGTCTCCAGCAGAGCGGGGGCGCCTTGTAGCGCGCGCCTCAGATGCAGCAGTGGAATGAGGTTCTCGACCGATCCGTCGATCCCGGCTTGCGTCTTCGTAAGCCTGCGGCCGGAACGCAGGTCCGAACGCAACTTCGGATGCCGGCGCATGAAGTCACGGAGGTCGCTCAGGCGCTCGGGGTGTTCCTCGGCAAGAAACCGTTCCACCCGTTCGCGTATCCGGCTGACGCCAGTTGCGTCCATGTGGTGCTCCTGACTTGGAAGGTATGCTTTGCGGGCGGAATGGACAACGAGCTGGTTCGCCCGTACCGCCGGCCGTCGCTCAGCTCTCGGGCGGTTGCGGAAAGGGATTCTCGATCGTCAGGCCTTCGATGGTCTGGCCGTGGCTCAAGCTCTCACTGAGCAGTCCGGCGCAGCCGGCCTCCAGCGCCGCGGCGATGTTCAGCGCGTCGTGAAATCCGTATCGATACCGTGACTGGATGTCCAGAGCGCGGTGGTAGAGCCCCTGGCTCGGTGAGACGGTGCAGAGGGGCAGGAGCACGTCGTCGAGAAAGCGCTGGGCCTGGTCCTCTGTCAGCGGCGCCGCGACCTTGCGGGTCAGGGCGTCGAGCGTCTCCGCTACGACTTGGTGGCTGATCGTCCAGCTCTCCTGCAGCGCCGATCTCACGATGGCCCGGGCCCGGCCCTTCCTGGCCGGATCGCTCTCGTCGAACAGGGCGACGAAGACGCTGCTGTCGACGAAGTTCATGACGCACGATGCCACGAACATCCGTTGCGCGACATTCGTGCATAGTACGGGCGCAGGCGAGGCGCGGTGGCAGACGGGAGATTGCAGCGTTCCGAGCGGGAATACGCGCGGGCGTTGCGCACGGTGGCGGAGGGGACGACCCAGTCCAGGACTCCAGCGACGCTGATTCCCGGCGTCTATCCGACGTTCGGCGCGCGGGGGCAGGGCGCGTACATCTGGGACATCGACGGCAACCGCTACGTCGACTGGATCCTGTGCTTCGGCACCATCGTGCTCGGCCACAGCCATCCGGTGGTGAACGCCGCGGCGATCAGGGAGATCGAGGAGGGGTTCGCACTGCCGCTGACCCGGCCGGTGCAGACCGAGCTGGCCGAGACGCTGGTCGATCTCATCCCGTGCGCGGAGCAGGTCCTGTTCATGAAGGCCGGCTCGGAGGCGACCTCGGCCGCCGTGCGGCTGGCCCGCCTGGCGACCGGCCGCGACCGGATCGTGCGGCTGGGCTACCACGGCTGGCACGACTGGTCGTGCACGCGCGATGCCGGCATCCCGACGGTGGTGCGCGACCTCACTCTCACCTTCGCGTACAACGACCTGGACTCGCTGCGCGCCGTGCTGGAGGCGCACCGGGACCAGGTCGCCTGCGTGATCATGTGGCCGTGCGAGATCGAGACTCCGAAGCCGGGCTTCCTGGAAGGAGTCCGGGAGCTCGCGCACGAGCACGGCGCGCTGTTCATCCTGGACGAGATCCGCACCGGGTTCCGCCTGGCGTTCGGCGGCGCGCAGCAGCACTTCGGCGTCGTTCCGGACCTGGCCACCTTCGGCAAGGCGCTGGCCAACGGCTTCACGCTGTCGGTGGTGGCCGGCCGCGCCGACCACATGCGCCACGTGCGCGAGTCGTGGTTCTCGTCGACGTTCAACACCAGCTCGATCGACCAGGCGGCGGCGCTGGCGACGATCGGCGAGCTGCGGCGCACCGACGGGATCGGCCACATCTGGCGGATCGGCCGCCGGCTCATGGAGGGGCTCGACGGCCTGGCCCGGGAGCACGGGGTGGAGGCGAGGGCGGTCAGCCTGCCGCCGACGCCGTACCTGCAGTTCACCTATCGGGATCCCGGCCTGCGCGAGGCGGCCAAGCAGATCTTCTTCACGGAGACGGTCCGGCGCGGGATCTTCTTCCATCCCCACCACCACTGGTTCGTGAGCGCCGCGCACGGTGAGGCGGAGCTGGCGGAGACGCTGGAGGCCAGCGAGCACGGCTTCCGGGCGGTGCGCCGCGCGATCGACACGGGACGGGCGCTGCCCGCGTCCGGCGTCGGAACGCTGGCCGCCGGAGCCCTGGAAGGAGGGGTGCGGTGAGCGAGCGCGCGCTGGCCAATCGCATCCTGGGATACCCGCCGGACGCGCGCCTGCTGATCGTCAATGCCGACGACTTCGGCATGTGCCACACCCAGAACGTGGGCACCGTGCGGGCGATGCGCGAGGGGCTGGTGCGCTCCTGCTCGCTGATGCCGCCGCCGTGGGGGCTTCACGGCGCGCAGTTCCTGCGCGAGAAACCGGACGTGCCCTTCGGCGTGCACCTCACGCTGGTCAGCGAGTTCCGCACCTACCGCTGGGGACCGCTGCTGCCGCGCGGGGAGATCGGCTCCCTGGTGGACGAGTCCGGCTGCTTCCATCCCGACGACCGGATCCCGGAGCTGGTCGCCAACCTCCTGCTGCACGAGGCGGAGCGGGAGTTCCGGGCGCAGATCGAGTGGGTGCTGTCGCGCGGGCTGGCGCCCGCCCACCTGGACAGCCACTACCACGTGCACGAAGAGCGTGACGACCTGTTCGGCCTGACCGTCGACCTGGCGCTGGAATACGGGCTGGCCCTGAGGACGCGCGACCCGGCTCACATCCGTGCGCTGCGCGCCCGCGGCTACCCGACCAACGACCACGACATCCTGGACTCGGGCCGGCATCCGCCCGCGGACAAGCCGGTCGCCTTCGCGAAGTTCCTGCGCGAGTTGCCGGAGGGAGTCAGCGAGTGGGCGTTTCACCCCGCCGTGGTGACCGCCGAGCTGGAGGCGATCATGGTCGATCCGCGCATCCCCGGCGTCACCGCGGTGCCCGCCGACCGGCAGTCGGACTTCGACTTCATCACCTCCCCGGAGGCGGCGGCGATCGTCGCCGAGGAGGGCATCGAGCTGATCACCTACGCGGACCTGCAGCCCTTCTGGCAGCGGGGTCCGACGGGATGAACAGGGGCTGACGCCGCGCCGCCCGTCGTGCCGCGTGGTATCGTCGCGTCGGTCCGGCGACGGGCCGCTCTGGGCATGGTGACGGCGGCGGCGCGACGACTCCCGGCAGCCTTTGCGCTGCACACGGCGGCCGGCAAGCGCCGCGTGATCGGTATCGCCCTGCTGCTGGCCATCCTGCTGCCGTTCGCGGGGCTCAACCGCCTGCCCAAGCTCGACACGGTGCGGGCCGACCTGGCGGCGGCGCTGGCGCCCACCGCCGAGTGCTTCCAGGGCTTCTGCGTCGAAGCAGATCCCGAGTCCACCTTCCTGGCGCGCTGGTGGCGGTTCTCGACCACCTACCTGCGCCTGGTGGCGATCGGCATGGCGTTCGCGTTCGCCGCCGCCGGCATCGCCGAGGCGTTCCTGGTGCCGGGTGTGGGAGACGGGCAGGGCCCGGCCGCGCGC
The DNA here is from genome assembly GCA_028820215.1 of Spirochaetaceae bacterium. The sequence goes on along the minus strand of JAPPKD010000267.1, from coordinate 30,420 downwards.
GCCCGCGGCCGGCTGCGGCGCATCCTCGCGGGGCTCGGAATGGGCCCGGTGGTGAACCTTTGCTCGGCCTGCGTGGTGCCGGTGTCCAGCGCCGTGCGCCGGGGCGGACTGGGCGTGGAGGGGGCGCTGGCGCTCGTGCACGGCTCGGCGGTCCTCAACGTGCCGTCACTCCTGATGATCGCCGTGATCTTCACTCCGGCGATCGGCGCCAGCCGGCTGCTCCTGGGGGCCGCGGCGGCGTTCCTGCTCGGTCCCCTGGTGGCTGCCGTGGCGGGCCGACGCGCGGCGGGCGGCGCGTGCGACCTGGCTCCGCCGTCCGTGCCCGACCCTGTCGCCACCTGGGGGCAGGTCCTGGCCGAGGGGCTGCCGGCCTGGGGGCGCGCCTCCGGCCGCATGCTGCTGCAGATGGGACCGATCATGGTGGCCGCCGGCCTGGTGTCGGGCGCCGCGATCCAGGTGCTCCGCCCGGAGACGGTGGAGGCGTTCCTGGGCGACAACCTGGCCGGGATCCTGGTCGCGGCGACGCTGGGCGTGCTGATCAACGTGCCGCTGCTGTTCGAGATCCCGCTGGTGACCGTGCTGCTGCTGCTGGGGGCCGGCAGCGCACCGGCGGCGGCGCTGCTGTTCGCGGCCGCGGCCGGCGGGCCGGTCACCTTCTGGGGCCTGTCGCGGGCGATCCCGTGGCGGGGGATCGGCGCCTATGCCGCCGGCACCTGGGCGATCGCGGCGGCCGGCGGGCTCGCGGTCCTGGGCGTGAGCGCGCTGCTGCCGGAGCGGCCGGCGCTGCGCCTGAACACGGCCGAGTCCGGCGAACGGAGCGCCGTCGCGTCCGCGGCGCCGGATCCGGCCGCGCTCGCCCGCTTCCCGCCGCTGCGCTTCACGGACGTCAGCATCGAGTCGGGCGTGTCGGGCGACACGTACCACTCGCGCTCCGCGCACAGTCTGGGCGTCAACTGGGTCGACGTGGACCGCGACGGCCGCCCTGACCTGTTCGCGGTCGGCGGCGACCCGGAGTTCCCGCCGCGGCTGTTCCGCAACCTCGGCGACGGCACCTTCGAGGCCGCACACCACCTGCTCCCGGAGCTCCCCGCGTACGAGATGTCGGGCTCGCTCTTCGCCGACTACGACAACGACGGCGACGCCGACATCTACGTCTACACCGACCGGCAGGAGTGGTACCTGCACGGCGCCAACGTGCCGGACGGCCCGCCCAACCTGCTGCTGAAGAACCTGCTCGCCGAGCACGGCGGGCGCATTCCGGCCGGCCGGCCGCTGTTCGAGGAGGTGGCCGCGGCGGCCGGCGTCGACGACCTGGCCCCCGCGCCGTTCGGGGAGCAGCCGGCGTACCGGACCAAGGCGGCGGCGTGGCTGGACTACGACCGCGACGGCTGCGTCGACCTGTACGTCGGCCACACGGTCATGAACCGTGCTGACCTGGAGGCGCAGCGTGACCGGCTGTACCGCAACCGCTGCGACGGCACCTTCGAGCCGGTGGCGGTGCCCGCGAGCGCGCTGCGGTCGGGCTTCGCGGTGCTGGCGGCCCACCTCGACGGCGATCTGTGGCCGGACGTGTACGTGGGCAACGTGAGCTTCGACCTGTCGTGGCCGCACCACTGGGACCAGGTCTACCGCAACCGCGACGGCGTGCTGGTGGAGCTGCCGCCGGAGGCGATCCCGGGGGTGGGCGACGACGCGCAGGCGGCGATGGGCATCGACGTGGCGGACGTCGACCTGGACGGCCGCTGGGACCTGTACATCTCCGACCTGCTGGACGGCACGCCGCACGAGAGCCCGCCGTTCGGGAACGTGCTCTATCTGGGAGGCGAGGGGGCCCTGCTCGACGACAACGTCGCCGTGGCCGCCGGCGTCGCCGGCGACGACTCCTGGGGGGTCAACTTCTTCGACGTCGACCACGACGGCTGGGAGGACCTGTACGTGGCGACCATGATGGGTGCCGAGAGCGAGCTGCTGTTCGCGAACAACCGCGACGGCACCTTCACCAACGTCGCCGCCGTCGCCGGGTACCTGACCGGCGACAGCCGCGGAAGCGCCGTCGCCGATTACGACGGTGACGGCGACCTGGACATCGCCGTGGTCAACCACCACGTGTGCGGCAACACCCGCCCGGCCTGCTCGCTGCAGTTGCTGCGCAACGACACTCCCTCCGACGGCGGCTGGCTGCAGATCCGTCTGACCGGTACGCGCAGCAACCGCGACGCCATCGGCGCCGTCGTGCGGGTGCAAGCCGGCGAGCTGACCATGATGCGCCAGGTCAAGGGCGGTTCCGGCGGCCACTCGCAGAGCACCCTGACCGTCCATTTCGGCTTGGGAGAGGCGAGAGTGGCCGACGTGGTCGAGATCGACTGGCCCTCCGGCCTGCGCACCCGCTGGCGCCGCCAGGAAGCGAACCGCCGGATCGAGGTGATCGAGGGGCAAGCCTGCCGCTCCGGCGACCTGGCCGGCTGCACGGAGATGGATACCGGCCGCTGAACGCGGTTACCGGCGGTTGCTCGGTCGGTCCGACATCAGGGTCGCGGCCTGCTCGCCCAAATCTGTGAGGCGATAGCCGGCCTCCAGGCTCAGCGTGAGGCCGAGCGCCTTGAGCTTGCGCACGTTCGCCTTGAAGGCCGGGGTCTCCCAGCCCATCCGCGGCGCCAGGTCGCCGGCGCGGATGGCAGGATGGTCCCGGATGAGCGCCAGTACGTCAGTGGTCCAGGGCGTCGCACTTCGGCGGTCGGTCGCTTGCAGGCGCGTCACCACCTCGTCGGCGCTCAACTCGGGAAGCGGCTTGCCGGCCGGCTCGTCCGTCAACTCGAACTCGACGCGGGTGACGTGCGCAGACTCCGGCAGCTTCAGGAATCCGGCTACGTCGGCGACGCTGTCGAATCCGGAGCGGCGGAGGTCACCGGCTTCGACGTCGCACAGGCGTACGGTCCGCACGCCGATGACCTTGACGGCGCCGGACGGGCGCAGGCGGTAGACGCCGCCGACCGCCGCGTGCGGGCGCTTCCAGTTGCGGAACGAAACGGTGATCCGGCCTGCCAGAATCCCCCGGCTGCCCTTCGTGTCGAACTGCATCGGGTAAGTCGCTCAGCTACTGCGCAACTCGGCGAGCGTCTGCTCCACTCGCTCGCGAACGCCGCGGTCAGGGTCGGGGCCGGCGACCCGCATCGCCTCCCAGGCGCGCTCGTAGTGGCCGGGGCCGGCCTGCAACTCGTCGAGCGCAGACAGGATCTCGCCGAAGTACGCCTGCGTGCGGGCGATCGGCTGCTTCGCTTCCCAGTGCAGGGGAGAGCCGGCCGGCTGGTAGCGCACGTCGGCCGACAGGCGGATCGCCTCGGAACGGTTGGGCACGCCGGCGTGCAGCGTCTCGCCGGCGAAGATGAGCGCGTCGCCGGGGTGGTAGTCGGAGCGCAGCCAGCCGCTCTCGGGGTCCTCCTCGCCATCGACCGGCTCGACCGTGCCGGCCACCGGGACAGCGCCGTCCCGGCGCCATGCGTCTGCCTGCGTGGCGGTCGCGGGCACCCCCAGGAACTCCGTCCCCTTCCACCACGTCGCCCACAGGCCGTCGCGGTGCGACCGCCGCCGCAGCGCCAGGCCGCCCACCGACTGGTCGATGTCCATCAGCGGGATCCAGCAGGTGAGCGTGCGCACGGGACGGAAGAAGTAGAAGTCCTGGTGCGCCGGCGTGCTGAAGGAGAAGCGCAGCGGGCCGCCGGCCCCGGCGTCGTCGGCGCGGTCGCCCGGCATGATGCGCAGGCGCCCGGCGCAGTCCTTCCAGACGAACACCTCTCCGCCGATCAGTCGCTGCAGGAACGCGACCAGTTCGGCCGAGTGGGCCAGCCGGCAGATGACGCCGTCCTCCGCAACCGCGGAGACGAGCGGCCCGTCCGAGGCCAGCTCGTTCTCCCGCGGCGCACGGCCCGACGAGACCGGACGGTCCGAACCGGACGCCAGGCCGGCCTCTTCCAGGAGCCGTGCCGCCAGCTCGCGCACCTCGCCTACCAGATCGGGATCGAGGAGCCCGCGCGCGAACACGTATCCCTCTTCTGCGAGCCGGCGCTGCAGCAGGGCCGGCTCGGCATCGGCAGGAGTCGCCAACAGCGGATTCACGATGGAAGCTCCGGCCATCATAGCCGACACGCCGGGCCTATGGGCTTGGTTCGACGCCGAAACAGCCCAGCGAGGCCCGGCCGTCTCGCAGAGTTGACTTAGGCATGACTAAGTCATATACGCTTCCCTCACCATGAAGACCGCGAGTGTCCACCAGGCGAAGACCCACCTCTCCCGGATGCTGAGGGAGGTTCAGGCGGGGGAGACCATCATCATCCTCAACGGCACCACGCCGGTCGCACGGCTCACCGCCATCGACCACCCCGTGCCCCGGCGTCCGAAAGCAGGCACGCTCACGTCGCCGCCGGTGCACTACTCCGCCGACGCGTTTCAACCGCTTTCGGATGAGGATATGGGCGAGTGGGGCCTGTGAACCGCTACCTGTTGGATACCTGTACGTTTATCTGGCTGTGCACCGAGCCGCAGCGGCTCTCGGCGACGGCGACGGAAGCGATCGACGCCCCGGAAACCGTTCTGCTGTGGAGCGATGTGTCGGCTTTGGAAATCGCACTCAAGTGGAGCGCCGGCAAGATCATCCTGCCCGATCCCCCCAGGCACTGGATCGAGCAGCAGATCGCGGCCTGGAGCATGGACTGCCTGCGCCTGCAGCGGAACGACATCTATCGTGCCTCCGAGTTGCCGGCGCTTCACCGTGACCCGTTCGACCGGCTGCTGGTCGCAGCCGCGCTCGGCGCAACGGCCACGATACTCACGCCGGATGATGCGATCCACGCGTACCCGGTAAGCTGCCGCTGGTAATACAACCGTGGCGAGTCGCGATCCCGACGTCCGGGACCCGATCCTCCTGCCGGCGCCGCAGCGCCTTCGGCGGGAGCACGGCGGCCACCGGCTCCGGCCCGGCAGGCTTATCCATCTGACCGGAGGGGAACGGACGGCGCTGCTGCGTATCGGCGCCGCGATGCGGGACGCGCTCGACGGGGCCGGCGCGAGCTGGCAGCTCACCGCGCGCGGCGGATCCGGACCGGAGATCGGCGCCACGGTCGCCGTGGACCCGGCCCGCGTGAGCCGGGCGCAGGGGTACGTGCTCACCATCGGCCCGGAGCGCATCGACATCGCCGGCCATGACGAGGCGGGCGCCTTCTACGGAGCGATGACGCTACGGCAGATCGTGCGCCAGGCACAGGGCGGCGTCCTGCCGTGCCTGCGGATCGCCGATCACCCCGACATCGCCCAGCGCGGCCTGATGCTGGACATCAGCCGCGACCGGGTGCCGACCATGGAGGGCCTGTGCGGCCTGGTCGACCTGCTGAGCGAATGGAAGGTCAACCAGCTCCAGCTCTACACCGAGCACACCTTCGCCTACCGCAACCACCGCGAGGTGTGGGCCGACTGGTCGCCGATGACCGGCGAGCAGGTGATGGAGCTCGACGCCTACTGCCGCGAACGCTACGTGGACCTGGTGCCGAATCAGAACACGTTCGGGCACCTGGCGCGCTGGATGGTCCATCCGCGCTACCGGCCGCTGTGCGAGGACGATGATCCGGCGGTCTTCCTCCCGCACCGCGGCCTGTACGGCACCCTCTGCCCGACCGATCCCGGCTCGATCGCGCTGGTGGACGAGTTGCTGGAGGAGTTGCTCCCGCACTTCACGAGCCGGCAGGTGCACGTCGGCTGTGACGAGGCGCGCGTCGGTCTGGCCCGGTCGCGCCGCATCGTCGAGGAGCGCGGCGCGGGACCGGTCTACCTGGACTACGTCCGGCAGGTGCACGAGCTGGTGCGCCGGCGCGGGCTCACCACGCAGCTCTGGGGGGACGTGCTCATCAGCCACCCGGAGCTGGCCGCCGAGATGCCCGCCGATGCGATCCCGGTCATGGAGAACTACTCGGCGGACGCCCCGTTCGACACCTACGCGGAGACGTGCGTGCAGGCGGGGCTGCCGTTCTACCTGTCGCCGGGGATCAACTGCTGGAGCACGATCATCGGCAACACGGCCACCGCGGTGGCCAACATCCGCCGCGCCGGCCAGAGCGCGGCGCGCCACGGCGCGGCTGGCGTCCTCAACACCCACTGGGGCGACAACGGGCACTGGCAGCACCTGCCGGTGGCGTTCCCGGGCTATGCGTACGGTGCGGCCATGAGCTGGGCGCCCGCGGCGAACGCGGACCTGGACCTGCCGGCCGCGCTGGACGCGCACGCCTTCCGCGACGCGGCCGGGGTGATGGGCCGGCTGGTCTGCGACCTCGGCGACGTGTCGCGCTGCCATGGCGCGCTGGCCGGCTCGCACGGGCCGCTGACGGCCTGGATCCTCATCGGCCTGCCCGGCATTCTGGAGCAGCTCGCGGGGCTGACCGAAGAGGCGCTGGGCATGGCCGGGGAGCGCCTGGAACAGGTGATGGCGCCTCTGGCCGCGGCGCGCATGGACCGGCCGGACGCGGAGACGGTCGCCGCCGAGCTGCGCAACGGCGCCGGCCTGTACCGCCACGCGCTGCACCTGTGGGCGGCGCGTATCCGGACGCACGGTACCGCCGTGGCGAAGCGCGAGCTCTCGAGCGACGCGGAAGTGTGGCCGCGCCGCACCATCGACGCCGAGTACGCCGCCCTGTCGGCGCCCGCGCGCGCGGCGCTGGAAGCGGAGCTCGCCCACCTGGTGGACGACTTCCGGCGGCTGTGGCTGACGCGCGACCGGCCCGGTGGCCTGCACGACAGCACCGGCCGCTTCGAGCGGCTGCTCGCCGCCTACCGTGGGGACGATCCGTAGCCGCGAGCGCACCGGCCGCGCGGGCGGCCTCGCCTGATACCGGACTGACGCGTCGCGCGTGATGAGGCGTATCATGGCGACGGAGAGCAGATGCGCTTCTTCAACGCGGCCGGTCCGGTCAGTCCGGGGATGCACTACCACGTCCCACCCCTCTCCCGGATCGATGTCGACGACCTGATGCTCGTGCAGACACGCGCCTACATGGATCGCTGCGCGGCGACGGAAGGACAGCTGGTGATCTTCGACCGGCGCGAGGACAGGTCGTGGGCGGAGAAGCTGTACCGGCGTGACGAGGCCGAAGGCGGCAGCCGGGTCACGGTGTGGGGAATGTGATCGTACATGCCTGACCTGACCAGACGCCGGCTGCCCATCGGCATGCAGACGTTCGGCGAACTGCGGGAGCGGAACTGCTACTACGTGGACAAGACGGAGTACGTGTGGCGCTTGACCGAGGAGGGCAAGCACTACTTCCTGTCGCGCCCGAGACGCTTCGGCAAGAGCCTGCTGGTGGACACGCTGAAGGAGCTGTTCGAGGGCAACGAGCCGCTGTTCGCGGGACTGGACATTCACGGCCGGTGGAACTGGACCGTCCGTCACCCGGTCGTGCGTCTGGACTTCGGCAGCGGCAGCTTCCGGGAGGCCGGCTATCTGCACACGAACGCGATGGCGCAACTGGAAGCCGTCGCCGAGGAAGCCGGCGTCGCCGCCCGCTACGACACGGCGCCGGAGCGCTTCCGCGACCTGCTGCGAAAGCTGCATCGGCAGGCGGGGCGGCGCGTCGTCGTGCTGGTCGACGAGTACGACAAGCCGATTCTGGATGCGCTGGATACGCCTGAGATCGTCCGCGCCAACCGCGACTACCTGCGCGGCCTCTACGGCACGATCAAGTCTGCCGACGCGGACATCCACTTCAGCTTCCTGACGGGGGTGAGCAAATTCACCAAGGTCAGCGTGTTCTCCGAGCTCAACAACCTCATCGACATCACCCTGGAGCCGGCGCATTCGGGGATCTGCGGCTACACGGACCGCGATCTGGATACCGTGTTCGCGGCGGAGCTGCCAGGTCTGGATCGGGACGAAGTCCGTCACTGGTACAACGGCTATGGCTGGCTCGGCGCGGAGAAGGTGTACAACCCGTTCGACATCCTCCTGCTGTTCCGCCGGCGGCGATTCGGCGCCTGGTGGTTCGAGACCGCGACGCCGTCGTTCCTGATCGAGACCCTGGCCCGGCGCGGGGTCCGTTCCGTCGACCTGGACGGCATGCTGAGCAGCGGCGACCTGCTGTCGGAGTTCGATGCCGACCGCATCGCCCCGGAGGCGCTGCTGTTCCAGACCGGCTACCTGACGATCCGCGGCACCGAGCGGCGCGGCAGCGACACGTACTATCGGCTCGGCTACCCCAACCACGAGGTGCGCCAGAGCCTCAACGCGAGCCTGCTCAACCATCTGCTGGGGTACTCGCACCGCGTGGCCGAGCACCGCACCCGGCTCTACGACGTGCTGAAGGCCAACGACTTCGCCGGGCTCGAAGCGCTCTTGCAGTCGGTTTATGCCGGCATCCCCTACGAATGGCACACCAACAACGACATCGCTGCCTACGAGGGGTACTACGCCAGCGTGTTCTACTCGTACTTCACGGGGTCGGGTTTCGACGTCCGGGTGGAGGATTCGAGCAGCCGCGGGCGGCTGGACATGGCGGTGCCGTTCAACGACACCGTGTACCTGTTCGAGTTCAAGGTGGTGGAGCTGGCGGCGGCCGGAGCGGCGATGGCGCAGCTCCGGGAGAAGGGCTACGCGGACAAGTACCGAGGCCTGGGCGTGCCGATCTACCTGGTCGCCGCGGAGTTCAGCAAGGTCGCCCGCAACCTGCACGCGTTTGCCGTGGAGCTGGCCTGACCGGCACGGCGGCCGGGTCCCCAGCGAGAGCCCGGCGCGCGCCGGCCTTGGACACGGACTTGAGATTCGGGTTCTGATTGGCACTCGTCATGGCACAAGGCAAGAAGGACGACGCCGAGAAACCGAAAGCCAGCACGACCGCCATCCTGGTGGCGGCGGTCCGCGCGGCTCACCTGATCTGGAACGATCCGCCGCTGTTCTCCGACACCTACGCGCTGCAGATGGTGACGCCGTTCTGGCGGCAGGTGGCCAAGCGGCGGTGGCTCAAGTGGCTGATCGCCGACGTGGTGCTGGGGGTGCTCAAGCCCATTCACACCGAGGCGATCCTGCGCGTCCGCTTCACCGAGGAGCGGCTCCGCGAAGCGATCGCCGACGGCGTGCGCCAGTACGTGATCCTGGGCGCCGGACTCGACTCATTCTCCCTGCGCCAGGGGGATCTGGCCGACGGCCTGCGCATCTTCGAGGTGGACCAGCCGGCCTCGCAGGCCATGAAGCGCGAGCGCCTCGTCGCCATCAACGGCAGCGTTCCCGACAACCTGGTGCTGGTGCCCGTGAACTTCGAGACCGACCACCTGGACGAGGAGCTTCGCAAGGCCGGCTTCGACGCCGAAACGCCCACGTTCTTCTCCTGGCTGGGGGTCACCTACTACCTCACCGGGGAGGCGATCAGCGATTCGCTCGACCGCGTCTCCTCGCTCGCCGCGCCCGGCAGCCGGATCGTCTGCGACTACAAGTATCCGCACGACCTGGTCCCGGCGGAGGGCATGGAGTTCGTGCAGAAGCTGGAGAAGTTCGTGGCGGGCCGCGGGGAGCCGATGATCTCGACCTTCACGCCCGACGCGATGAACGCGGAGATGGCGCGCGCAGGCTTCCAGGAAGAGGACAGCGTCTCGCCGGACGAGGCGGACAAGCGCTACCTGCAGGGGCGCACGGACATGGACGCTCCCGCCCCCGGGTTCGCGTTCGCGCTATTCAAGAAATAGCCTGCCGGCCGCAGCACGCATGGACACGGTGCGGATCGGCGTTGTCGGCCTGGGCGGCATGGGGGTCAGGCACGCCCGCGCGCTCCTGGCGGGGGAGGTGGCCGGCGCCGCGCTCACCGCGGTCTGCGACGTCCGGGCGGAGCGGCTGGCCTGGGCTCGGGAGCATCTGTCGTCCGAGCCGGCGTGCTTCGATGACCTCGACGCCTTCCTGAACGCCGGCGTGGCCGACGCGGTCATCGTCGCCACCCGCCACTACGAGCATCCGCCGCTCGCGATCCGCTGCTTCGCCGCCGGCCTGCACGTGCTGACCGAGAAGCCGGCCGGGGTGTACGCGAAGCAGGTGGGGGAGATGAACCGGGCCGCGGCGGCCAGCGGCAAGGTCTTCGCCATCAACTACCAGATGCGCACCGATCCGCTCTATCGCAGGCTGAAGGAGATGGTCGAAGGAGGCGAGCTGGGCGAGATCAAGCGCACCAACTGGGTCATCACCGCCTGGTACCGGCCGCAGAGCTACTACGATCGCGACGACTGGCGCGCCACCTGGGCGGGCGAGGGCGGCGGCGTGCTGATCAACCAGGCGCCGCACCAGCTCGACCTGTGGCAGTGGTGCTGCGGGATGCCTGCGCGCCTGCGGGCGTTCTGCTACTACGGCAAGCACCACGACATCGAGGCGGAGGACGACGTCACGGCCTTCATCGAGTATCCGAACGGCGCCACGGGCGTGTTCGTCACCTCCACGGGCGACGCGCCCGGCTCGAACCGCCTGGAGGTGACCGGCGACAACGGCAAGGTCGTGGTCGAAGACGGCCGGCTCACGTTCTGGAAGCTCGACGTGCCCGAGCCACGGTTCAGGCGCGAGCATCGGACGGGGCCCGATCAACCGGGGTACACCCGGGCGGAGGTCCCGGTCGAGGGCCGGACGACCGGGCACGTCGGCATCACGCGCAACTTCGTCGAGGCCATCACGGACGGCGCCTGTCTGCTGGCTCCGGGCCAGGAGGGGATCCGCGGGCTGTCGATCTCCAACGCCATGCACCTGTCGGCGTGGCTCGACGACTGGGTGGCGGTGCCGCCGGACGAGGACCTGTTCTACGAGAAGCTGCAGGAACGAAGCGCGGGATCCGGCGCCGGCGCCTGAGGGCGGGCCGGTCAGGGCTCGATCAGGGCGAGTCCGAACGCTCCCCGATGACGGCATCGCTGCCGGGTATGTCCGCCAGCAGTCCGTGCAGTGCCTGCGCCGCCATCCTGAACCGGTCAGCCTTGGACTGGAGCGGGCGGCCCGGCGCCGGCTTCAGGTGCGGTTCCAGAGTCAGGTAGCCGCGGAAGCCGTCCGCGAACGCCTCGGTCAGGATGCGCGCCACGTCGCCCGCGCCCTGTCCGGCCGGGACCACGGTACCGTCCGGCCGCGCGTCCTTGACGTGGAAGTACCCCAGGTACGGCCTGAGCTTCCCCCAGCAGTCCCGGTAGGGCCGCTGGCCGCACTGCACGAAGTTGGAGAAGTCGAAGGCGCAGACCAGCGACGGCGAGTGGATCGACGTGAGCAGATCCAGCACGCGGTCGCCGGTCTCCCCGTAGATGTTCCGTTCGTTCTCGTGCGCCAGCCTGGTCGGCGTCGCCGCCGCCACTTCGACCAGGCGGGCGAGCCAGTCGAGGACCTGGGTGCGGTGCGCCGCCGCACTCTCGCCTTCGGGCGGATAGAAGGAGAACACGCGGATGTAGGCCGCCTCCAGGATCTCGGCGTACTCCAGGGCGCGGCGCATGCCGTCGAGCTGCTCCTGGAAGTCGCCGGTGAGCGGAAACTTGCCGAGCGGCGAGCCGACCGCGGAGAAGCCGATCCCGTGGTCCGCCGCTCGCCGCTTGATGTCTTGGACCTCGCCGGCGCGGAGCGCCAGCACGTTCCTGCCCCAGGCTCCACGGAGCTCGATGTTGCCGACGCCGTTCCGCTTGAGCTCCCGGATCTGGACATCCGGATCGTCGTCGATCTCGTCCGCGAAGGCGCTGATCAGGTTCATGGTTCAGGGTCCCGGTCCGGGCGGCAGCGGTACGATCGCCGTATTCTGGCTGAAGACGATCCGCCAGTGGCCGTCGATCTTCTGCAGGACGTCGACCAGCCGCGTCGCAAGCTTTCCCGGCTCCGTCTCGCCGATGCCGGGCGGCAACGCCGCGTACCCGATGAGTTCGAACCTCACCTCGGCCACGGCCGTGTCCGCGTCGGTGAAGCGGATCTGCAGCACTTCCGCGCTGAGCGTGCTGTCGCTGAAGATGGTGGCGAACAGCGCAGCGTGGCGCTGTTCGTTGGCGGCGCGATCGGGAAACCGCATCCCCAGAATGTTCACGAAGCCGCTGTCCGGGGTGAAGTTCTGCACCCAGGCGGCGGCGTCGCGCGCATTCCAGGCCTCCGGCAAGGCCATCAGGACCTCGCGGATCGCCCGCTCGTCGTCCGCCGACTGGGCGGCGATGCCGGCGGGCGCCAGCATGATCGCGGCGAAGTACAGGATCGCCATCGGGACACGCCGCAGTGACAGGGCGATCGGCGACCTCTTCATGGGCGGCAACGTAGTCCGGCCGGCGCCGACCGGGCAAGGCCATACGGTCGATGACCGGCGATCCGACGCGCGTGGGCGGTCCTGCAACTCGGCGCCCTTGCGCCGTCAGGTGGCGCGTCGATGCCTGTCAGCGCGCCGTTCCCGCAGCTCCTTGCGCAGCGAGCCCAGGGCGGCCAGCGCCAGGATCAGCCCGCCGACGAAGATGAACAGCGCCAGCGTGCGCACGGGTCCGAGCAGCAGCGCCCCGGCCGCCAGCGCGGCGACGGCGCCGGCGGTCGTCCACTCGGCCGCGCCCAGGCGGCGGATGCCCACGACGTAGACCCGCATCGCCAGGAAACAGGTCAGCCACACGGCCAGCCCGCCGAACAGCATGCGCGCGCCCGTCAGGGCGGTCCTGCCGGCGCCTGCCCGCTCGACGTGGCCCAACGCCGCCAGGCTCACCTCCACGGCCGCCGCCATCACCACCACCGCCAGCGTCATCGGCAGGTGGAGGTAGGTGAGGATCTGGCCGCCGCCGACCCGTCCGCGCAGCTCCGCGCGATCGAGCAGACGGAAGTAGAACCACCAGATGCCGACCGGCAGGGCGAAGCCGACCGCGAACGCCAGCCGCGCCTCCTCGGCGTGCACGCCGCCGATCACCACGCCCAGCACCGCCTCGCCCAGGACGATGATCGTGAACAGCCCCAGCCGTTCCGGAAGGTGGGAAGGGTGTGCCGGCCAGCGACCGAGGCCGGACACGGCAAGCAGTGGCGCCAGCAGCTCCGCGCCGATGGCCACCAGGTAGAGGGGCCGCCGCCATGGCTCCGCCATGAACTCCTGCGCTCCCCAGGCGACCGCAGACACGGCGAAGCCGATCATGAGAAACCACGTGAAGCGGCGCGCGGCGGGCACCCGCACGTGCGCTTCCAGGTAGAGCAGCACCAGCACGACGCGCGCGCCGAGCTGCGTGCGGGTGAAGGACGCGGCGTGCTCGTCCAGTCCGGACTGCACGTAGAGCGCGGAGCCCGCCAGGGTGAACATCAACAGAAGTGTGAGGAGCGTCTGCAGGACGCTGCCGTCGTCGAAGCGGGTGGCGTAGGTGGTGTGGCCGGCCCACACCAGAAACAGCGGCAGATACAGCGCGCCCACCTGGCCCAGGGTGCCCAGGTCGGGGTGGGCCACCAGGTGATGGGTCAGCCCGGCGATGTTGATGACGAAGATCAGGTCGAAGAACAGCTCCAGCCAGGTCGCCGAGCGGCCCTCGGCCGTCCGGCGGTCATCCCGGGCGCCGTCGCTCAGGGGTTCAGCCATGGGTACTACCGGAGCGGCCCATGCCCGCGGATGTCAAGGAGCCGGTCGCGAGTGACGCGGTTGACCGAACGCCGGCCCGCGGGACAGGCTCACTACCTACCACCGTCGCGGAACAGGGAGTCGCGCTGGATGCTGCCCGCCGCCGAACAATCGCCCGTGAAGCCGACGTTCGCAGAGCGGCGCCTGTCCGTGGCGAAGCGCTTCCGGCGCGACCGGGTCTACCTGCTCATGCTGGTCCCGGTGATCGCCTTCTTCGTCATCTTCCACTACGTGCCCATGTACGGGGCGCTGATCGCCTTCAAGAAGGTGGCTCCGGGCAAGGGATATCTGGCCGGCGAGTGGATCTGGTTCGCCAACTTCGAGCTGTTCTTCAACTCGATATTCTTCTGGCGGCTGCTCCGCAACACGTTCGTGCTGAGCTTCTATTCCATCCTTTTCGGCTTCCCGATTCCGATTCTGTTCGCGCTCGCCCTGAACGGCATCCGCCGGCCGTACTACAAGCGCTTCGTGCAGTCGGTGTCCTACCTGCCGCACTTCATATCGACCGTGATCGTGGTCGGCATGATGGTCAACTTCCTGTCGCCCGTGAACGGCGTGGTGAATCGATTCATCGAGGCGGCAGGCGGCTCCCCGATCCATTTCTTCAACAGCGTGCGCTGGTTCCGGCCGCTGTTCGTCGGCTCGGAGATCTGGCAGAGCTTCGGCTGGGGATCGATCATCTACCTGGCGGCGCTGACCACCATCAACCCGGAGCTGTACGAATCGGCCACCGTCGACGGCGCCTCGCGGCTGCAGCGGATGTGGCACATCGACCTGCCCGGCATCCTGCCGACCATCATGATCCTGCTCATCCTGCGGATGGGCAGCATTCTGGCCGTGGGCTTCGAGCGGATCATCCTCATGTACAACCCGGCCACCTACGAGGTGGCCGACGTCATCCAGACCTACGTGTACCGCCGCGGCGTGCTGCAGGCCGACGTGAGCTACGCCACCGCGATCGGCCTGTTCAATTCGACGATCAACCTGGTCTTCCTGGTGGTCTTCAACCGCGTCAGCAGGCGCATCACGGAGATCTCGCTGTGGTAGCCTCCCGCCGCGCCTCCGACCTGGCGTTCGACGGTGTCATCCTCCTGGTCTGCCTGGTCGCCGTGGCGGTGGCGCTGTACCCGTTCATCTACGTCCTGTCGGTCTCCATCAGCGACGCGGAGGAGGCATTCAGGGGGAAGGTGTGGATCGTGCCGGCCGGCCTTTCGGTCAAGGCCTACGAGATCGTCCTGGACAACCCCGGCATGTGGCGCTCCTACTACAACACGGTCTGGTACGTCGTGGTCGGCACCGCCGTCAACATCACCCTGACGATCCTGGCCGCGTACCCGCTGTCCCGCCGCGAGCTGCTCGGCAAGAACCTCATCATCACCATGATGGTGCTGACCGTCTATGTGTCGGGCGGTCTGATCCCGTTCTACCGGCTGGTGAAGGAGATCGGCCTGTTCAACACCCGCTGGGCGCTGGTCCTGCCGACCGCCGTCTCGTTCCTGTACATCATCATCCTGCGCACCTTCTTCCGGTCGCTGCCCGACGAGCTGGAAGACGCCGCGATCGTCGACGGCGCGGGGCCGGCGACCGTGCTGGTCCGCATCGCCCTGCCGCTGTCGAAGGCGGCGCTGGCGACGCTGGTGCTGTTCTACGCCGTCGGCCACTGGCAGGCGTTCTTCAACGCCATCCTGTTCATCACCAAGCAGGACCTGCATCCGCTGCAGGTGTATCTGCGGCGCGTGGTGATCATGAACGACCCGGCGCTGATCGACTCCGTGGACGAGTGGGTGCGGCACGTCAACACCTCGGCGATCTACGAGCAGCTCAAGTACGCCTTGATCATCGTGTCGATCCTGCCCATCATCTGCCTTTACCCGTTCCTGCAGAAGTATTTCGTCAAGGGCGCCATGATCGGTGCCCTGAAGGCGTGATCGGCGCCTCGAAGGCGTGATCGACACCGCCATCATGTGAGCAAGGAGGTGACGGAGGCGACCGAATCCGCAATTCAGCAACACGTCGACAGTGCGACTAACACAAGGAGCGATCTATGAAACTACGTTCGATCTGTGCGCTGCTGGTCATCGTGGCAGCGTTTGGCCATGCCGCCGGCACCGAGGAGGCGGCGATGGCAGACCCGGTCGAGGTCTCCATCATGACGGTGGAGAATTACTACGCGCCGGCCCCGTACTCGAACGGCCTGCCGATCATCGAGGCATACCGCAAGATGGCCGAAGCACGGTTGGGGTTCCCGATCGTCTTCGAATTCATCACCTACACCTGGGCGAACTACAACGAGCAGAAGGAGATCGTGCTGGCGTCCGGCTCCGATCTGCCCTGGTTCATCTGGAACGTGCAGGACCACCAGAAGTGGGGTGAGGCCGGCGTTCTGGTCGACCTGCTGCCGCTGATTGAGGAGCACGCGCCGAACATGCGGGCGGAGATGGCGCAGCGTCCGATCCTCAAGGCGGTGCCGATGACGCCCGACGGCAAGATGTACGGCTACGCGATGGTCAGCCCGCCGCAGTACATCAACGGCGGCGGCGTGAACATCCGCAAGGACTGGTTGGACAAGCTCGGCCTGGAGCCCCCGACCACGTCGATGGACCTGCTGGCGGCGGTGCGCGCCTTCCGCGCCAACGACGTCAACGGAGACGGGGAGAACAACGAGCTGCTGATCAGCGTGAACCGGTCGCAGCACCTGACCATGGGCGCCTGGTACGGCCTGCAGCTCTGGCGGTCCGGCGGCTTCCAGGCCGACAGCGACGGCGTGGTTTCCTACTCCTGGATCTCGCCGCGGGCCAAGGAATATCTGCAGATGATGCAGGACATCTACACCGAGGGCATCCTGGACCCGGACTTCATGCAGATGAACACGGAGAAGTTCGTCGCGCGCATGAACAGCAACCTGGCAAGCGCCACCATCGGCTACATGGGCACCGCCGCGTCCTACAACGAGACGTACGACCCGGCTCCGGGCGCGGAGCTGATCAGCCTGCCGGTCCTGATCGGGCCGCATGGGGATCAGTTCATGGAGCTGGCGCCCGGCGTGGACATCCCGACCTCGATCTCGCGCGACGCC
This sequence comes from Spirochaetaceae bacterium, assembly GCA_028820215.1. The sequence continues at coordinate 13,758 of JAPPKD010000267.1, read as the reverse complement.
GACCCGGTGGCCGCGATCATCATCTACGACACGGCGCGCAGCCCCGAGGGCGGCGTCAACAACGTGTGGGGCATCGAGGGCGAGACCTGGGAGTGGGGCGAAGACGGAAAGCGGACGTGGACCCAGAAGCTCATCAACAATCCCGACGGCCTGAGCACCGGGCAGGCGTTCAGCGCCATGGGCGGCCGCCGCAACTTCCTGCGCGGCCACTCCTACGACAGTTGGGAGGCGCAGTGGTCGTCCGACCGCTTTGCGCCGATGCGCGCGGCACGGCCCTTCCACCGGGTGGACATTCCGTTCACGGAGGGGCTGCAGACCGACCTGGAGGACCTCGACATCGTCGCCCGCTACATGCCCGACATCCAGACCTACGTCGACGAGAACGTCGCCAAGTTCATGATCGGCGAGCAGAGCCTGGACAAGTGGGACGAGTTCGTGGCGACCGTGAAGGAGCTCGGCATCGACCAGATCATCGCCGTACGACAGAAGCAGGCCGACCGCTTCATCGACATCGTCGGCGACCGGTATCCGTGGCGCTAGAGGGTAGCGCCCCCGCCGCGCGATAGCCTGGGGCGATGGTTCCCTTGCGCGGGGACCATCGCCCATTTTGCATGCGACGACTTGCACGCGCCCCCGGCGCCATACGCATCGGCCACTGGCGGCGTGCCGCGGACGGCTTCCGGACGCTCGCCTACCCGTTTCGATGCGAGGGGGGATCGTACGACCTCTACCTGCGGCAGACCGGGTACTGGCCGTCGATCTACTCGCTGGTGCGGGTGCGCGTCGATGACGGACCGTGGGTCGAGTACCAGACGTACCGGACGCTCTCCGAAGGCGACCCCAACGCCCCCGCCATCCTCACCGGCCGGCGCTCCCCGGCCCGCACCGCGGCCGCGCGGGCGGACGCCGGCCACTGGTGCATGGTGACGCGCGCCGAGCTGGCGGCCGGCGAGCACACGGTCTGGGTGCACCAGCCCATGGAGCACGGGTACTGCCCGCTGTTCCTGTTCGACCACGTGGAATTGCGCCCGACGGCGACCACGGCGACCGACTGGCGGTGGGGCATAAGCGAGGGGTACCGGTCCGGGTTGGCCGCGAATCGGCAGACCCGCGCCGCGGTGAGCACCGCCGACGACGCGCGGCGCTACCAGGAGCGGGTGCGCGCCAACTTCGAGCGGACCGTCGGACCGCTGCCGGAACCGGGCGAGCTCCCGAGCCGGACGACCGGCGTCACGCGGCACGCGGGGCTCCTCATCGAACGGCTCTGGTTCCAGAGCCGGCCGGGACTCTACGTGACGGCCAACCTGTATCTGCCGGACGAGGCCGCCGGACCGTTGCCGGCCGTCCTCTACCTGCCCGGCCACGCCGCGAACGGCAAGGCGAACGAGCCGTACCAGGTCATCTGCCAGTGCCTGGCGCGCAAGGGCTACGCGGTCCTCAACATCGACCCCGTCGGCCAGGGCGAGCGCGGGCCGTACTACGCGCCCGGCAACAACCACGAGTGCCAGGGCATCCAGGGATTCCTGCCGCGCGACCTCAATCCCATGTACTTCATCCAGGACGGGGTGCGGGCGATCGACTACTTGCTGGGGCGTCCCGAGGTGGACGGCGCCCGCATCGCGGTGACCGGCATCTCCGGCGGCGGCGTGCAGACCATGATGCTCGCTTCATACGACCGGCGGGTCACGGGGGCGGTTGCCATGGGCTCCGTGGTGCAGATGGAGTGCCTGCTGTGGAGCAGCTACGATCCGGACGGCACCTTCGACGACGGCATCCGGGAGCACGGGTGCACCACCGCGGACCTGGTCGCGTGCATCGCGCCGCGCGGATTCGTGATCCAGAACGGCGCGCACGATCCGGGGTTCCCGGTCGGCAGCGGGCAGCGGGTCTACCGGGACGTGAAGGGCGTGTGGGCGGCTTTTGGAGCGGAGGACCAGCTCGCCTGCGATGCGCCGGACGCCGGCCACGAGGTTAACCGCGCGATGCGGCGCAACGTGTATCGGTGGTTGAACCGGTGGCTGGACAACGAGTCCGCGGGACTGGACGATCCGCCGTTCGAGGTGCTGGACGAGCGGGACCTGCAGGTCACGGCCTCGGGGCTGGTGGACACCGACTTCGCCGACTCGGAGTCGGTGTGGAGCCTGCGCAGGGCGATCGTCGAGCGGCAGGCCGGCGCGCTCGAGCGGCGCCGGCTGGAAGCGCTGGCGTCTCCCGCGCGGGCGCGAAGCTATGCCGCGGAGATGCGCGACGCGGTGCGCGGCGTCTTGAAGATCGGTTCTCCAAGCCGCGACTGCGGCGACGTGGCGCTCGTCGCGGCCGGTGGCGCGAACGGCGAACCTGCCGCCGGACCGGCGGAGCGCATGTGGTTCGACACGGAGCCGCCCATGCGGGTCTCGGCGGATCTGTGGGTTCCCGCGGCCGGGGAGGGGCCCGCCGCGCACGCGCCGGCCCTCGTCTACCTGAATCAGCGGTCCACCGGTCCGGACGCGGCGTGGCTGGAGGCGGTGCTGGCGAGCGGGTGGGCCGTGCTGGCCGTGCACGCGCGCTGCAACCGCGTCGAGCGCGGCACCTCGGCCGTCTACGCCGGCCGCTATCCGCTGGCCATGAAGGCGGCCGACCTGCTGCGCGCGGCCGAGGTGCTGCGGGCCTGCGACGGCATCGATCCCGGCCGGCTGGTCTACGTCGGCGCGGACGGCCATGCCGGCATCGCCGCCCTGTTCGCGGCGCTGCTCGATGAGCGCGCCGGCGGCGCCGCGGCCTGCACGCTGCTGGCGTCGTTCCGGGAGTTTCTGTTCGACAAGGCCTGCCGCGTGCCGCACTGCGCGGAGGTCGCCTTCCTGCCCGGGGCGCTTGCAGGCTTCGACATCCCCGATCTGGCGGCGGCCCTGGCGCCGCGGCCGCTGCTGCTCATGGGCGCCCGCCGCGGCGATCTGGGCTTCGCGGGCCGCCTGTACGGGACCATGCAGGCGGGCGACCGCCAGACCCCCGGCCCGGACGTGTCCGAGCTGCCGGCCGATGTTCTGTGCCGGTGGTTGGATGGCCTGGACGATTGAAGGTGACGGCGCGGCAGGATGAGCCGGAGCTGTTCGCTATTCTTGTGCTGTACGTACCCAAGGAGGAAGTGAGCATGTACGGAGACAGAGAGCGGCTGGACATCAAGCCGGAGTGCCCACAGCTCTTCGTGGACGATCACCTGATCGACACCATGAGCGGCATCACGCCGGTCCTGCATCAGCCGGAGAAGGTGCCGCCGGAGCAGGCCGCCGAGGTGCGCGCGACGCCGGCCGTGCCCGGCGGCGTGGTCACCCCCCGCGAGCTCGGGCACTACTCCTTCCCGGCGCTGCCGCACACCGACGAGTCGGGCCGCGCGGCCGATCCGCCGGCCTGGACCTTCTCGCCCGAGGACATTCCCGGTCTGTACGACCCGCGGACGCCCACGCGCCGGCCGATCCACGTGCGCTTCTGCTGGGAAGCCAAGGGCGAAGGAGGCTACGGACTGCACCGGGCCGTGAGCTATGACGGCGCCGACTGGGGCCCGTGGCAGCTCGTCTGGCCACGGGTGAACGACGGCCCCGGCGAATGCCACTCCCTGTTCTGGGACTACCGCAAGGGGTGCCTGGTGGACATGGTGCGCATGGGCAGCAACTACCCGCACGGCCGTACCATGGGGCGGGGCGAGAGCCCGGACTTCGGCCTGCACTGGACGCCGCCGGTGCGGGTGCTGACCGAGGACGCGGACGACCCGGAGGACACGCAGGTCTACAACGTGGAGGCCGGCATCTACGCCGGCATCTACCTGGCGGTCGTGCACCTCTACCGCACGGAGTCCGGACTCTGCTTCCCGCAGCTCGCCTGCAGCCGCGACGGGTACCGGTTCTCCCGTTTCCGCGAGCCGTTTCTGCCGCTGGGCCCCGAGGGCGGTCCGGAGGGCGGCATGATCTGGTGCGGGTTTCCCGTGTTCGACGGCGAGCGGCTCCGCCTCACCTATTCCGCCGTTCGCGAGACGCACAACATGCAGACCCGCTCCCCGACGGTGGCGGGAGCCGCCTACCTGCGCAAGGACGGCTTCGTGTCGCTCGACGCGGGCGACCACCTGGGGACGGTGGTCACCCGGCCGTTCCGCTGCCCGGCGCGGGACACCTTTCCGCTGGACGGCACGCTGTCGCTGTTCGTGAACGCGGCGGTGCGAAAGGGAGGCGAGCTGCGCGTCAGCATCCTGGACCAGCACGGCGGGTGCATCGTTGCGCGCGAGAGGCTGCCCCTGGACGCCGCGCACGCGGACGTCATTACCGGCGACCACCTGCACGCAAGGGTGAGCTGGAAGGACGTGAGCGACGTGGGGGCGCTCAACGTCTACTCGCGGCCGATCAGGATCCGCTTCGACATGACCGACGCGTCGCTCTACTCATTCGGGTTCTACGAGTACCACGGCGCGCCGGACAAGCCGGTGCTGCGCGTGCAGGACACGACGATCCAGGAGGAGTGAGGGTGCCGTGGGCGGCGTGAGGGCGCCGTGACCGGGACGGTGGCGGCAGCGTTCGACGGCGTCGACCCCGCGATCCGCCGGACGGCCGCCGGGTACCTGCGCGCCTGCCTGCGCGAGGTCGGCTGCACGCTCAGGACGGGACGCGGCGCCGCCGCGGCGCAGGGAGTCATCCACTGCCGGGTCTCTGCCGGCGGGGACGGGGAGGGCGGCCGGCGGCTCGTGCCGGATCCGGCGCGGGAGGCGTATGAGATCGCCTCGTCGGCTGGCGGGGCGGTGCGCACGGTCACGGTCAGCTCGGGGAGCTCGCGTGGCCTGCTGTACGGGGTCTGCCGCCTCGCGGAGGAGATCCGCCGGCGCCGCGCCCTGCCGGAGTCGTTCCGGGTGCGGACGGCGCCTGATCTCGCCATCCGCGAATGGAGCACGCTGATGCTGCAGGGCGGGTTCAACCTGCCGGCCGGCGGCGCGTTCGATCGTCCGCTCCGGGAGCTGGAAGCGGCCGTGAACCGGGTGATCGACCGGGCGCCGTTCTACGGCATCAACCGGCTGCAGCTTCCCGGGCGGCCGGGGGAAGGCATGGACATCGACTGGCTGATCCCCTACCGCTTTCTGCCCCGCCTGGGCCGGACCGACACCCCGGCGTTGCGCGAGCGCCGCGACATGCTGCGGCGCATCGCCGCGCGGGCGCACGCACACGGGCTGGAGCTGCTGGTGTGGGACCACGAGCTGGTGTTCCCGGATGACATCGAGGCGAGCTATCCCGAGTGCGGCGGCACGGACTTCCCGGTGTGCTTCTCCAATCCCTTCTGGGACGACTTCATCGCCGGCAAGCTGGAGGAGTTCTTCCGCCTGGTGCCGGAGGTGGACGGTGTCAATCTGACGTTCGAGGAGACGCTGCGTGGCTACAACATCCTGCGCGACGCGGGCTGCCGCTGCCGCGTGTGCCGGGCGGCGTCCGTGGCCGACAAGCTGAGCCGGGTGTTCGACGCCTTCGAGCGGGTGTGCGCGCGGCTGGGAAGGTTGTTCGAGGCCCGGACCTACGCCCTGGAACGGGAACGGCAGGGCGACATGGTCGCGGCCGCGGGCCGCCTGACCGACGCCGTGGTGATGACCAAGTACACGCCGGCGGACTTTCGCGGCGTGGACTACCCGCACAACCCGCTGATCGGGATGTTTCCGGCCGTCCCGCAGATCGTGGAGTTCACCCTGACGCCGGAGTGCAACGGCTTCGGCTACGTGCCGGCACTGCTCGGCGACTTCTACCGCGACCGGATCGCCCATGCGCGCAGGCAGGGCGTGGCAGGCTGCGTCGGCCGGGTCGACTACCACCTGCAGAACTCGCACGAAGCGTTCTTCACCGCCGGGCCGCCGGTACTCACCTTCGATACCGAGAACGACTTCAACGTGCACCTGTTCAGCCGGCTGCTGTGGGATCCGGCGGCCGATACGGATGCCCTGTGGCGCGAGTGGGCGGCGGCGCGGTACGGGGAGCGGGCGCCCGATCTGCTGGCCACGCCGCTGCGCAGCACGCGAGAGATCACGCAGGGGATCTACTACGTGAAGGGCCTGCACGCGCTCAGCCAACTGGACCAGATCGCGGACCTGGAGCAGATCACGTGGGAGATCGACGACAGCTTCCTGCGCCGCTTCAACCCGGGGGAGCCCGCGATCGAGCGGCTCACCGCCGAGCTGCTCGACCCCGCGGAGAAGACGATCCGGGAGGTGCTCGCGGAGAAGGACCACGCGGTGGCGCTGGCGGCGGCGGCGTGCCGGGACGTCGAGCGCGCGGCCGATGCGCTGCCGGGCCCGCGCATGCGGCAGCTCCGTCGCCGGTTCGCGCTGCTGCACGACACGGCACGGCTGTGGCGATGGATCGCCGAGTGCTACTTCCGCCTGCGTGCGGCGGTGCGCGGCACGATTCCGCCGGAGCGCAATGATCCGGCCCTGGACCGCGCCCTGCTGGGCATGATCGCGCAGGCGGTCGCCATGGAGGACCGCCACGGCAGGGTGTATCCGGTGTACAACGCCTGCCGCGGCATCACCGCCTACCGGTTCGTGCTGGAGGTCGTGCACGCGCGCGCCGGCTGGTCGGCGGACGCCGCGGACGATCTCTGGTACGAGCTGGTCGAGGCGGCCAAACGCCGGCCCGATGCCCGGTCCGGCACGGTCGTCGCGGATGCCGCCGTCGTCGCGATCGAGCTCGCCGGCCGGTGGCTGTGCGTGCGTGGACGCCAGGGCCCGCACGCCCGCTATCCGCTGCCCGTGGAGGCGGCGCCCGTTCGACTCGACGAACCGGGCGCATCCGCCGTCGGCGTGCGCAGGGGCAGGGATACGCTGCACCTGGAAGTCGTGGAGGGACACTGATGAAATCCGACGGTTCGCCGCAGGGACTGCGCGGCGCGCTCCGGGTCGTAAGGCGGGACGGCGAGCTCGTCGTGGACGGCGGCAGCTTCGACATCCGGTTCCGTGACGGACTGCCGGCCGCGGCGTCGGTCGACGACGGCCGCGGACCCGTGGCCGTGGGCCCCGCGGACGGCGCCCCCCAGGTGGCATACGAGCTCGTCGACGAGGTGCGCCGCGCGACGCTCCCGCGGCTGGACGGCGCCGAGACCGCGGTGTCGAAAGAGGCTCCGGACGAGGTGTGCGTCACCGTGCGCGGCCGGCTCGTCTTCGAGGACGGATCGGCGGCGGTCGACGTCGAGCAGTCGGTCCGGGTGTTCGATTGCGGCGTGCTGTTCTGCGACCTGCACCTGTGGGTCAGGCCCGGCGAGTCGCTGCTGATCACCAGGGCCTCGCTGGCGCTGCGGCTGGCAGGAATGCTGGCCAGCCTCGGGAAGTATCGGTGGGGCCACGACCGCCCGGTGCCGGATCCCGGCGTTGAGATCGAGCGGCCGGTCCTCTACCTGCCGGCCGACCGGACCGTGGACGAGGCGGGCACCTTTCATCCGTACCTGGACGTGGCGTGGTCGGTCCGGGAGCACGCGGCGTTCACCAATCGGGCCGGCTTCGTGCTGGAGGAGGGCAGACCGTTCGGGACCGGCCATCCCGCGGCGTTCGCGCACGCGTTCGGCCGGCGCGAGGGGGACTCGCTCGCCTATCGCTGGGACCTCTACCGCGGCAAGCCGCTCGCCGTCAGGGCACCGTACGCCTACGCCAACCGGTGGGGCCTGTCGCTCGCCGGACCGCCCAACAACGAGCGCGGGCGGCGGGAGGCGAAGAACAGCCTGATCGGCGCGCGCGTCTATACGTGGCAGAACGACGGGGTCGGCCACGGCCGCATGGGCGAGAAGGCGTGGTATCCGCGCGACCGGGACATCGATGTCATGGCGGCCAAGGGCGCCAATGTGCTGCTCCTGCACACCGGCTGGATGGATGCCGGCGGCGAGGGCGCGGGCTGGGAAGGGAACTACGTCGTCGCGGATCGCGAGGAGCTGTCGCGGGTGGTCGCGCGGGCGCACCGCGCCGGCATGCGGGTGGGGCTCTACATCCGCGGGCTGGAGTACTACGCGCTCGACCGGGACACGCGATGGTTCACGGACTTCCTGACCCGCGACTTCGACGGCGTGTACGTGGACTGGTCGTCGTTCCTCTACCAGCCGCACCGCTATCTGCCCGCCTCGGTTCCCGTGTACGGGGAGAAGCTCCAGCACCGGCAGAACAGCACGCGCCGCGCGCACGCGTTCACGCACTTCCTGTACACGCGCAAGCTCCGCCAGCTTGTCGGCCGGGACGGCTTCCTCATCGGCCACCCGGGGTGCCAGCACAAGGAGTACTCCGGGTTCGCGCTCGGCTACTTCGACGCGATGCTCACGGGCGAGAGCGCGGGCACCACCTTCCTGAACAGCCCCGAGCAGCACGTCTACTACGGCGCCCACTCGGCCTGCGGGGCGCTGGTATGGACGAACACCCACCCGGTGACGCGGGGTCCGAAGGCGACCGCCTACGAGGCGGCGTTCGGAACCGGCCCGCAGATCGTCCTGGGAAGCCGCTATCCGCTCGACCCGGAGGACGAGGGGAACCAGTTCATGGTGCCGCTCTGGCAGATCCTGGCGAGCGCCGACCTGGCCCCCGCCACGCTCTACGTCCCGCTGGCGTACGGCAGGAAGATCCTGGACTCCCCGGCGGGACTGCACTTCGCGCTCTACCACCTGGCGGACGGCACCCTGCTGCTCGCCGGCGCCAACCTGAGCGAGCGCCCGCTCGCCGGCGAGCTCCGCATCGACCTCGGCGAGCTGGGAGTGACGGGGACCGGGCAGGTGACCGAGCTGCGCCAGGACCTCGCCGGGGACGGCACGATGCGGCCGGTGCCGGCGGGGCCGAGCACGGGAACGATTGCCGTCGCGGAGATGCAGCCGCTGGAGATCCGCGGCTACCGCTGGCTGACGCCGTGATCTTTCATCGCAGGCCGGACACTTCCACGCGCGTTCCGGTACGCGCGGACGCATAACAGCCATCGATGACCTGCAGCACGCGCAGGGCGTCCTCCACGGTGAGCTGCGGCTCTGCTCCGGTCTGCACGGCGCGAACGAAGTCCTGAATCCAGTTGAACATCCACAGGCCGCCGCGGGTATACCCCGGTGGGCTGGGGGCGAACGCGTACTCGAACGTCCGCTCCGGAGCGTCGCTCCACTCCGCGGCGGAACTCCTGACCTGCAGTCGGGGTGAGCCGATGGGTGACCAGGTGGCCTCACCGTCCAGTCCGCGGAACACCAGGCCGCTGTCATAGGGTCGCGTCGTGCTCTGCAGATAGCCCGCGTGGATGGTCCCCATCGCGCCGTTGTGAAACTCGAGCGCGGCGGTTATCACGTCTTCGAGCGGCGCTTCGATGTGCCCGACCGGTCGTCCCGTCATCGCCTGCACGGCCTTCACCTCGTCTCCCATGAGGAAGCGCATCACGTCGATGTAGTGCCCGCCCAGCATGTGCAGCACGCCGCCACCTTCAGCTTCTCTGCTGTACAGGAAACTCGACGGATCGCGAACCCCGGACCGCACCTGTCCGGTGATCATGCGTACCTCCAGATCGAGCGGCCTTCCCAGGATTCCCCGCTCGATGAGCCGCCTCAGGTCGCGGGCAACCGGGTTGAAACGGTGCGGGTAGCCGGGCAGTACCTTCACCCGGTGCGTGCGAACGGCGCGCACCAGCTCGGCGAGATCGGCGGAGGTTCTGGCGAACTGCTTCTCCATGTAGAAGTGCTTCCCCGCTTCGGCCAGCTTGATTCCCGCCCGCGGCACGTCGGCCGCCGGCAGGACCACCCAGGCGAGCTCGAAGTCTTCCTGCTTTATGAGATCGTCCACGCTCGTGTGGATACCGGCAGCCGGATAGTGCCGGCGTGCCTCCTGCAGCCGCGCCGGGTCCGCATCCTCGCAGAACGCCACGATCTCCACGCCGGCGGTGTGCTGCAGGGTGTGGAGGTACCCGGGACGCTCCGGGCCAAAGCTGCCGACGTGACCGTGGCGAAGTCCGATGATCGCGGTTCGGAGCGTCCTGTCGCCGGCCATCGGTCCTTCTCGGAGTCGCCCGTCAGCCGGCATGGCAGGGAAGCGCTAACCGCCGATTTTTGGCTCGCGCCACCGGCCCTGCCTCTGCCAGGCATCCCGGCTGACCCGGTGCAGGCGCAGGGAGCTGTCCGCGAGGGGCAGCTCGATCCGTTTTCCGCCATGGAGATGGGACTCCACGACGGCTACCGCGATCTCGACGCCGTGACGCGCCGACTCCACCCCGCCGCGGGGCGGCTGACCGGTGTCGAGCGCTCGCACGAGGTCGAGGATGAGGTTCGACGTGGGGCTCTGGCGCGGCCACGGCGGAAACTGCCGGGGCTGGAGGTCGCGAGGCTTGCCCGTACGCATGATCCAGTCTCGCGTGTCGTTGCAGGTTCCCACCATGCCGTTCTCGCAGTGCGCCTGATACTCGTAGCCGTTCGTATTCAGCAGATAGAGGGTGACGCCGTTCGCGAAGAAGACGACGCCGCTGCCGCCGGGGTCCTCCCGATACACGTCCCCCTCGCGCGGCACTACCGACCGCTGATCGCTGCCCTGAACCCACAGCGCCGGCGCGTCGCCGTTCAGGTACTGGGCCAAGTCTATCGTATGGCAGCCGTGGTCGAACAAGCCGGACGCGTAGGTCATCACCAGGTTCTGGAGAGCCCCCAGCTCGCCGCCCGCGATGATCTCCCGCATCTTACGGAAGCCGGGGTGGTAGCGCCGCTGCGCGCCCATGTTGAAGACGACACCGTTGCGCCGGCAGGCTCGAGCCATGGCGTTGGCCTCGCCCAGGGAGGCGGCCATGCCCTTTTCGCAGTAGATGGCCTTCACGCCGTGCTCGGCCGCGTGGATCACGATGTCGGCGTGGTGCTCGACATGCGTGGCGACACTCACGATGTCGAGCTCTTCCCGGGCGATCATCTCCTTGTAGTCGGTGTACTGGCGGTTCTGGTCCACCGAGTACCTCGTCCCGAACGCTTCCATGAGGTCGCGACGGAAGTCCGAGCACGCCACCAGGTCCGTCCGGTCGCACGCCGTGAAACCGCCCCGTGCGAATAGGGAGGCACGAAGCCGGGGGTCCCGGCGACTTCGTTGTCGATGAATCCACCCATTCGCCCGCAACCGATGACGGCCGCCCGGTAGGTCGTCACGGCCGGCCGGTGGGGCCGACCGGGTCGGCGCTGAGATCAGGAATCACGTCGGTATCAGAGTAACAGGGGAAGCGATCCCGCTGGCAACCGACGCGCGCGGCGGTTGCGCTCGCACGCTACCGTTGACGGCGCGCCCGTGCAAGGATTGCGCTTGATTCCGTGATACTTCATCGCAGGCTGCTGGTGGCAGCGCAGCCGGACGTGCTGGTGGTCGGCGGCGGTTGCGCCGGCACCGCGGCCGCCATCGCCGCCGCGCGGTCGGGAGCCCGCACGCTGCTGGTCGAACGCGCCGGCTACTGCGGCGGGTACGTCACCAACGTGGTCGGACCGTCGCTGGACGGCTTCGTCGATCTGCGCTCCGGTCTGCCGATCGTGGGCGGGGTCGTGCTCGACCTGGTGCGGGCGGCGGCGTACTCGGACGTGCCGCTCGACGATCCGGGACAGGTGGCGCGGACGCCGTTCCGCTTCAACACCGAGCTCGCCCACAACTTGGCGGTCGCCGACCGGCACGCGATTCGGTTCGATCTCGAGCGCTTCAAGCTGGCGGCCGACCGGCTGCTCACGGAGGCCGGAGCGCGCGTGCTGTACCACACCACGGTGGCCGACGTGGTCTGCGACGGACCGCGGGTCACCGGCGTGGTGATCGCCAACAAGGGTGGGTTGCAGGCGGTGCGCCCGCGCGCGGTGGTCGACGCCTCCGGCGACGCCGACGTCGTCGCGTTCGCGGGGGCGCCGTTCGACCTGGATGCGTCGGCGCCGCAGCCGATGAGCCTGCACTTCCGCGTGGGACGGCTGCCGGCCGACGCCGAGCTGCGTCGCGCGTGCGGAGCGGTGCTGGCCGACGCGCACGCGGCCGGCCGCATCGGCCTCTACGGCGGCCCGTGGATGGGCCGCGTCGAAGATGACGACATCTACTTCAACGCCACCCGCCTGGCCGGCAATCCGGTCGATCCCGCCGACCTGACGGCGGCGGAGATGCAGGGCCGACGCGACGTGCATACGATGTTCGAGCTCTTCAGGGAGCGGCTGCCCGCGTTCCGTGACGCCTACCTGGTCGGCACCGGGCCGGCCGTGGGCGTGCGCGAGTCGCGCCGCATCCGCTGTGACGATCCGCTGCGCGCTGCGGCGATTGCCGCGGCGGAGCCGCGCGCCGACGCGGTCTGCCTGGGCGGCTGGTGGCTGGACCGCCACCCCGCTGGCTCGTCCGGCTACCACCCGCACCTGATGGTGCGCCCCTATGACATCGGCTACGCCACCCTGGTCCCGCAGGAGCTGGACAACGTCTGGGTCGCCGGCCGCTGCCACGGCGCCGAGCAGGCAGCGCTCGCCTCCAGCCGCGTGACGGTCACCTGCATGGCGATGGGCCAAGCCGCAGGCACCGCCGCGGCGCTGGCGGCGCGACAGGGCGTCGCCGCACGAGAGTTGGACGTCCCGGGGCTGCAGCGCCGGCTGGTCGACGACGGCGCCGTCATCCTGGACCGCGCCGTCGCGGTACGAGAGGCAGGCGACGCCATGGGCGACGTGCCCATCGACGCCAGCGACTGAGCGTGTACCGTCGCAGCGTCCAATTCAGGATCGGCTGCCGGCTTGAATCGTTCCACGATCGAGGCCGGAGTCTGAGTCGAGGCAGCGACGCCTATCGAGCGGGATGAGGACTCGGAGCAGGGGTGACCGCTTGTTCTTCGTCGCCCGGATCAGCGCCGATCGTTATCCGCAGATCCATGCCCAGCCGGGTGATTCGCATGACGGTGGCAAACGACGGGTTGCCCTCCGTAGACAGCGCCTTGTAGAGACCCTGGCGGGTCATGCCGACTCTACGGGCCAGGCTGCTCGTATTGCGCGCTCGGGCGATGTCGCTGAGGGCGACACGGACGAGGCTGCCGTCGCCCGGATCTTCCTCCGTGCACGCTTCGAGATAAAGGCGTGCCTCCTCCTCGTTCCGGATGTACTTTGCTGCATCCCATTGGCTGTATCTGCCACGCATGGTTGCCTCCAGTCCTCGGTCCGACACGGAGTGGTTCGGCGGCTCAAGATCGCCTGCCGGCTCGAAGTCGGCGTCGTCTCCGACCTCGGGCATCGCCAGGAGATGATCGACGAAGCTCGCCGTCCGTCGTCGATCGCGTTCTGCAGTGATCATGTCCACAGAGGGTGAGAGATTGCGTTCCGCGGCATCCAAGGCCTTGGCGACCGCCATGTCCGCGGTATCCGTGAGCGGTTCCGCCCACTTTCTGAGACGCTCCAGCGATCGTTCTGAAATGCGTATGACCGGCATCTCCGCTACCTCCGGTCGGCAAAGAAGGGGTTCGGATCGCCCGCTTGCTTCAGCGCGGCCGCCAACCACAGGTACTTGTTCATTTCGCTCAGGCGCGAACGCCAGTTGTCGGCATAGAAGTCGACATAGCGGCGGAAGAACGCCTCCGTCTCCTGTCTGACGCCGTCCAGATAGCCCGGGAGGAGGAACCACGGCTGGTCGGTGTACTGGTGCAGGCCGCGCCGGGAGAGCTCCTCGCGAGCCGTTCGGACCTTGCGGTACACGACCATGAAGGTTCGACGCGGCTTGTCGGCGTGATAGCGCCCGCGATGCACGGTGGGTGCATTCCATTCCTGTGACGACTGGGGAAGAGAAGCCCTCCCAGAGACTGA
>JAPPKD010000343.1 GCA_028820215.1 Spirochaetaceae bacterium | reverse complement strand
ACGGGTTACACCTTAGCCTACCCCTTGAGCTGTCCAACCGACCGGGACCACCTCAGCAGGCTTACAGGAGCTGTTCCACGCGTTCTTCGCGGGCATTCCGTACGAGTGGCACACAAGTAACGACATCGCGAACTACGAGGGCTACTACGCGAGCGTGTTCTACTCGTACTTCGCGGCGCTGGGCTACGAGATCGTCGTCGAGGAGTCGAGCAGCCACGGCCGGCTGGACATGGCGGTGCGGGCGGGCGGGCACGTGTACCTGTTCGAGTTCAAGGTGGCGGAGCTGGCTCCGCCGGGGTCGGCGCTGGCGCAGTTGCAGGAGCGGGGCTACGCGGACAAGTACCGCGGCGGGGACGAGCCGATCCACCTCATCGGCGTGGAGTTCAGTCGCCAGACGCGCAACGTGACGGCGTTCGAGGTGGCCGGCGGCTAACCCGCTTCCTCCCGGCTCAGAACTTGCCGACTCCGGCGGTGAGGCCGGAGATGATCTGTTTCTGGAAGACGATGCCGATCACGAGCGGCACGATGGCGCCCACCACGCCCAGGGCCATGATCGCCGACCAGAAGAAGGTGCTGCCCGTGAAGCTGGTCAGAGCCAGTTGCAGGAGCAGCGGGAACGTGATCGAGTCGTTGTCCCACAGCAGCGCCGACGCGAAGAAGTACTCTCCCCAGGAGAAGATGAAGATCAGGATCCCCATGCCGAAGATCGCGGGAAGCACGACCGGCGCCACCAGTTGCCACAGGATACGGACTTCGCCCGCCCCGTCCACCTTGCCGGAATCGATCATCGCGGTCGGGATGGACTGCATGTATCCCCGGCAGAACCAGATGAACAGCGGCAGGAAGATGATCGTGTGCACGATGATCAGGCTCGGGATCTTGTTGATCATCCTGAGCTGCGCGAACAGCAGGTAGAACGGGACGATCAGGGAGATAAGCGGGAACATCCTGCCGATGATGATCGACGTGTAGAGCACTCTCTTTCCCCAGAAGTCGAACCGGTGAAACGCGTAGGCGGCGTTGAGGCCGAGGACGATGGTGAGCGCGGTGGAGCTGAGCGCCACGAGCCCGCTATTGAAGATGATCCTGAGCACCGGGTACTGGGAGATTGATCCCAGCCCTTCGAGGGCGCCCACGTCTCTCCCCAGGAACAGCAGGCCCACATAATTTCGCACCGAGAAGTCGCTCGCTCCCACGGGAGGCGGGAACTTCGGCGTCTTGAGGTCCGGAAGAAACGACAGGAACACCATCCAGACGATCGGAAAGAGCGCCAGGAACAGACTCGCCCCGATGATCACCGTCTTCAGGCTGATGACCAGGTATTTCTTGGGTTCGATGGTATTCACGGTGCGTGCTCCTCCGCGATTGGCCAGAGTCATTCGAGCGACGATTCGTAGGTCTTCGATGCCCAGAGGTACAGGACGATCAAGACCAGGATGAACATGAACACGATCAGGGACATGGAGGCTGCCGAACCGAGCTGAAACCTCATGAACGCCTCCCGGTAGATCATGATCGACCACACCCTGGTATCCCGCGTGACGGCGGTTCCGGTAGCGGTCGACATCATGAGGTAAATGGTGGTGAACGCCTGCATCAGGTCCATCATCCGGAATATGACGATGAAGGTGAGGGTAGGCTTCAGCAGCGGCAGCGTGATCTTGAAGAACTGCTGCGTGGAACCCGCTCCGTCGATGCGGGCCGCCTCGTAATACTCGTTGCGTATGCTCTGCATCCCGGCGATCAGGAGGAACATCACCACGAAGACGACCCAGGTTGTCTGGGCGACCACGATCGAGATCAGGGAACGGTCCGGGTCGGTCAGATAGATCGGCTGGCCGGTGAAGCCCAGGCTCTGCAGGAACCCGTTGAGCAGCCCGTACTGGGGATTGTAGATGTACTGCCAGATGGCCGCGAAGATCGGGATCGGGATGACCAGCGGGATGATCAGGATGCCGCGCAGATACCGGGTGGCCTTCAGGCGGCTGTACGTCAAGGCGAAGATGAGGCCGCCGAGCAGCTCCAGGACCAGTGCCGAGACGGCATAGCGAAGGGTGATGTAGCCGGAGTGCCAGAACCCCGGATCGGTGAGGATGGCCCCGTAGTTGGACCAGCCGGCGGGGATGAGGTCTCGTCCCACGCTGTAGTCGAAGAACGAGATGTAGACCGATCTGAGGATCGGGTAGACGAAGAAGGCGAACAGGAACAGAAGGCTGGGCAGCACGAACAGCAACCCGACGAACTTCGTCCTCGTCGAAAGTGGCAACCTCATGTATCCCCCGCAGTCCGATCGGGCTCAGCCCGTGCAGGCTTGAGCCCGATCGGAGATGGCCGCGAAGCCTCTATTGCTCGGCCAGTCGGTCTTTCCAGTACGTCCCGATGTTGAAGCCTCCGAAGTTGACCGTGTTCAGGTCGGGAGGCACGGTCGCCTCGGCGTCCTGGAGCGCTTCGAGGGGGTCCTTGCCTCCCTGGACGACATCGATGAATGCCTGCGTCAGCGCGCCGGCCATTTCCTCGCCCGGCCGGGACGTGATCTCACGGGTCTTCATCATGTCGAGGATGACCTGCCACTCGGGGTGCTGTGCCCGCAGCTCGTCGTCGAGCAGCATGGACAGGTAGGGCGGGCCGATGGCGAAGATCGTGGAGTAGTACCGGTGAGCCTCCGGGCTCTGGAACCACTTGATCCACTCGACCGACAGGTCCTGCGTCTCCTGGGAGGCGAACGCATTGATGAAGTACGCGTGGCCGGTCATGGCGACGCCGCCGCCGTTGTTGGGCATCACGTTGTAGCCCAGGTTCGGCTTGCCGAACTGCTCCTTGCCGAAGTGCGGGAAGTAGGGCCAGCTCCAGCAGCTCGCCGCCTGCCCGTCGAGGAAGAAGGTGTGCACCGTCGTGTTCGGTGCGTCCTGGGCCATGATGCCGGCCTTGAACATGTCGGTCATGAACTTGAGGCCGGCGGCTGCCTCGGGAGTGGCTATGTTGGGGGTGCCGTCATCGTTGTACAGCTTGCCCGCACCGAAGGCGCTGAAGAACTGGTAGTAGTGGTCCAGGGCGCCGGACTGGAAGCAGAAACCCGCTACCGTGGTGTTGCCGGCCTCGTCCCTCTGGGTCAGCGCTTCGGCAAGGTCCCACAGCTCGTCGAGCGTGGTGATGGGCAGGACCTCGTCGGGGTCCAGGCCCGCCTCGCGCATCATGTCGAGGCGCAGGTACATGACGTTGGTGTCGCTGACCCAGTTCCACCCGTAGTGCTTGCCGTCCAGCGTGTAGAACTCCCATTGGATCAGGTCGTCGGTCAGCTCCTTGGGGAACAGGCCGTCGAGCGGCAGCAGCAATCCCGTCTCCGCGAACAGCGGCACGAGCGGCTCGAACGACACCAGGACGCCGTGTTCGGTATCCCGTGATGCCAGGAGCTGGTTGAACCGGGCGATGTGCTCGGTCAGGCTGCCGGTGGTGGCGACGTACTCGACGTCGACGTTGAACTTCTTGCCGAATTCGCCGTCGGTGATGCCGTCGTAGGCCTTGATGCTGGGGATCTGGTCCGGGTACATCATGACCTTCAGGGTGCGCCTGCCCTGCTCCCCGCCTTCCTCGTCGCCGCTGGCGAACGAGTGGACGGTTACCAGTAACCCGAGCATCAGCGCGATGATCAGTGTCTTTTTCACGTAACAGTCTCCTTGTCGTCGTGGTGGACGATGCTGAAGTGTTCAGCCGATTGCGATTCCCGGGTGCCACCGCGATGCCGTGCGGTCAACCGGGACGAGATCATGGTTTCGCCGCGGCACCTCCTCGTGTGGGATCTTCGGCCCACGCCTTCAGCGGGACGTCGTCCCAGTCCGCACCTGCCGGGGTCCAATAGACGGACGCGGGGTGGAACTCGGGATCGTCGCCCAGGGGATCGCTGCCGGTGGCCAGCTCGCCCAGGAGCTGGCGACGGATCGGCGAGCTGCGGGCGACCAGTTCGGGATCCTGGCGCACGTAGTCGGTGGGACGGAGCCACCGGTAGTGGTAGCCGATGTGCATGACCTTCCGCGTCTTGTCGGACAGGTTCGGTCCCACGCAGTGCCAGGTGGCGGTGCGCCACAGCACGGCGGCGCCCGGCGGCAGCCGGAGCTCCACGGCCTCTTCGGGGTCCACCTGGTAGTTCAGGTCGCGCAACTCCTGCGGGCGGCGCCTGTGGCTGCCGGGGAGCAGCCACAGGTTGCCGGCGTTGGACTCGGTGAGGTCGGAGAGCACGTAGAACACCTTGACCTCCATGAACGGCAGCCGCCCGTCGAGCGACGGCGCTTCGAAGAGGTGGTCGCCTGCCAAGTCGGGGTGCCAGACCACGTTCCGGTAGCCGGCCTCGTGGTCCGCGCCGGCGCCGCTTCCCAGCGCGCCGGCCTGCAGGTCCCGCGGATACGGCGGACGGTAGTCCAGGTGGCTCGTGCGGATCTGGATGTTCCAGCCGATGGCGTCGACGACCAGTGGCAACATCCCGGGGTGGTCGATCAGGTCCAGGAACGCGTCGTGATGGGCGAGCGCGTTGCGGACGGCGAACGGGTCGCTTGGCCCCAGGCCCTTGGCGCGCCGTACCTTCGCGGCGACCTCATCCACCGCGGCCAGGAGCCGCTCCAGCTCGTCCGGGTCGAGGAAATCCTCGATCACGATGAACCCGTTCTCGTCGAAGTCGCTCTTCTGGTGTTGGGTCATCGCCCGCCCCAAGACCGTCGCCGTCGGCTCCGCGCCTGGCCCATCCCCACCGATTCCGCTACGGAGTCTGCCGGATTCCCGCTGGCGCGGCAATCCCGACAGACTCCGAGCGGGGCACTGCTGTGCCCTGTCATCGGGTGCGGTCGGTAGGTCATGCGCCCCTGCAGATACTCCTCGACGATCGGCCACTGGTCGGCGATTGCGATGATCTCGTCGCCGCCGTTCGCCTTCCAGCGGGCGACGTACTCGTCCCCTCGATGACGATCGAGGCCAGCACCACCCACGACATGAAGTGCGGCAGGTAGGAGATCGTCTGCACCGACTTCTTCAACGTGGCGCTGCGGACCTCGTTCAGCAGGATCGCCAGGATGATCGGCGCCGGGAAGCCGAATCCCAAGCGTATCAGGCCCGCTTCGACACGATCACTCTTCGAGCGAGGTTCGCTTCGCTTACTCGCACTGCTCGGGATCGGCCAGCGTCGCGCCCGATTGCTGGATCAGCTTGGCGACCAGACCGGTCCACCCGGTCTGGTGGCCGGCTCCCAGGCCGGATCCGTCGTCGCCGTGAAAGTACTCCGGGAACAGCAGCAGATCGCGCCAGTGCGGATCGCGCTGGAACGGACTGCGGGCGCCGTTGAGCGGGCGCCTGCCCTCGCCGTCGGCCAGGAACAGGCGGATCAGGCGGCATGACAGGTCGGTGGCGACCTCCTCCAGGTTCATCCAGCGCCCCGAGCCGGTCGGGCACTCCACCTTCAGGTCATCCCCGTAGTAGTGGTGGAACTTCTGCAGGGACTCGATGATCAGGTAGTTGATCGGGAACCAGATCGGGCCGCGCCAGTTGGAGTTGCCGCCGAACAGGCCGCTGGTGGACTCCGCCGGCTGGTACTCCACGGTGTGCGCGTGCCCGTCCAGGTGGAACGTGTACGGGTGCGCCTGGTGGAACTTCGAGACCGAGCGGATGCCGTACTCGGAGAGGAACTCCTGTTCGTTGAGCATGACCTTCAGCACCCGCAGCAGGCGCTCGCGGGTCAGGATCGACAGCAGCCGCCGCCGGCCCACGCCGGGCACGTCCACGCTGGCCATGTTGCCGGCCAGGTGCGGGCGGTTGTGCACGAACCAGTGCAGGCGGCGGTCGAAGACCTCCAGGTCGTCGATCATGTCGGGCTCGATCGTTTCGACCGCGAACAGCGGCAGCAGGCCCACCAGCGAGCGCACTTTGAGGGTCTGGGTGCGGCCGTCGGGCAGGTGCAGGGTGTCGTAGAAGAACCCGTCGGCGTGGTCCCACAGGCTGTGACCGTGATGGCCGCCCTCGGTCATGGCATGGGAGATGCGCAGGAAGTGCTCGAACAGCTTGGTTGCGGTGTGCTCGTAGACGCGGTTCCGCCGCGCCAGCTCCAGGGAGATCTTCAGCAGCGTCAGACAATAGGCGCCCATCCAGGCGGTGCCGTCCGACTGGTCGATGTGGCCACCGGTGGGCAGCACCGCGCTGCGGTCGAACACGCTGATGTTGTCCATCCCCAGGAATCCGCCCTGGAACACGTTGTTGCCGTCTTCGTCCTTGCGGTTGACCCACCACGTGAAGTTCAGCAGCAGCTTGTGGAACACCCCTTCCAGGAACGCGTGGTCGGGACTGCCCGTGGCGTGGCCGTCGATCTTGTAGACGCGCCACGCGGCCCACGCGTGCACCGGCGGGTTGACGTCATCGAACGCCCACTCGTAGGCCGGGAGCTGGCCGTTGGGGTGCATGTACCACTCGCGGGTCATCAGCTCCAACTGCCGCTTGGCGAAGTCGGCGTCGACCAGGGCCAGCGGGATGCAGTGGAACGCCAGGTCCCAGGTGGCGTACCACGGGTACTCCCACTTGTCCGGCATCGAGATGACGTCGAAGTTGGTCAGATGACCCCAGTCCCCGTTCCGGCCCCGCCGGCGGTCGGCCGGCGGCGGGTCGGCGGCGGGGTCTCCTCCGAGCCACTGCTCGACGTCGTAGTAGTAGAGCTGCTTCGACCAGAGCATGCCGGCGAGCGCCTGACGCTGCACGTTCCGTTCATCGGCGCTGAGGCCCGGGCAGTGCATGGCGGCGTAGAACTCGTCGGCTTCGGCACGGCGCTGTTCGAATGTCTCACCGAAGCGCTCGAACGGGTCGTCCTGCGCCGCGCGGGAGAGGCGCAGGCAGCAGGTCGACGATCCGCCGGGCGGGATGCTCTGCCGATAGAGCGCCGCCACCTTGGTTCCCAAGCCGTAGGGATTCACGGCGTCGGAGTCCCCATCGACCAGAAAGCGGTGGAAGGCGTCTTTCACGTACGGACTGGGGTTGGGTGCCCCGAACACGCGCACGGCGTTGGTCTCGTTCTCCGTGAACAGCAGCTCCGGCGCCGCGGCGGCATACAGCACGTACCGCCCGGCGGCCGGGTGATCGACCCGCACCGCGGCGGCGCCGCCGGTCCCGCCCGGCTCCTCGAGCCGGCGGAGCACCGGCTTGGCCGCGACGTCGTTCATGGGGCCGGCCTCGTATCCCCAGCTCCACGTGTTGCGGAACCACAGGGTGGGCAGCGTCCAGCACTCCGCCTCCTCGGGGCCGCGGTTCAGCACCGTGACGCGGATCAGGATGTCCTCCTGATCCGCCTTGGCGTACTCCACGCACACGTCGAAGTAGCGGCTCTCCGCGAAGACGCCGGTGTCGAGCAGCTCGTACTCGGGATCGTGGTAGCCGCGGCGTTGCGACTCCGTCACCAGCTCCCGGTAGGGGAACGGGGCCTGCGGGTACTTGTAGAGCATCTTCATGTAGCTGTGCGTGGGTGTGCTGTCCAGGTAGAAGTAGCACTCCTTGACGTCCTCGCCGTGGTTGCCTTCGACGCCGGTCAGGCCGAACAGCCGTTCCTTGAGGATCGGGTCGCGCCCGTTCCAGAGCGCGACGGCGAAGCACAGGTACTGGGAGCGGTCGCAGATGCCGCCCAGGCCGTCCTCGTTCCAGCGGTACGCGCGGCTGGGCGCGTGATCGTGCGGAAAGTAGTCCCACGCCGCGCCGTGAGCGCTGTAGTCTTCGCGCACCGTGCCCCACGCCCGTTCGCTGAGGTACGGCCCCCACTGCTTCCAGTTGGCCGTGCGCGCCTGATGGGCCGCGAGGCGCGCGTGTTCCGCCGTTCCATTCACGGCTGTCATGGCCCGTCCGGAGCTAGTCCCACATCCGGAAGCCGCCCACGAACGCATTGTCGTTCGGGCAGATGAAGGTATCCGCGGGCAACTCCTTGAGGAGCGCGGCATTGCCGCCGCCCAGGACGACGTAGTCGGAGATCAGGGCGGCGCGTAGACAGGCAACCACGGCAGCCACTTCCCGGCGCCATTTCTTCTTTCCCAGCCGTTTCAGGCCGCGCGCGCCGACGTAGTCTTCGAAGGTCATCTTCTTCTTGTACGGAAGATGGGCCAGCTCCATCGGCTGCACGGTGCCGGCCAGGACCATCGCCGATCCCAGGCCGGTGCCCAGCCCCAGGAACAACATCCGTCCGCCGCGATAGCTGCCGAGCGCCTGCATCGCCGCATCGTTGATCACCTTCACGGGCCGGCCGAACGCGGCCTCGAAATCGAACCCGACCCAGCCGCTTCCCAGGTTCTTCGGATCGCGCAGGATCGTGCCGTCCGAAACCGGCCCCGGATATCCGATGGAGACCGCGTCGTAGTGCCGATCGTGGGCGAGCGTCTTGACCGCCGCTACCATGTCCGCCGCCGTCATCTCCGGCCCGGAGGAGACGGCGCGCCGCCGATCGTCGCCCGTGACCTTCACTTTCACCTTGCTGCCGCCGACGTCGACGACGAGTACGTCCATTTCCGTGCCGGTTGGTCGACGTTCCGATTCGGTTGAAGCGATGCTGATGACGGCGCATCCTAGCGAGCACGGTGAAGGCATTGTCAAGCCAGGAGCAAGTGGCCGACCGGGCGCGCCTCGGTGCCGGGGACCGGGCGGTGCTGTTCGCCTTCGACGATCACGCGATGCCGTGGCGCTACCGCGTGCGGCTGCAGATGCACCGGCCGGAGAAGCACGCCGGCAACCCGATCCTGGAGCGGGGGCTGGCCGGCGCGGTCGACTCCCGGCGGATGCAGTGCTGCCCGGTCGTGCACGACGGCGAGCGGTTCCGCATGTGGTACATCGCCCGCGACGACGGCGGCGGCGGACGCGGCCGTGCGGAAGGTGGCTACGCGGACGTCGACCCGCAGGTCGTGCACTCCTACGACACGGGACGGATCTGCTACGCGGAGAGCGACGACGGGCTGACGTGGACCAGGCCCGAGCTGGGGCTGGTGGAGTACGGTGGCTCCCGCCGCAACAACGTCGTCGACCTGCCGCCGGGCTCCGGCAACATGGACATCCTGTATCAGCCGGACGCCCCCGCGGAGCGCCGTTATCTCATGGTCAACGAGTACATGGCGTGGCGCCACCGGGCGGGCTCGGCCCTCGAACGGCCGTCCATCACCCTGTTCGCCGCCAGCCCGGACGGCTTCCGCTGGACGATGCTGCGGGACGAGCCGGGCGCGATCGGCCAGCACTTCGAGTGCTCCTGCCTGTACCGCTACCGCGGCAACTACCACGTGGCCGGCCACATCGGGCCGCCCATGGCGTACGCCCCGCTGCAGCGCCACCCCGCGATCTGGATGGTCGGCGCCAAGGTGCTGGCCGTGTGGCGGTCACCGACGGTGGACTCCTGGCCGCTGGAGATGTGCGTGGGCTTCTTCAAGCCCATGCAGTCGTCCTCGCCCTTCCGGACCGGCTGGGATCGGGAGGAGAACCACCTGGGCGCCTACGTCACTCCGTACCCGAACGTATGCCTGGCGGTGACCGGCCAGTGGCACCACCCGATCACGGACGCGCCGCCGGAACATCCCGACTACCTCGCCGGGCAGGTCTCCGTCGACCTGGGGTTCGCCTACAGCGAGGACGGCGTGCACTTCCAGGAGCCGGCGCCCGGCTTCACCTTCGTGCCGCGCGACCAGGAGATGGGCTGGGACCGCGACTTCCGCGGCAACACCTCCAACGACCACCTGATCATGATCCAGGGGCCGATGGTCAACGCCGGCGATGAGACCTTCATCTACTACACCGCGTTCACGCCCACCGGCGACCGCATGGAGGGGCGCAGCAACCTGGGCGTCGCGCGGATGCCGCGGGAGCGTTTCGGCAGCCTGGTCACCGTGGCGGACGCCGCGTTTGGACAGGTGGTGACGGCCGTGATCGGCGCGGGGCCTGAGACCTGGCTCGCGGCCAACGCCGTGATCGAGCCGGGCGGCTACCTGCAGGCGGCCCTGCTGGATGCGGACGGGCTTCGCGAGCTGCCCGGATACACGCTTGCCGACAGCGTCCCGATCCGCGCATCCGGGTTCGCGCAGCCGATCGCCTGGAAGGGCCGGCAGCGGCTTCCGGAGGGCGGATTCCGGCTGCGCTTGCGCCTCACGGGGACACGGCTCTTCGCCGTCGAACTGCACCGGGGAACCGTCGACAGCGGAAGCTGACCCCGCTGCCCCGGCTCCGGTGGGGCCCGTCATCCCGGCGTGGCGTACGACAGATCCCAGCCCGCCAGCTTCCTCACCGGCATCAACCCCATGCCCAGCTCCGGCTCGCCGGCCCCCGCCCAGGCCAGCACCTCGTCGCGGTGGCCCAGCCGCCGCAGCGCCGACCAGGCGCCGGTGCCGTCGGCGCGGAGCTCCGGCGTGCAGTCCCAGAACGCGAACCGCTCGGCGCCGATGCCGTACAACCCCGCCGCTCGCCGGCGGTAGGTTTCCGCGCTCATGTGCCGCGGCATGAGGTTGAACGCCGCCTCGCAGGCAGTGTCCCGTGTGATCGCGATGAACCACGCTCCGTCCTGCGCGTCGATCCACGAGTGCTGCGTGCTGTCCAGCGCCGGCGCGGAGGTGTACGGGATGATCGTGTCGACGAGCCCCTGCTCGATCCAGGCCGGAAGGTCCATTCCCATCTGCAGGTTCTCCTTCTCGCTCGCCATCACGATCGCGGAGACGGCGATGCGCCGGCGGCCCTGTTCCTGCGCGAGCGCGTCCATCGCCGCGCGCACCTCCTGCATGAAGCCGGTGAGGACACCGGCCCGGTAGGCGAGCCAGCGACGGTCTGCGGGGTCCAGCGCGTACGGGTCGAGCCCCGTCTCGGCCCTGAAGCCGCGCACCACGGGCGGCTCGTACTCGACCAGCGGAGGTCGGCGGTTGTAGGCCAGGCTGACGCCGTCGACGTCGTAGGTCGAGGCAACCTCGCGCAGCAGATCGACCGCGAAGCGGCGGGTCTCGGCGTAGGCGTAGGAGAGCCGCGGCGTCGTTTCACCGCTCCGCGCGGTGCCGCGCAGCTCGGGGTGCCGGTCGTAGAACGAGTCGCCGTGGTCGAGTGGTCGTGATCGGAGGGGAACTTGAAGCCGGCGACCCGATAGCTGGCATGAAATTCCATGCCGATTTCGCGCGCGTAATCGCGCGCGATCCGAAACGGGTCGAGTCCCCGCTCGCGGAAGATACGCCAGCACTCGCAGTGGTAGCGCGCGTTGGCCGAGTGGAAGTCGGTGAGCCCGTCGAAGGTCGGGATCCGGCCGGCGCTGCCCGGGTAATACAGCAGGTCGCCCATGCCGCATTCCCAGTAGATGCGCCCGAAGTCGGTGTCGCGGAACGGCTCAAGCTCGCGGCGGATCGCCTCCGGCGTGGTGGCGCGGCAGTTGGCATGCAGCCCGTGGGCGTCGTTGACCGCGTACAGGCGGCGCGTGCCGCGTGCGGCTCGCTCCCGCTGCACGATCCGCACCTCCTCCGCGCTGAGCGGCACCAGCTTCACGTACGCGATCCGCGCCCGCGGGCAGCTCATCGCGCCGGCGGCGTCGCCGGGCGCCGTGCGGCGCAGTAGCTGCGCCAGCACCAGGTCGTGCCCGGTCAGGTCGGCGATTCGCCAGAAGAGCTCGGTGATGTGCCCCTGCTCCTCTCGCCTCGCCTCGAACACGGCCAGCTTGGTGAAGGTCTCCTCGCCGGACAGGCGAACCAGCATGATCACCTGCTCGCCGGCGTGCACGGCGTACAGGCCGACCGAGACCGCGTGCCACCCGCGCGCCGTGAGCGGACAGGTGACAGGGTGCGCCGCCGTCTCCGGATCGGCTCGCAGCATCACACCGGCCAGCGTGTCGGTCTCATACGGCAGCATGCGCCACCGTCCCGCCGCCGCCCGGTCGCTGAGCGCGCTCTGCGGCGTACAGCGGCTCAGGTCGGTGACGTAGGACGGGGTCCCGTCGAGCCAAGTGTCGCCCAATCGATCGGAGGAGGAATGCGCTTCCATGCGCTATTGTGGCCCCGCGGGGGACACCGAACAATGAAGAACCGCTTCGCGGGTGCGAGTGAGTGACCACACCCCTCCGGATCGGCACGACCCGGCAGCTGTTCGTCGACGATTTCATCGTGGAGGAGATGCAGGGCGTGACGCGCTGCCTGCACCAGCCGGCGAAGTACGCGGGCAACCCGGTCCTGAGCCCCCTCTACCCGTGGGAGGGCCGGGTCGCGCTGTACGGGACGGTCATGCGCGACCCGCGCGACGGCACGTTCCGGATGTGGTACCAGGGCTACGGCGGCATGGGCGTCCCCGCGCTGGATTTCGACCAAGCGGGCTCCCCGTGGACGGGGTTCGACGCCCGGAACCTGCTGTACACCATCGGTTACGCCACCTCGGCCGACGGCGTGTTCTGGGAGCGGCCCAACCTGGGGCTGGTCGAGTACGACGGCTCGCGGGTCAACAACCTGGTGCTCCTCGACGCCGCCTACGCCAACGTCATCGAAGACGCGCGGGAAGAGGATCCCGAGCGCCGCTACAAGTCGCTGTTCTTCGAGGCGCGAGACCCCGCGGGGACGCCCAACATGGGCGACGGCGTGTCGGTGGCCTTCTCGCCGGACGGCCTGCGCTGGACCAAGTACGCCGGCAATCCGGTGATCCGGCGCTCCAACGACACCCACGCGCTGCTGGGCTGGGACGACCGCCACGGCTGCTTCGTCGGCTACTGCCGGCCGTCCGTGCACGAGGGCAACCGGACGCGTCGCATCGGGCGCGCGGTGAGCCCCGACTTCGTCACCTGGAGCGATCCGGTGGATGTGCTCGAGCCCGACGCGCAGGACCCTCCGGGAACGGAGTTCTACGGCATGCCGGTGTTCAAGTACGAGGGGCTCTACCTCGGCCAGCTCCTGGTGCTGCGCGCGCCCCCGGAGGAACCGCAGATCCGGTTCTCCGGGCGGGTGGACGTCCAGCTCACGGTCAGCCGTGACGGCGTGCACTGGCAGCGCGCCTGCGACCGCCAGCCGTTCCTCCCCAACGGCCCTCCTGGCACCATCGACGCCGGCGAGATCTATGCCGCGCGCGCCCCGGTCGCCGTGGGGGATGAGCTCTGGTTCTACTACTCGACGTGCGCCCAGGAGCACGGCATCACCGGCCGCAGCGGGCCGATCTGTCTGGCCAAGCTGCGCCGGGACGGATTCGTGTCGCTCTCCGCGGCGGACGGCGGCACGGTGGTGACCAGGCCGTTTCGGTGCGAAGGCGGCGCGCTGTACGTGAACGCGGCGGCGCGGGGAGGGGCCATCTCCGTGGCCGTGCTGGGCGCGGGTGGCGTGCAGAAGCCCGATCTCGGCCGCGCGGACTGCGCCGTGATCGACGGCGACTCGGTGCGTCAACGGGTCACGTGGCGGCAGCACGTCGGGCTGGACGAGCTGCGCGGCCAGGCGATCCGCTTGAAGTTCCACCTCGACCGCGCGCGTCTGTATTCGTTCATGCAGGCAGGAGGATCAGGCGAGGGGGCTCCGGCGGACCGATAGCCGCCGTGCGCCACCGGACGATGATCGAGATCCAGACCAATCCGGCGATCGGCGAGCGCGGCGTCGTCAGCGTGCGGCTGCCCGCGGGCGCCGGCCCGCATCCGGTCGTCGTGGGCATTCACGGCGGCGGCTGGGAGAACGGCGACCGCCGCTCCTACGACTGGTGCTGGGAGCGCCTGCGCCCGCTCGGGGTGGCGCTGGTGCTCTGCTCCCATCGGCCGGCGAGCACGGCGCGGTTTCCGGGCGCATACCGGGACGTGGTGCAGTTGCTTCGCTGGCTGCACGATCGGGGAGCCGGGCAGGGGCTGGACCGGCGGCGGTGCGCGCTGTTCGGCTGCTCCTCGGGCGGCCACCTGGTGTCGCTGCTGGCCACCCGGGCGACCGGGGAGGAGCGCGGGATCGCCTCGATTCGGGCGGCGATCTCCTACGCGGGAGTGATGGACATGGCCGCCTGGCACCACGAGCTGGCGCGGCTGATTCCGGGGAGCACCACGGTCGTCGACTTCATGGGAGCCGATCCGGGCGAGGATCCCGATGCTTGGCGAGCCGCGTCTCCGCTCCATCACGTCCATGCCCGCGTGCCGGCGATGCTGCTGATCCACGGCACGGAGGACGCGGTGGTGCCGGTCACCCAGTCGCGGGCCATGTTCGCGGCACTCCGGCGTGCCGGCCATGCTCCCAAGCTGCTGGAGGTGTCCGACGGCCACTTCGCCATGAACGCCGCCGATCCCGGCGAACAGAAGGAGTTCGTCCGGGAGCCGGACGTGCTGCGGTTTCTTCGCGACCACCTGTAAGGGGTGTCCTGCTCCGGATGGTGCCGAGAACCGACGAGCGGGGGGAGCCGCGCTTGCCGTGTCCGGCCTGATACACTACGAACCGTTGTAACTACGAATCATTGCAACTACGAACGATTGCAAGTAATGGGGGAATGGGGTACGGTCCCGTATGCTCGCACCCCTCGTGAATCGGGCCGAGGAGCTCCGGCGGCTCGGTCACGCGTGGCAACGTGCCACCGAAGGGATCCCCCAGCTCCTCGTCGTGTGGGGCCGCCGGCGGGTTGGCAAGACGTTCCTGCTCTCCCATTTCTCGGAAGGCAAGCGGGCCGTGTTCTTCGGCGCCACCCAGCAGGCCGAGGCTGTCGAACTGCGGCGGTTTACCGAGGCGATCCGCCGGGACCTTGGTGACCAGGCCGCACACCTGGCCGGCGGCGGGTTCCCGAGTTGGGAGGCGGCGCTGCAGTTCCTCTCCGCGGTGGCCATGGAGCGGCCCCTCCTCGTGGTGTTGGATGAGGTCCCGTATCTCGCGCGCTCGACCCCCGGGTTTGCGAGCATCGTGCAGGTGGTGTGGGACCACCTGCCCCCTGGGACCAAGCTGGTACTGGTCCTGACGGGCTCCGCCGTCGGAGTGATGGAGAAGATTCTGGGCGCCGGTGGAGCGCTGCGTGGACGGCCGACGTTGTCGCTGCCGCTTGCGCCGGTGGACGTGCTCGCAGCTCGCGAGTTCCTTCCGGATCTTCCGGCCGCAGACCTGCTCCAAGCGTATGCGGCGTGCGGCGGATACCCGCTTCACCTCCGTCACTGGGACGCCGGCGTACCGGCGCGAGAGAACCTGCGCCGACTGGCGTTCACGCCGGGCAGCGTTCTCCTCGAAGATGCCCAGGGCATGCTCCGCGAGGAGCTCTCTTCGACCGGCGGCTACTCCCAGATCCTGGCGGCAATCGGACGCGGCCGGACCCGGTTCTCCCACATTGCCGGCGAGGTCGGTCAACGTATCGATCATGCCCTGGACGTACTGATCAGAACCGGATTCGTGGGCAAGGTCTTTCCCGTGGGAGCGCCGCGCCGGGCGCGCGGCACATACGAGATCCCGGACCCCTACCTGCGCTTCTGGTTCCAGGTGCTCTACACGGAAACCGCACTCATCGAAGGGGGACAGGGTGACGCGGTGCTGGAACGGGTGATGCCGCGGTGGCAGACGCACGTCGGCCTCGTCTTCGAGGAGCAGGCTCGCGCCCACGCGCGGCGGCTTGTGCAACGGGGAGAGCTACCGGCGGACTTGGTCGTCGGACGGTGGTGGTCACCGCGAGGCGCGAGCGTGGAGGTCGACGTGCTCGGTCTTCGCGGCAGCCGTACGGCCCTCGTGGGCGAGGCACGCTGGCAGGCGGTGCCGCTCGGCAGGCGAGATCTCGAAGCACTTCGCAGGAAGGTCCCGTTCGTCCCCAACCCGATGGATGAGCCGACGTTGGCGCTCTGGGGTCGCGGCGGTGTCGATTCGGAGGTTCGGGGTGCAGGCGCGTTGGGTTTCGGCGTCGAAGGCGTGGTGACCTGAACAATGCTCTTCGGTCATGCCGGCGCTGTCATCCCTGCGTCGCGTACGACTCGGTGCGGCAGCGGATCACGTGGCGCCGGCACGTCCGGCTGGACGAGCTGCGCGGCCAAGGCGATCCGCTCGAAGTTCCACCTCGACCGCGACGGGATTGTACTCGTTCATACGAAGATCTACAATATATGACTTGTGGTTCAGTCCCTGGAAGACGCGACCGCGAAACCCGATGGGCCCGATCGAGTGGCTGCCATCGCTTCTTGGGTTCAGTCGCTGTTCTCGCCCGGCGATGCGGTCCCGACCCTGGTCGGTGGCGCGGCAGTCGAGCTGTATACCGGTGGTGCCTATCGAACCGGAGATCTGGACTTCGTGGGAGTGTTGACGGCAGTAGTCGCTCAGCGGATGGAGGACGCCGGATTCGAGCGTCATGGTCGTCATTGGATTCATGAGCGACACCGTTTGTTCAGCGAGTTCCCCGACGATGCTCTCGCTCGTGGGGACACTGTCGCGACCATCCGTGTGGGAAGCACGTCGGTCGTGGTGATCGGCCTGGAGGAACTTATCGTGGACAGGCTCGCGGCGTGGCAGTTCTGGCGATCGGAGATCGATGGTTACAGCGCGTGGCTGCTATGGTCGCGTGGAGACCACCATCCGAACGTTAGGCGATTGCGTGTGCTTGCGGAGCGCAGCGAGACGTCAGTGGCGCTGGATTCGCTCGTCGCCTTCGCCCGCACCAACGCCCGCCGAAAGCCGACGCAGACGGAGATTGAGACGTGGGCACGCAGGATACCATGAAGCGTTACGTGGCTCCGCGGGAGCGCCCTGTGCTGCCGCGGACGAGTCTGAGCCGGCGAAAGCCCCGGGCGTACGACGAGTGGAAAGCGTTGCGCAGATGGGGACGAGTACCATACTGGGAAGCCGATCCTCCGGGTTATCTGCTGCGCGAGGCGCGAGAGGCCGCCGGTTTCACCCAGGGGGTACTCGCGGCTCGACTCGGTCGCACTCAGCAGGCGATCGCCCAGGCCGAACGCTTCACCAGCAATCCGACGATTGATTTCGCACGCTCGTGGGCGAGGGCTCTCGGCCAGAACATGGTGCTGGAGTTCACCGGTGACGATGTGGGCGCTTCGGTCGACGGGACGCTGCCAAAGTAGCTACGAACCGTCGTAACTACGAAGCGTTGCAACCAAACGTGCGGTCGGGTGCGACCGCCTACTCTTGAGTCGATCCGCAGGGGGTTGGACTGCAGCCCCGCGCTGGGTTTCGGCGACGAGGACGTGGCGGTCTGAGCTTCTACCCGTCAGTCCTGGTCGCTCCAGAAGGCGGTGATGAGGCGGTTGACCTCGGAGGCGCGCTCCATTTGCAGCATGTGGCCGGTGTCGTCGAGGATGTGCACGCGGTCCTGGTTCGGAAGGTCGCGGGCGTGGCCGGCCGGGATGATGCGGTCGTCGGCGCCCCAGATCACCAGGGTGGGAACGGCGTCGATGATGCGGCGCGCGTCCTCGGCCTGAGCGGCGGTGTCGGCGAGGCGGCACGAACGACCACCTGATCATGATCCAGGGGCCGATGGTCAACGCCGGCGAGGAGACCTTCATCTACTACACTGCGTTCACGCCCACCGGCGACCGCATGGAGGGGCGCAGCAACCTGGGCGTCGCGCGGATGCCGCGGGAGCGTTTCGGCAGCCTGGTCACCGTGGCGGACGCCGCGTTTGGACAGGTGGTGACGGCCGTGATCGGCGCGGGGCCTGAGACCTGGCTCGCGGCCAACGCCGTGATCGAGCCGGGCGGCTACCTGCAGGCGGCCCTGCTGGATGCGGACGGGCTTCGCGAGCTGCCCGGATACACGCTTGCCGACAGCGTCCCGATCCGCGCATCCGGGTTCGCGCAGCCGATCGCCTGGAAGGGCCGGCAGCGGCTTCCGGAGGGCGGATTCCGGCTGCGCCTGCGCCTGACCGCGGCGCGCCTGTTCGCCGTGGAGCTGCACCGGGGAACCGTCGACACCTCCTCGTGAGTGGCTTGAGGTGACCGTACCCCTCCGGATTGGGACGACCCGGCAACTGTTCGTCGAAGACTTCATCGTGTTCTACCTCGACCGCGCGCGTCTGTATTCGTTCATGCAGGCAGGCGAGCGGGCTCCGGCAGACCGATAGCCGCGGGATATTCAAATTCGAGCTGTTACAATGCAAATCAATAATAGTTTCTGTACTTATGTATTATTGGCGATGGCTATTTCGAGATCACGGCGCTTATCAGATAGATAGCCGAACGTTCGACTTCCGATCATATTACCGGACACTTCTAGCCAGCGTAGCCGAGGGATACAAGCGAGAACAAGAATAGCTTCCTCCTGAAGTGGGCATCCTGCCAATCGTAGGCGAGTGAGTTGATTGAGCCTGCATAAAGCCTGGAAGTTGATTCCTTTGATGTTTGTATGAGATAGATCAAGAAATGTCAGGAGAGAGCACTTGGCTATGTACTCTAAGCACAGATCTGTGCAGCGCGTACCCCGAATGTCAAGCGCTCGTAGTCGGTGCAAGCGACTCAGTATTTCTGCTCCAGCGTCAGTAATGGCGCAACCTCTAAGCCACAAACACTGGACGTGTTCCTCGAATTTAACTAGGTGTTGAATACCCGTATCGGTCACCCTGGTACCGCTCAGGTTGATCATGCCATCTCCGATTGCAAAGTCTTCTTGTGCAAGTAGCGTGTCAATTCTGCGCTGTTGAATCGACTTCTTACGACGAGATATACGTCTTGATTGACGTTCTCTGCGGGTTGGATGTCCTTTTTGGTCCCAACGATCGGAGAAACGAGTCAGCGTGTGTTCCACAAGCGAGGAGGCGTGTATCAGCGGAGGACTTTGCTGTTGGACACCGATTTTCCCTACGGAGACTCCCTCCGTTTGGTATTCCTCCAGGGCTATGGACCCATCCTGCAATACGATTGCACGACTCCAGGTGTTAGCGATCAGAATCGCAAAGCCTCCTTCAACTGCGTGCTTCCTCATGACGCGCGTATTGATGGGACCGCCACCTCCGTCCATTGGAATCGCAACGATCTCAGCCCCTTGCGCAGCATATGGGGAGAAATGCTCGGCTATTGTCCGGTCGGCGCAGATCAACATGCCCATCCGGCCGAAAGGAGTGTTCTTGCACGGCATATTACGACCAGCATCGATCCACTGTTCGGTCTGAGGGAATACCTTGCTGTATCTATAGATGACATTTCCCAAAGGAGATAGCATCACACAGCTGTTACGTAGCCTCGGTTGGCGACCGCGAATATCTACTCGTTCAAGAAAGCCGAATACGAGGTGGATGTTTAGTTGTCGGCACATAGACGCTGCTCTCACCAGGTAGGGGCCATCAGGAATGCGTTGGGCAATGGTAATCATGCGGCGTCGTGAAGTAGGATATGTGCAGCAATATCCATCAAGTACTGATTCGGGAGCCACTACTAGTTCTGCCCCGAGGTTCGCTGCTTCGCGGACATAAGATTCCAGTCGACGGTAATTCTCTTCGATAGCGTATGGAAACCCACGCATGCTTACGAGGCCGACGCGAAAGCTCTGGTAGGGATCGCTTGTAGAGGCGTTTCTGTTGCTTTGGCTGGACGCGATACGCTGTGATATATCAGGATTATTCATCGAATTCACCTGTTTCGATTGGATGTTGTATTACGTCTAATCGGTGAGAAATCATTAGACACTACCCGTGATCGCCAGTGATTTCCAGCAGCAGTCCGTTGATCTGTGCCGTGCGGGAGGCGGAAGTCCTGCGGTTTCTGCGCGCCCACCTGTACGGGGTATTGTGCGTCCGCGCCGTCAGTCCCGGTCGTTCCAGAAGGCGGTGATCAGGCGGTTGACCTCGGAGGCGCGTTCCATCTGCACCATGTGACCGGTGTCGTCGAGGATGTGCACCCGGTCCTGGTTCGGGAGATCGCGGGCGTGGCCGGCCGGGATGATGCGGTCGTCCGCGCCCCAGATCACCAGGGTCGGGACGGCGTCGATAATGCGGCGGGCGTCCTCGGCGTGATCGCCGGCGTCGGTGAGCCGGCCTGCCAGCGCCTCCAGGCACTCCTGCACCCCGTCGAGCCGCTTGTACTTGAGCAGGTCCTCGACAAGCTGCCGGGTGACCAGCGATTCATCGCCGAATAGCTTGAGGACGTGCGGCTTGAGCTCCCGGCGGCTGCGGCTGCTGGTGAACCCCTGCAGGTACTCCGCGTCGATCTCCGGGCCGAGGCCGGCGCTCGCGAGCAGGGTCAGCGAGCAGACGAGGTGCGGCTGCGATCGGGCCAGGTGCAGGGCGATCGCCCCGCCCATGGAGTGTCCGACCAAGTCGGCCTCCGTCACGCCCAGCTCCCGCAACGTGTCGTGCACGACCTCCGCCATGGACGCGAAGCTGCCGTCGCCCACCGCCTTCGTGGAGCGGCCGTGTCCGGGCAGCTCCAGCGCGATGACGGTGCGGTCCGAGCTCAGCGCCCCTTGATTGAACAGCCAGTTGTCGAGATCGCCGCCGAAGCCGTGCAGCAGGACGGCCGTCCGGGCCGCGGACCCCTGCCGCGCGAAGGCGATCGACAGCTCGCCGACCTGGACCGTCTCGACCTGGTCGCCGGCTTCCTCGGCGCCCGTCTCCTCGGGCACGAAGCTCTCCTGAAACTGCTGCACGAAGGCGTCGACGTCCGCGTCGGCTATCTCATCGCCGGCGACCACGCCCAGCAGGGCGCCCACCGGCAGGGTGTCGCCGGTCGCGGCCACGGCGCGGCGCAGGGTGCCGGCCTTAGCCGCCTCCACGGCGCCGGCGATCTTCTCCGTGTCGACCAGCACCACCTCGGCGCCGGACTCCACGGCATCGCCTTCCGCCACGAGCCAGTCGCCCACCGCGCCCTCGGTCATGGCGAGCCCCCACTTGGGCATGGTGATCGCGCTGATCATGCGGCGGTCTCGCGCACGCAGGCGGCGATCTTCTCGGCCGACGGCACGAAGTGCTTCTCCAGCTCCGGCGAGAACGGGACCGGCGTGTGCGGCGCCGTCACCATGCCGACCGGAGCCTGCAGGTCTCCGAATCCCTCGCGCGCCACGGCGGCGGCGACGTCGGCGGCGACGCTGCAGCGCGGGTGCGCCTCGTCCACGACCACCAGGCGGCCGGTGTTCTCCACGCTCTCCAGGACGGTGTCGGTGTCGATCGGGGACAGGGTGCGCAAGTCGATCACCTCGCACTCGATCCCGTCGCCGGCAAGCTCCTCGGCCGCCTCGACTGCCCGGTGCACCATCATCCCGTAGCCGACGACCGTGCAGTCGTCGCCTTCGCGGACGATGTTCGCCTCTCCGAACGGGATGGCGTACAGCTCCTCGGGCACGTCGCCGGTGACGTCGTAGATCTTCTTGTGCTCGCAGAAGACCACCGGGTCGTCGTCGCGGATCGACTCGATCATCAGCCCCTTCGCGTCGTACGGCGAGGAGGGGCACACCACCTTGATGCCGGGGACGTGGGTGAAGATGGAGGTCAGCGTCTGCGAGTGCTGGGCGGCGGCGGAGAGCCCGGCGCCGTACATGGTGCGGATGACCACCGGCGTTTCCGCCTTGCCGCCGAACATGTAGCGGAACTTGGCCGCCTGGTTGAAGATCTGGTCGAAGCAGACGCCCAGGAAGTCGATGAACATCAGCTCCGCGACCGGTCGCATGCCGCAGGTGGCCGCGCCGACGGCGGCGCCGACGAACGCGGCCTCCGACAGCGGCGTGTCCAGCACGCGGTCGCCGTACTTCTTGTAGAGGCCCTTGTAGAGCCCCATGGCGCCGCCCCACGCCTCGTCTTCCCCCGGACTGCCGGTGCCGCCGGCGATGTCCTCGCCCATCAGGATCACGGTGGGGTCCCGCTCCATCTCCTGGTCGAACGCCTGGTTGATCGCCTCGCGAATCGATAGCTCTGCCATGTTCTCCTCGCCTAATAACTGACGTAGACGTCGGTGAGGAGGTCGTCCGCGGTGGGTTGCGGCGCCTCCTGGGCTGCGGCCACGGCCTGGTCGATCAACGCCGCGACCTCCCGGTCGATGCCCTCAAGGTCCTCCTGCCCGAGCGTTCCGGCCCGCGTCACCTGCTGCACGAACTTCGCCAGGCAGTCGCGGTTGGCGCGGAGCTCCTCCACCTCTCCGGGCGTGCGGTAGGTCTGCGTGTCGCCTTCGTAATGGCCGTAGAAGCGGATCATGCCGCACTCCAGCAGCCCCGGACCGCCGCCTGCGCGGGCGCGGTCGATCATGGCGCCGGCGGCCTCGTGGACGGCGAAGAAGTCGGTGCCGTCCACGGTCACCCCCGGCATGCCGAACCCGGAGGCGCGGTCCACGTAGCTGTCGACGGCCACGGCGTAGTCGCGCGAGGTGGACTGGGCGTAGGCGTTGTTCTCCACCACGAAGATGGCCGGCAGGTCCCACACCGCGGCCAGGTTGAGGCTCTCCAGGAAGTTGCCCGCGTTGGAGGCGCCGTCGCCGATGAAGCTCACCGCCACGCCGCCGTCCTTCTTGTACTTGGAGGCCAGCGCGGCGCCGCACACCAGCGGCGCGCCGGCGCCCAGGATGCCGTTGGCGCCCATCATGCCCATGTCCAGGTCGGCGATGTGCATGGAGCCGCCCTTGCCGCGGCAGGTGCCGGTGGCGCGGCCGTAGAGCTCGGCGAACATGCCTTTGACGTCGACCCCCTTGGCGATGCAGTGGCCGTGCCCGCGGTGGGTGCTGGCGATGTGGTCGTCCTGCCGGAGGTTCATCATGATGCCGGTCGCGGCGGCTTCCTCGCCCGCGTAGAGATGAACGAACCCCGGAAGGTCGCCGGTGGCGAACTCCACGTGGACCCGCTCCTCGAATTCCCGGATCGTCTTCATGGTCCGGTAGGCCTGGAGCAGCTCCTCCCGGCCGAGCGCAATGGTGTCAGTGCTCATCGGTCCTCCCGTGGCCTCTCCTCCCGGAACAGGCCGTGCTCCGCGGCGTAGCGCATCACCGCGCCCACGTCCAGCGTGTCGAAGGCATCGCGGAGGAGGGTGATCTCCACCCGATCGTCAGGCCGTACGTGTATCTCACGCTCGCCATCCAGGGAAATCATGCCCGACTCGTGATGCAGCCGAATCGCCTCGTCCGCGGCCAGCGCCTCATGGTGCCTGACGCCGACCGGTCGTATCAATCCTGGCGCGATCGGCACCCGCAGCACGGTGCCCGCGGCGGACGGGTCCTGGAGCTGAACCCGCAGTCCGAACGGCTCGCGCCGCCCCACGGGATGCAGGAGTCCGGCGACCGCGGACAGCCCGATCGCCTCGGGATCGGCGAAGGTGACGAAGACCTCGCGCAGGTGCTCGCTGCGCCACAGCGCACGCGCACCCGCGTACGATTCGGTGGTCACGCACACGTCCACCAGGGCGATGTCCGGCTGCTGAGAGCCGTTGACCGTGACCTGCAGGAGCTTGTTCGGGACCAGCGCGGTAGCGGCGGGGACGCGGCCGGTCACGGTCAGCCCCACCGCCAGTCCGGTGACGGTCGGCTCCCGCTGCTCGGGAAAGGCGTTGTTGGTGCCGGTCGAGATGCCGGCGATCCACGCTCCGCCGCAGCACGCGGCCACCGCCCGGTGCGTGCCGTCGCCGCCCAGGACGACGATCGCCGCCACCCCCGCCGCGACCATCGCCCGGGTGGCCGCGAAGGTGTCTTCCACGGTACCCGTGACCGGAGTGTCGGTGAAGTGCAGGCGTGGCAGATCAGCGTGTCCCTGGTTGCGCTCGCGCTCCAGGCTACGTGTCAGGTGTCTGCGGATTCCTCCGTCCTCGGGCATCATCAGCACTCGCGGCACGCCGCAGGCGCCCAGCGCGGCCATGACCCGAAGCACGGTGTTGGCCCGGTCTCCGATCGGCATGCCGGTCGCGTTGGCGGTCACCCGCCGGATGTCGGTGGCGGCCGCCGGATTCGCGATCACGCCGACGGGGGCGGTCGGATCTGGCATCAAGCGGGCCTGTACTCGCCATCCCGGTTCCAGCCCGGGTATTGCTCCTCCAGCGCCTGCAGCGTGTGAGCCGTGTAGTAGGGATGGCCGGCGGGCGGAAAGCGGAACAGCTCGCGGTCGCGGGCGCCGAGGCCGCCGATGAAGGCGCGGAAGTGGGGATCCCGGCCTACCTGCGTATAGTGGGCCGTGCCTTCCCAGTAGTGGTCGGCCCGGCCGAAGGCGAACTTCCAGACGTAGCGCTGGCCGCTCGGCCGCGTGTAGGCGGTGGCAGCGTGCCAGGTGTAGTTGTGGAAGATGGCCACCGAGCCGCCGGGCGCCACCATCGGCACCGCGCGGCTCATGTCCTGCCCGTCGGCCGTGGCCAGGAAGCGGGTGGGCGCCTGGTCCTCGTCCACGTCCTCCAGGTAGAACCAGAAGATGATCTGGCTGTGGCCGCGGTCCTCCCGGGTCGGCGGCAGCAGGGAGTTGTTGCCGTTGTCGATGTGCGCCCGGTCGCCGTCGCCGTGGAACCCCGGGTAGGTGACCAGGCCCAGGCCGGGCCGGTACTGGATCCGTTCGGTCCCCAGCCAGCGGCGGGCAAAGGCGATGGCCTCGCGGTCGACGATGGCGCGGTTGAGCACCTGTTCCGGATAGGGAAAGAAGGAGGTGTCGCGGCGGTTGGCCGGCGGGTCGTCCCGCACCTGGTCCCAGGGCTTGAGCAGACGGCGCAGGGCCGCTGCCATGGCAGCCCGCTGTTCTTCGGGGAAGTAGCGCGGGACGATGGCGTAACCCTGCGTGCGGAGCTGGGCAAAGATCCCCTCGGTCAACCGTGGTCCCATGCTCGCCTCCTCGGGTTGCGACTCTATCTCAATCCCTGCGCGAGTCCTCGCCGCAGACGAGCAACAGCCGGTTGACCCCTCCCCGGGGGGGGGTACGGTGCGCCCGAGCATTTCCCAATGAGGAGAAAAACGAGACAATGAGAACGAAAATACTGGCTGTGTCTGCAGTCCTTGCCCTGGCCGGGCTTCCGCTGTTCGCGGAAGGGGCCGCCGAAGGGGCGGCCGGGGAGCGTACCACGCTCACCGTCGAGCTGTTCGACCGCGGCAACATGGAAGGCAACTCGCTGACCGAGGGGCCGATCACCCAGTACATCCTGGAGAACTTCGCCGAGCCGAACAACATCGACTTCCAGTGGAAGGTGCTGCCTCGCGGCGAGGAGGAGAGCGGCCTCACCCTCTGGATGGCGGCCGGCGATGCGCCGGATCTCAGCTTCACGTACTCCTGGCCGCTCATCTTCAAGTTCGTCCAGGACGGAGGCGTGCGGCCGGTCGACGATCTCCTGGAGCAGCATGGCCAGGAGCTCGCGGCGTGGCTGGGAGACCACGTGCTCTCGTATGGGCAGGTCGGCGGCGTCCAGTACGCCATACCGTCTCCGCGCGAGACCATCGGCAACCACGGATTCTGGGTCAGAAAGGACTGGCTGGACGCGGTGGGGCTCGACGTCCCCGAAACCGCCGACGAGCTCCACCAGGCGCTGTTGACCATCAAGCAGCAGGATCCGGGCAACCTGGGTGGTGACCTGGTGCCCATGGCGATGAACGCCGGCCTGTGGGGGGAAGCGTTCACCAACCTCATGTCCTCCTTCATCGACCCGAGTGTCAGCGACGACGCCCGAGAACGAGCGGGTTACGGATGGCGGCTCTACCCGGGCAACACCCTGATGACGGCGCCCGGTTATCTCGATGGCCTCCGCTTCCTGAACAAGCTCCACAACGAAGGTCTGTTCCACCCCGACTGGGCGCTCGACAACTACGAGACACGCAACTACTGGGCGCACATCAACGCCGGGCGCGCGGCGGTCTTCAGCGATCAAACGTGGACGTTGTTCAGCGGTGATTCCCTGGCGGGCGCACGGGATCTTCCCGGCGCCGAGTGGTGGCCGTTCGATTTCCGCAACGCCGACGGCAAGCGGGTCAAGCAAACCTACACCTCGGCGCAGGTACGAAACTTCATTCCGGCGACGTCGAGCGACCCATCGGCGATCAACGTGATCAAGTACCTGACCTTCCTGATTCAGGACGACCCGCAGCTCTTCCTGCCGTATGGGGAGACCAGGGCTTCTGGCGGAGACTCCCCCGAGTTGATGTGGTTCGACAAGATTTTCGTGGTGATGGGCCGGGCATTCAGTGCGGACACGTATGTCGAAGACACCTCCGCCAGATTCCCCGAATACGCCGAGCGCATTCGTCTCAACTCAACATGGACATCTCGGTCCGTGATGGCCGACCGGAGGTGAAACTCGACGGCGTCAGCGAGACCGAAGCCCGGATGCAGGGCACCATCAGGGAAAAGCAGATTGAGTGGGTCGTCAGGATCATCGCCGCGGCACCGGAGGATGTCGACGGTCTCTACGCGCGGGCGGTCGAGGAGCTTGACGAGCTCGGCGCGGGAAAGATCTACGAAGAGCTGACGGCGTTGTACGATCAGACCTACGGCAACTAGGCCGCACGAGGCCCGACCTGGCCTGAGTCAGCCCGCTCGCCCGGCCACCGATTCCGAGACACGGTGGCCGGGCTTTTCTTTCGGTACGCGATAGGGAAATGAACGAAACCACGAGGGCCGCGACCGCCGGCCGGCGCGCCGCACCCGTGCGCGCCCGCCTGTCCGTCCGCCTGCGGCGCGACTGGTTTCTCTACGCGCTGTTGGCGCTACCGATCGGCTATTTCCTGTTGTTCCACTACGGCCCGATGTACGGGGTGGTCGTCGCGTTCCAGGACTACAACATCTTCAAGGGCATTCTCGAACAGGACACCTGGGTCGGCCTGGAGCACTTCCGCACCGTGTTCGGGATGAGCTACTTCCGCCAGGTGGTGCGCAACACGTTCGTGCTGAACGGGCTGGAGCTGGTGCTGGGGTTTCCCGCGCCGATCATCCTGGCGCTGATGATCAACGAGCTGACCTCGCGGCGGTTCAAGAGGGCGGCGCAGACCACGCTCTACCTTCCCCACTTCATATCGTGGACGATCGTCGGCGGGCTGGCCGTGCAGATGCTGGCCACCAACACCGGGCTGGTCAACACCGCGCTGGCGGCGATCGGACTGGGCCCCATCCCGTTCCTCACCGACAAGTGGGCCTGGCTGTTCTCCTATACCGGCATCGCCATCTGGAAGTCGGCCGGCTGGGGAACCATCCTCTACCTGGCGGCGATGTCGAACATCAACGTCGACCTGTACGACGCGGCGGCCATCGACGGAGCGGGTCGCTGGCGCCAGACCTGGCACGTGACGCTGCCGGAGATCACCCCCACCATCGTCATCCTGCTGATCCTGACGGTCGGGCGTCTGATCCAGATCGGGCTGGAGCAGCCGTACATGCTCAAGAACGTGCTGGTGGCCGAGTTCGCCGACGTCATCAGCATCTTCGTCTACAACATCGGGCTTCGCACCGCGCAGTTCGAGATCGCCACGGCGGTGGGCCTGTTCCAGTCGGTGGTGGGGATGATCCTGCTGGTCGCCGCCAACACGGTGATCCGCCGCATGCGAGGCCGGGGCATATGGTAGGGCGCAGGCTGACCGCGGGGCGGGTCGCGATCACGGCGCTGGTCGCGCTTGCCGTGCTGGCGGCGGCGCTGCCGTTCGTGCACGTCATCGCGCTGTCGCTGAGCTCGAACAGCGCCATCCTGCGCGGCGCGGTCGGACTGCTCCCGGTGGAGCCGACGCTGAAGTTCTACGGGGAAGCGCTCGGCGACATCACCATCCTGCGCTCCCTGCTGGTGACGATCCGGGTCACCGTCATCTATACCGTGCTGGCTCTGGGGATGACCATTGCCGGCGCCTATCCGCTGTCCAAGCGGCGCCTGGCCGGACGCGGGTTCTTCCTGATGCTGATCCTGATCACCATGTACTTCTCCGGAGGGTTGATCCCCCAGTACCTGCTGGTCCGGTCCCTGGGGCTGCTCAATACGACCTGGTCGCTGATCTTTCCCATCCTGATCAGCGCCTTCAACCTCATCATCATGAAGACGTTCTTCGAGAGCGTGCCCGCGGAGATGGAGGACTCCGCCTACATCGACGGCGCCTCGGAAGCCACGACGCTGCTGCGGATCTACCTGCCGCTGTCCAAGCCGGTGCTGGCCACCCTGGCGCTGTTCTATGCGGTGGCGCGGTGGAACACCTTCCAGGACGCGCTGTTCTACATCAATGAGCCAAAGATCTACCCGCTGCAGATGAAGCTGTCGTTCCTGGTGCTCAACGCCTCGGCCCGTGCGATCATGGAGCAGGAGCGGTCCCAGGGCATCGCGGAGTTCGTCGCCGAAGAGGGCATCAAGGCGGCGACCATCATGGTTGCCACGGTGCCGATCCTGCTGGTGTACCCGTGGCTGCAGC
Organism: Spirochaetaceae bacterium; assembly: GCA_028820215.1. The sequence continues at coordinate 7,446 of JAPPKD010000343.1, read as the reverse complement.
GCTACTTCATCCGCGGCGTGATGATCGGCGCGATCAAGGGGTGACCGTTACCGGCGCTCGGCGCGCTCCAGGGAGCGGGTTGCCAGCGACCAGGTTCCGTACCGGATCTCGAGGTCCGGTCGACCGGCGTCTGCAGGGTGATCAGCACTCTGAAGCTGTCCAGGCCGGGCTCGGACTCCCGCATCTCCCAATGGTAATGCACGCCGCTGCCCGGCCCGATGCGGATGGCCTGCCTTCCGCACCGGTACGTGCCGTAACCTGACTTGAGCACCGCGGTCATGCCGTCATCCGCCTGGATGACCTGGTCCGCCGTCTCCCACTCTCCCGGTCCGGCGAAGGCGCACTCGATCTCGATGGAATCCGGTCGAGCCCGCCGCCGGTCACGTAGCGCAGGTCGAACCCGCTCGCGACTTCCCGGATCTCCAGTCGCAGATCGATCGCGGGCAGGGTCCACCGCTCGCGCGACGATCGCGCCGCGTGCACCGTACCGACCGGCAGCGGCCGTCCCAGGGGCAGCTCGTATCCCGGCAGCGGGTGCGCCTTCCCCTCCCGTTCCAGCCGCACCCCGCCAGCGATCGCCGCCATGCTGTCGGCGGCGAAGTTGGCGCTGCGCAGGTAGCTCCCGGAGAACTTGACCGAGCGCAGGTTGACCTCTCCGTAGCGCACCGCGAAGGCGGTCCGGCTGCCGGTCGCGGAGGTGGCGGAGAGCGGCCCGCGCCGCACGCGCCAGAGGCCGCTGGCCGGGTAGTGCCGCGCGAAGTGGTCCGGACGCAGCTTGCGATCCAGCCGCTCGCGCCGGTATTCCGGATGCGCAAGGAAGGGCTGCAGCAGCCAGGGACTATGCTCGGCGTCCTCTCCGGCCGCGACCAGATCGTCGGCGATCCGGGCCCAGCCCCCGTTGCCATCGCGCTGGCCCATGTCGAAGAAGGATTCGGCGATCGCGACGGGGACGATGCGCTGGCCGCGGTCCTGGCGGTTGGAGAAGCTGGTGTCGATGGTTCCATCCTCGTGAAACAGGTGCGACATCATGTCGAGGTTCCGTCTCACCGGGTCCAGCAGATCCGGCCTTCCCAGGTGGTCGGCCATGAACCGCAGCGACCGGTTGCAGACCGCGTTATAGACGCCCGTGCTGCGCTCCGTGTACTCCCCGTCCTCGTTGATGTCCACCGTTTCGGTCAAGATGCGCTCGACATAGGCTCCGGCCTCGACCTCGGGGAACAGCGTCATGGCCTGCGCCAGAGCGGAGCACACGACCCAGCGATGGTTGGGCGTGTGAAAGCCCCGATCGATCATCCCGGCGGCCGCGGTCCGCACGAAGGCCCCGAGCGAGTCGGCGATCGTCTGCGCCTGGCTGTTGCCCTGCGAGGCAAGGCGGCGGGCAAGGTCCACGGCCGGCGCCAGGAGCTGTACCGCGAAGCCGGTGTCGGGCGGGGATTCCCAGTTCATGCTGAGCAGGTCGATCAGCCCCGTCGGCCTCTGCCAGCGGCGCTGGAAAGCGACGCTCCACTGCACCCGGTGGAACAGCTCTGCGTCACCTTCCAGCCTGGAACCGTCGGCCATGAGGACGAAACAGGCACTGGCCAGCAGCGACGCGTTGGCACCGTGGTCGGCGTTGGGATGGGCGCCGCTGGTCTCGGACAGGAAAGCACCGTGCGCGGGATGCGACCGGTCCGTGATCTGGGTCGGATAGGCGCGCTCGACGCGACGGGCCTGGAAAGCCAGGATGGCCCCGTAGTCGTACATGGGATGTCTACCGGCCGGGCGCCTCGCCGCTCTCGGTGCCACGCCGGGTTCCAACACGGGCCGCTCCTAATGCCGCCATCCGGGCCGGCAGATCGAGTGCCTGGAGATCACGGCCGACGAAGGTGACGCGTGTGTCCTCCAGCGCCTCCGGCCAGTCTTCGATCTCCACTCCCGCCAGGGTGAGTTGGACCAGCTTCGGGCCGGCCTCCGTGTGCACCATGCCCTTGGCCCGTTCCACCTCCCCGGACAGTCCCTGCAGGAACTGCCGCAATGCCGACATCCGCACCGGGCGCGGGGTCTCGACCGTCAGGCTCCGAAACTCCCGGTCGTGCCCGGCACGGTGGCCGTCGCCGGTGAAGTAGACGGGACGCTCGTCGTATATCACGCGCGGGTCGACGGCGCAGCGCTCGGCGGCCAGCAGCATCGTGCCCGGAGGGCAGGTCGCCAGCAGGCGGCGGCGTACCGCTTCGCGCGTGGCCGCGTCGGCCAGGTCGATCTTGTTCATGATGACGGTGTTGGCCTGCTCCACCTGCCGCGGCAGCACCAGCAGGTGGTCGGCGTAGCGCAGATAGGTGCTGGCGTCCACCACGCACACCACGTTTCCCAGGTGGATGTCGCCGGCCAGCTCCGGTGCCGCGAACAGCGCCGGAAACGCAGCCGGTTCGGCCAGGCCGGTGGTCTCCATCAGGATCGTGTCCGGCTGCTGCTCGTCCAGCAGCGCGCTCAGCGCCTCCTGCAGCGGCGCGCTCAGGGTGCAGCACACGCATCCCGAGGCCAGCTCCGCGACCGCGTAGCGATCGCGTTCCACCAGGGCGCCGTCCACTGCCACGGCGCCGAAGTCGTTCACCACGATCGCGGGCCGCGTGCCTGCCGGGAGCGACGCCAGCAGCCGGTTCAGCAACGTGGTCTTGCCGGAACCGAGAAACCCCGAAAGCACGTGTACCGGCACCGTGGCGTCCGACCGCATCAGCGCCATGAGCAGAGCCTCATCAGGTCACCGTCATCTTATAAGCGGTCGTTCCCGGTGCTCAACGCGTCGGCCCGTGCGATCACGGAGCAGGAGCGGCCCCATGGAGAAGACATCGGCGGATGCCGACGCCAACAGCACGGTCAGGAGCCACTTCGAGCTGGCCGCCGACGGGTTGGAGCCCGCGCTCCGGTGGGCTGCGGGGTCACCGGCGGAGCATGCCGAGTGGCGCCGAGCCTTTTCGGGGCGGCTGCAGCGCCTGGTCGGAAAGCGGCCCCGGCGGGTGCCGCTGGAGGTCAGGTGGGACGAGGCCGCCGACCTGGGGACCGTCGTGCGGCGCAAGGTCTACGTGCGCTCGGAGGCCCATTACTGGGTGCCCGCCTACTACTTCGTCCCCAAGCAGGTGTGCGAGAAGACGCCCGCGATCCTCTGCCTGCACGGCCACAGCGGCATCCTTCCCTACATCCGCGAGGGCGATGATGCCCAGCGTCACCAGTGCCGGGAGGGGGACCTGGACTACGCCGTCCATCTGGCCGAGCGCGGCTACATCACGCTGGCGGCGGTGCAACGCGGCTGGAACGAGACCGCGCTGCCCGAGGACCAGGCCAAGGGCACCCACAGTTGCCACCGCGTCACCATGGACGCCTTCCTGCTCGGCATGACCCCGGTGGGCCTGCGGTGCTGGGACGCCTCGCGCCTGGTCGACTTCCTGGAGACCCAGGAGCCGGTCGACCGCGAGCGGATCGGCGTCGCCGGGCTGTCGGGCGGCGGCACGACCGGCCTGTTCCTGACCGCACTGGAGCCGCGGATCGCCCTGGCCATGATCGGCGGCTACTACTGCACGTTCCGGGACTCGATCTTCCCTATCCATCACTGCATCTGCAACTGCGTGCCCGACATGATGAGGTGGGGGGAGATGCGCGAGATCGCGGCCGTGTTCGCGCCCAAGCCCATGCTGGTCATCGCGGGCACCCGCGACACGATCTTTCCGATCGCGGCCACCAGGCGAGCCTTCCGGGAGCTGGCCGAGGTCTACGAGCTGCTCGGGGCGCCCGGCAACCTGGACCGTGACTTCTTCAACGGCCCGCACGCGTGGAACCATCGCAGGACGGTCCCGTTCCTCCGCCGGCACTGGGGCCGGCTGTGATCAGCGCTGATCGTCAATCGTCGTGCCTTGAGAGCAGGTCTCTCACCGCGGGAACGAGCTCGTTGGGAATCTCCATCACGGTTTGCGTCTTGTCGGCGAAGGACTCCTCGTCCTCTGCCACCGCCTGTTCCTCGGTCTGGGACTCGTAGTGCTCCAGCAGCCGACGGACGCGCGCCTCGTCCCATCCGGGCGGGAAGCCAGAGTCTTCTTTCATCTCGCGCATGGACACGATCGAACGTAGTCCCAGGAGAAGGAAGCATCAATACACGGAGCCGGCAGGCACGGATGGCTCCGTCTATGATCTCAACCGAGGAGAAGCGACCCAAATGAGCGCGCGCCGGCCCCATCGGCTGATCCTGTGCAACGACGGCAACGCCATCGCGGGTCCGACTCGTGAGGCGCCACTCGGCGAACGCGGGCTGGTGGAGCTGGCGATCGATCCGCTGCGGGGCACGCTGGTCGACACGCTGTACTGGCAGCTCGGCACCGACCCGTACTTCGGCACCCCGACGCACCGCCTCACCGACCACTACAGCCACGACACGGCTGTCGGTCCGCGCTGGGGCGCTGGCACGGAGCGCTTCGCCACGGCGTCGCAGTGGCGGGTGTACGAGAACACGCGGGCGCTGATCGAGGCCGGCACCGACCCGCCGGAGGTGCTGATCGAGCACGGCCACCGCGCCGGCCTGCAGGTGTTCCTGTCGATGCGGGTCAACGACGTGCACGACCGCAACCTGCCGGGCGGCCTGGACGATCCGCTGATGTCGCCGATGAAGCGGGACAACCGGGACTGGATCCTGGGCGGCGAGGGCATGCGCCGGACCGCTTTGGACTTCGCGGTGCCGGCGGTGCGGGACTACAAGCTGGCGCTGGCCGAGGAGGCGATCGACCGCCACGACCTGGACGGCCTGGACTGGGACTTCTGCCGCGTGCCGGTCTTCTTCCGGCCCGGCGAGGTGGGGCACGGGACGGCGCTGATGACCGACCTGGTGGGCCGGCTCAAGGCGGCGCTCGTGTGCAAGAGCGAGCGGGCGGGGCGGCAGGTCTTGTTCTCCGCGCGGGTGCCGGGATCGCTCGACGGGGCGCTTGCGGCCGGGCTGGACGTGCGCACCTGGATCGAGCGGGGGCTGATCGACGTGGTGGTGGTCGGCCACGCCACCGGCTCCCGGTTCCGGCTGCCGGTGGAGGAGTACGTGGCCGCGGCGCGCGGCACGGACGTGGAGGTGATCGCCCAGAACCTGGGCCTGTTCATGCAGCCGCGCCCGCGCTGGGCCGGGCTGCTGTTCGGCGAGCGCGACTACTACTCCACCGAGATGTGCCGGGCGGTCGCGGCCGTGCATCACCGCGCGGGGGCGCACGGCCTCTACCTGTTCAACAACCACTATCTCTCGGTCACCCGCGACACCGGCTACGACCGCCAGCCGTGGCGGGAGATCTCGGACCCGGCGCTCATCGCCCGCCGCGACAAGCACTACCTGGTCGATCAGCGGGAGACGGCCGGCGGGCCGCTGCCGATCGCCCTGCAGCGACCCGGCGACCGCGCCGAGCTGCGTCTCGACGTGGCCGACGACCCCGCCGACGGAGGGCAGGCCACGCTGCGGATGCTGATCGAGCAGCTCACCGCGCCGGACGAGGTCGCCATCGAGCTGAACGGCGCCCCGCTCGACCCGGACCGGGCGCGGCGGCGCATCCACTTCAACGACGCCTGGCTGGACCTGGACGCCACCGGGCACCTGCGCCAGGGGTGGAACGCGCTGTCCGTGCGGGTGGTCGCCCGGAATGACCGCGTCGGCTGCCCGCTCAGCCTGGCCAGCGTGGAGGTGTTGGTCCGCTATTGAGCGCGCCGCTCGCGGCAGAAGCCAAAGCTAAATGATTCAACCGATATCCAGCGTTCATTGACTTTCAATTGTCTTGTCTGTTGACTCGGGATGCTCGCTACTAAATGCCAAGAGTTCCAACCCATTGTTCACGGCGAGATCAAGAGGCCAGGGTACACATCCGTCATCCCCACGAGCATACTTAGCGCCATGGCAACTTCCAACTCATCTTCCCTGGTATATCCATGTATCCCCGAATGAGTATGGTCGTCGGTCTCCGGCAAATGGTCGACACGAATACTATTGCCGATTCGGTCTCTCACTGATCCGACATTGAGAACTGCGAATCTCCCTCCCTTCCTGACACCGAAGCCTTTCCCTATCAACAGCTCGCGAACACAATCAACTGCGTCATCGTGGCGCCTCTGTCCGCTCTTCTCTAGCCAATTGACAGAAAGGTGATCCTCACTCTCTCGACGCATGAATGAACCTACGGTAGGCATGCCGCCCTCGACGGTAGATGGCTTGCAGTAGCGAGCTACGTGATCTATGTCAGGAACCGGCGTGGGTGTGCTGTTCAACTCGTTCGAAAAAACGGCTGCAGATCAAATAGTGCAGCATCCGTTCTCTTGGTTCCTTTTTTCCTTGACGTTGCTCCGAACGCTACGAACCGAACCCAGCCGTGTCGAAGGAACTCGATGGCGACAGCTCCTGATTCTGGATCGTTCGGGAGTTTCGTCTTCCATTCGGCAACCAATCGTCCGTCTGGACTCACGGAAATCCTCGGTGTTGGCAGAGTTACGCCATGGTCCACGAAGAAGTTAGCCAGTGTAGATAGCGACTCTACCTCGATGTCTGGTTCATCCGGATCGTGATTACAAATCTCACGAAGATCCAGCAGACGGTCGGCGATCTTGTCTAGCCCTCTTCGTTCTACTGTCTTGATCATCTCTGCAGCGTCGGTACGCTCATGCGGTTCAACAACAGCTGTTCCGATACCGCTTACCACCGTATCCGACATCGAATGGTTATCCTGTGCAGATTGCGTGACAGCGGCGGTCAGCCATTCGGATATGGACGACGCACCGGCGAACGAGTTGCTGTTGCCAGCGCCTCCCGATTTGACCAACACACCTTGTGCCATGGATCTCTAATCGCTATTCAGTTCGCTGGACGGTCTATCCACCACCACTATCGAATTGGCCCACCGCAGATAGTAGAGTGGATATCCTTGGCTGTCGGTTCCTGACGGAAACCGAGCAGCCTCGAAGACATCGAACGTGACTCGAATTCGTGACCCGTCGGACAACGAAACCAATATGGGCCGGTTCTCAATGCCGACAATTTCGACCACGCGTGCGTCTTCAAGATCGCCGGTTACAGGGTTCCGGAGCTCCCTTGTTGCCGGCTCCGGCTCTGGCTCCGGTTGCTGTTGCTGTTCCATGGACGCAGGGTAACGGAACTCGATGTTGGAGGCAAGGAACGGGTAAAGAGCACGATGATAGAGAGTTACTGGACATAGGTCTTCGTTGGCCACGAATGGCGGAGACTCGCGATCGAGGTATTGCCTGAGCTTCCCGGGGGGGAGGTGCGCCCGTGCAGATTGGGAGACAAGTGGGCAGCGAAGGAGGTCGCGCTGAGAAGATCCCGGTGGCTCGGAGAGCCGGGGCGAATTGGCAGGGACTGTTGACCGGAATGCGTCCTGCAAGGCTTCCGTTGAGCCCGGCTTATTCGTGCTGGGGTTGAAGAGTTGGCTGAATTGAGGCTCCGAG
>JAPPKD010000215.1 GCA_028820215.1 Spirochaetaceae bacterium | reverse complement strand
GCTGGGCGCGGCGCTCGGAGTCGGCCGCGGTCCTCTTCGCGGCCGCCGTGGGGGTGACCCTGTTCGCGCTGGCGGCGGCCCCGCCGGGAGCCGCGACCCTGGCCCGGTTGCTGGCCGGCGGCGAACCGGCGCCGTTCGCGGACTACGCCGTGCGTTTCGCCGCCGCGCTGGTGCTGCTGGGGCTGGCGCCGGCCGCGGTGCTGCGCCTGGGCGGCGGACGCCTGCACGAGATCGGCGTGCGCAGGGCGAAGCGCATCCACCCCGCCGCGGTGCTGCTGGCCTGCGCGGCCGCCGCTCTGGTCGGGTTCCTGTCGCGCCGGAACCCGCAGCTCGCCGCCTTCTACCCGTTCGGGCGGCCCGAGATCCTGGAGCTGGCGCGGTCGCCGCTCGGCATCGCCGCGCACGCCCTGGCCTACCTGTGCTGCTACTACCTGCCGTGGGAGCTCACGTTCCGCGGCGCGCTGCTGTTCCCGCTGGTGCCGCGCCGCGGCGCCGGCGCGTCCGGCGTGCTGCTGGCCGCCACCCCGCAGGCGCTCGCGTCCACGCTGCTGCACATCGGCCACCCGCCCATGGAGCTGGCGGCCGCCTTCCCGTTCGGCCTGGCCCTGGGGCTGCTGGCGGTGCGCACCGGCTCGATCCTGCCGGGGCTCTTCATCCACGCGGCCGCCGGCATCGCCCTGGACCTGTCGATCCTGTTGGCGCGCTGATCGCCGGGCCGGTCAACCGCTCCCGGCGCGCGCCGCACGGTCGGCCTCGTGGTCGTACACGACCGCCCCGCCGCGCAGGAACGGCACCGCCTGCGACCACAGGCCGCCGTCCGCTCCCAGGATCGGCTCGGCGCTGTACTGGGTGAGGTAGACGCGCCGCATGCGGCCGGTCGTGTTCGGTCCGGAGCGGTGGAAGTTGTAGCTCGTGAACGCCACCACCGAGCCGGCCGGGACGATCATGGCGATCCCCGGATCGTCGCCGTGGTAGCCGATCAGATCGTCGTCCACCGCGTCGCGGACGTGATCGGCGATCATCTCGCGGGTGCCGGCGCGCGAGTGGGGGAGGACGTAGACGGTTCCGTTCGACTCGTCGACGTCGTCCAGGGTGCACCAGCAGGAAAGGTAGGGCCGGTGGGTGGTCTGCCGGTAGCGGTTCTTGACGTACCCGGAATCCTGGTGCCAGGCGAACGCGCCGCCGGTGTCCGCCGCCTTGACCACCCACTGCTCGTTGAACAGGTAGGCGTCGGCTCCGAGCGCGGCCCGGCACACCCGCTCCATCACCTCGCCATACACGAAGCGCCACAGCCGGGGGCTCAGGTGGTAGCGGTTGCTGACGAAGTAGCGGTTGCCGCGCTGGTGGATCCCCTTCCGCTCCGTCCCGGCGGCGTCCATCACCGCGTCCATGTACCCCATGAAGTACGAGCACTCCTCGCGCAGCATCTGCAGCGTGTCGTCGTCGATGGCGCGTTCCAGGATCAGGTATCCCTCGTCGTGGTAGCGGTCGATCTGGTCCCGGGTGACGGTGACGGGCGGTCCGGACGGCGAGCTGGCGGTGTTCATCGGGCTACTCGATGCCTGACGAGCCCGCGCGGCGTCAAGACGCCGTCCGGCTTGCCGCCCGTGTAGCGTGCGCGCCACGCTGCGGGCATGGGTCGTGAGCCCGCCGTGGACACGGTCGTGACCGGCGCGTCCGGGTTCGTCGGCTCCGCGCTCGCCATTCACCTGGCGGCGTCCGGGCGCCGCGTGCGCGGCATCTGGTTCCGTGGCGGTCCCGAAGAGCGGATGAGCCGGCTGGCCGCGGCCGGCGTCCGCCTGCAGCGCCACGACCTGAGCGGGGATGCCGGCGCGGGCGCGGCGCTGCAGGGGGCGGCGACCGTCGTGCACTGCGCGGGGGCGGTGAGCGACTGGGGCACGGCCGACCACTTCCGGCGCTACAACGCCGAGCTCACGGCCCGCCTGTGCCGGGCGGCCGGGGCGGCCGGCTGCCGCCGGTTCGTGCACGCCAGCTCGGCGGCCGTGCACGGCTTCGGCCCGCACCGCGACACCACGGAGCGGGGTCCGTTCTATCCTCCGGTCAACCCCTACCAGGAGAGCAAGCTGGCCGCCGAGCGGAGCGTGCAGACGCTCCTGCCCGCGGCCGTGGTCCTGCGCCTGGGCAACGTCTACGGTCCCGACGACACCACCAGCTTCTACCGCATCCTGCGGGCGATCGAGCGCGGGTTGCCGGCTTTCGTCGACGCCGGGCGCCACCTGACCTGCCCGGCGTACGTGGCCGACGTCGCGCGCGCGTTCGAGCTGGCGCTGGAGACCGAGGCGGCGGCCGGCGAGGTACTGCTGGTGACCGGGGGCGAACGCGTGACCTGGCGGCACCTGCTCTGCCACGCGGCGCTGCTCCTGGAGCGCAGGCCGCCGCGCTGGGCAGTGCCGGCGCGGGTGGCGCTGCCGGCGGCGCGGATGTGCGAATGCCTGTACCGCGCCGTTCCCGCGGCCGGCGAGCCGCCGCTGACCGTCTACCGGGTGGCCCAGACCGCGCACGACTACCACTTCTCCATCGCCCGCGCTCAGGCGGTGCTGGGCTATGCGCCAGCGACCGGCTACCGCTCCGGGATCGAGCGGACGGTGCGGGCCTACCGCCGGTCGCGGCCCGCTCCAGTTTGATGGGGCGCTACGGTGAAGCGGCGCGGCCGGCGCGGTACTCGGCCAGCGCCTCGACCACGACCTCGAAGGCGCGCTCGTCCACGACCGGCCCCACCATCGGCTCGAAGCCCTGCTGCAGAACCCGCCACTCGGCGGCCTGCTCGGCCGTGGGCTCGTGGATGGTCAGGCCGAAGCGGCGCATGAGCTCGACGGCAATGCGCTCGGCTTCGAGCACCTCCGCGGTCGCCTCCGTGCCGATTTCCTGCACGACGGCAACGAACTGCGCCCGAAGCTCCTCCGGAAACCGCCTCCACGTGCGCGTGGAGATCAACATCGCGCCGTAGAACGGGGCGATCTCCAGTGCGTTCATGTGCTTGGCGACGCCGAACCACTGCATGGGCGCGACGATCAGCGGCGTGTTCAGCACCGCGTCGACCAGCCCGGTCTGCAGGCCCAGCATCAGCTCCGTGGCCGGCACCTCGGCGATCCGGAAGCCAGCGGCCTGCCACGCCGCCACCACGCCCGGATCGGCGTCCGGAACATTGAGCTTCTGGCGCTGCAGGTCGGAGGGGGTGAGGGTGGGCTCGCGGCTGAAGAAGTATACCCAGCCGGCCGCCGTCCACATCAGGATCTTGAAGCCGCGGCGCTCGAACTCCTCCTCGATCAGGGGGCGGAGCCGCTCGGTGGCATGCGCCACCTCCTCCTCGTTCTCGAACAGGAACGGCATGCCGAGCGCCAGCACGCCGGGATACACGCTGGCCAGGCCGATCGCCGAGATCGCGGCGACGTCCAACTGGCCGGTACGCATCTTGCGCAGCATGTCGGTTTCGTCACCGGCCACGCCGCCGGGGAAGACGGTCACCTCGATGTCGCCGCCGGAGAGCCGGTGCCACTCGGCGCCGATCTGCTGCAGCGCCTTGTCCCACAGCGTGTCCTTCGGCGCCAGGCTTGCGAACTTCAGGTTCTGTCCGGCGGCGCCGGCCGCCGCCAGCGCCAGCAGCACCACGCACGCGCACGCACGGCGGGCGGCCGAGCGCCGCCGAGCGCCGCGGTGACGATCGCCGCGTCCTGACCAGACTGCGTGTTCCATGATCGTGAGCATGGTCGCGTGCGGTACCGGGAGCGTCAATTCACCGCGCCGCCGGACAGACCCAGCAGGCTGACCAGCGTTGTGGTGAGGGGCGGCACGTAGGTGATCACGAGCACCGACACCAGCAGGATCGCCAGGAACGGCAGGGTGGTGCGGTACAGCTTCGCGAGTGGAATCTCGAACCGGTAGGAGGCCAGGAACAGGTTCAGGCCGACCGGCGGGGTCAGGTAGCCGAGCTCCAGGTTGGCCAGGAAGATGATCCCCAGGTGCACGGGGTCTATCCCGTAGGACTCCGCGATCGGGGTCAGCAGCGGCACCAGCACGACGATCGCCGAAAAGATGTCCATCAGGCAGCCGGCGATGAGCAGCGCCAGGTTGAGCAGGATCAGGAACACGTACGGCGAGCGCACGTGGTCGGAGAACCACTGCACCAGCGCCTGCGGCACCTGCGCGTCCACGATCGCGAACGACAGCGCCTTGGCCACTCCCAGGATGACCAGGATGCCGCCGATGATGGGCGCGGCCCTGGCGAACAGGCGGGGCAGGTCGCGCACGGACAGGTCGCGATGGATCACCATCTGCACGAACAGCAGGTAGACCACGGCGATCGCGGCCGTCTCCACCAGGTTGGTGACGCCGCCGAACAGCAGGCCCAGGATGATCACCGGCAGCGCCACCTCCCAGCCGGCGTCGCGCAGCGCGCGCCCGACGTCC
>JAPPKD010000328.1 GCA_028820215.1 Spirochaetaceae bacterium | reverse complement strand
ATCCGCGAACGCTACGGCAACCTCTTCCAGATGTACCAGATGATCACGGGCGAGGACGCCTACACCGGCCCGATGCGGATCTATCCGGCCGTGCACTACACGATGGGCGGCCTCTGGGTCGACTACGACCTCCAGACCACCATCCCCGGCCTGTTCGCGCTGGGCGAGGCCAACTTCTCCGACCACGGCGCCAACCGCCTGGGCGCCAGCGCCCTGATGCAGGGCCTGGCCGACGGCTACTTCATCATTCCCTACACGCTCGGCGGCTACCTGGCCACCGCGCCGCTGCCCGACGTCGACACCGGCCACGCGGCGTTCGCCGACGCCGAGCGGCAGGCGGCCGGGCAGCTCGGGCGCCTGGCCGCCCTGGACGGCGGCACGCCGGTCGAGGACTTCCACCGCCGCCTGGGCCGCGTCCTGTGGGACAAGGCGGGCATGGCGCGCAGCGCGGAGGGGCTCACGGAGGCCAGGGGCGAGATCGCCGAGTTGCGCGACCGCTTCTGGGCGGAAGCGTCGGTGCCGGGCAGCGCTTCCGACCTCAACGACGTGCTGGAGCGCGCCGGCCGCGTCGCCGATTTCCTGGAGTTCGGGGACCTGATCGTGCAGGACGCCCTGCACCGCGAGGAGTCGTGCGGATCGCATTTCCGCGTCGAGCACCAGACCCCGGACAACGAGGCGCTGCGCGACGACGAGCGCTTCTCCTACGTCGCCGCCTGGGAGCACGAGGGGGTCGGTACGGACGCGCGGCTGCACCGCGAGGACCTCACCTTCGACGTCGCCCACCCCACCGCCAGGAGCTACAAGTGAATATCCGGTTGCGGGTCTGGCGTCAGGGACGCGAGGAGCCCAAGGGCCGGCTGGTCGAGTACGAGGTGCCGGACGTCTCCCCCGACATGTCGTTCCTGGAGATGCTGGACGTGCTCAACGACTCCCTGGAGCGGCGCGGCGAGGAGCCGATCGCCTTCGAGCACGACTGCCGGGAGGGCATCTGCGGCTCCTGCGGCTTCATGATCGACGGCCGCGCACACGGCCCGCTCGCGGGCACCACCGTCTGCCAACTGCACATGCGCCACTTCGCGGACGGCGACACGCTGGTGGTCGAGCCGTGGCGGGCGCGCGCCTTCCCGGTGATCAAGGACCTGGTCGTGGACCGCGGCGCCTTCGACCGGATCATCCAGGCCGGCGGCTACATCTCGGTCAACACCGGCAGCGCGCCCGAGGCGAACGCGGTGCCGGTCGCCAAGGTGGACGCGGAGGCGTCGCTGGACGCCGCGGCCTGCATCGGCTGCGGGGCGTGCGTGGCCGCCTGCAAGAACGCGTCGGCGATGCTGTTCACCAGCGCCAAGCTCACCCACCTGGGCCGGCTCCCGCAGGGGCAGCCGGAACGCCGCCGCCGCGTGCGCGCCATGGTGCGCACCATGGACGCGGAGGGATTCGGCAACTGCACGAACGAGGCGGAGTGCGAAGCAGAGTGCCCGAAGGGCATCTCCTTCGAGACCATCGCCCGCCTCAACCGCGAGTTCCTGGCCGCTGAGCTCGGCGACCCCGCCGGAGAGTGAGCCCGCGGTGACACAGCGCTGGCGGAAGCTGGGCGTCATCTTTCCGCAGCGCGCCGAGTTCGTCTGGAACCAGCGCCCGTCGGCGCCCTGCGTCTTCCGCACCGACGACCGCTACCTGATGTACCTGCACGGCCTGCAGTTCTACAGCGAGCAGCGCAAGCTCACGCGGATCGGTCTGGCGGAGGCGCCGCTCGACGATCCGCTCGACTGGCGCATGGTGAGCGAGGAGCCGCTCATCGACCTGGGCGGCGAGGGGGCGATCGACTCCCACATGGCCGCCTACCCGTGGGTAACGCGGATCACCGACACCCACTGGCACCTGTACTACGCGGCATGGGACGGCTCGTTCCTCCCGCACGCCCCGCACCAGAAGCGCTACCAGACCTGCATGGCGGAGAGCGACGACGGCGGCGTCACGTGGCGGCGCGACGGCCGGCCGCTGCTGGCGCTGGGACGCAGCGGCGCCCCCGACGAGAACGGCACCGGCTCGTGCGCGGTGATCCCGGTCGGCGACGAGTACTGGATGTACTACACGGCCTTATCCGTGCCGACCGCCGACTGGGGGCGGGTCTCCACCGCGCTCGCGGTCTCCCGCGACGGCGGCCACACCTTCGCCCCGCACGACGCGGGAGCGCTGCTGAATCTGCCGCCCCGCATCGGCCACCTCTCCTCGACCTGCTCCAAGCCGTTCGTCGACCGCTCCGGCGACCTCTTCCACATGTGGTTCAGCTCCGCCGTCGACGGCGAGCACTACCGCATCCACTACGCGGAAAGCGCCGACGGCATCCATTTCAAGTGGCTCCCCGACCCGGTCGTCGACGTGAGCGAATCCGGCTGGGACTCCGAGATGACCTGCTACCCCTCGGTGATCCGCCATGCGGGCCCCACCGGAACCCGCACCCTCATGTTCTACGCCGGCAACGATTACGCCGGCATCGGCGCCGCCGAGCTGGTCTGACGTCTCGATGACTCTCTATCTGTCCATGATGATCGAGAGACACCTTTCGATAGACCCGGTGCATCCGGGGGAGATCCTGCGCGAGGACATTCTCCCCGCGCTTGCATCGAGCAAGACGGCCGTTGCCGATGCGCTCGGAATCTCCCGACAAACCCTTTACGACATCCTCAACGAGAGGCAGCCGGTCACCGCGGAGTGGGCGGTTCGTTGCGGCAAGCTGTTCGGCAACGGAGCAGGCTTCTGGGTAAACCTGCAATGCATGTACGACCTGGCCCTCGCGGAGCGCACGGTGGACGTCTCCACCATACCGACTATCGCGGCGCACACGGGATAGTCGATTACCTCCTGAACAGCGGCTGCTACAGACTCGATTCCAGCACGTCCTGGAATCGGCCGAAGCCCGCGCCTTCGTAGAACCGCCGGGCACCGTCGTTGTCGCTGTACACGTTCAACTCCACGCGCTGCACTGCTCGACGGGCGGCCTCCGATCGGACCCGGTCCATCAGCAGACGCCCGATTCCCTGCCTGCGGTGCGCGTTGGACACTGCCATCTGGTCGACCACGAGCGAGCGGCTCGCGTAGCGGAACGCGTTTTCCTTCCGAACCCGTTCGCACACCAACGCGTACCCGACGCAAACGCCCTCGACGCGGGCCACGATCATCTGAGCGCCAGCGCGCGACACCAGCAAACGCTGGGGCTCCAGGGCCGCCGTCCGGTCGAACGGCTTGAACCGATCCGGGAGCCGATGTCGGTGCTCCTCATGCACCTCCCTGAGAAGATCTATGACCTCGTCCGGATCGTCGCTCGTGCGAACCGTGACATCCTGAACATCGGCCACTACAGACTCGACTCCATGATGTCGTGGAAGCGGGCAAGGCCCTGCGCCTCGTAGAACCGCCGCGCGACCTCGTTGTCGCTGGCGACCAGCAGCTCCATACGGTCCGCCCCTCGACGGGCCGCCTCCGCACGGACCAGTTCCATCAGCCGCGTCCCGATCCCTCGCCGACGATGGGCATTCGACACCGCTATCTGGTCTACCATGAGCGACTTGCTTCCGTACGCAGACGCTGTATCCGGCCAATTGACATCCCGAACTATCACAAACCCCACGCAGTCGCCGTTGAGCCGGGCCACGAACAGGGTCCCGTCGTAAGACAGACGGGAGCGCACGTCCTCCAGCGCCGCCTCCCGGTCAAACGGCTTGTACCGTTCCGGACGCCGCCGCCGGTGTTCTTCCTGGAACTGACGAAGCAGCTCGACGATCTCCTCCGTATCATCGGTGGCGTCGATCGTGACTCTCATGGTCGCTGTCGCCCGCCGTCAACCGCGGCCCACCCAACCTACGCCTTCTCCGGTGTCCTGGCGGATGCGCTCGCTGAGCTGCCCTGCATGGTGCTGCAGGTGACGCAGATTGTAGGCCAGGCGCTCCGCCGGGCCGAACGGCAGCCAGGGAAAGCGGGACTCGCCGCTCAGGTCTAACGTGTCGATGCGGCGGCGCATATGGCCGCGGCGGAATGTCAGGAACTTGAGGATGCTTTCTCGAGAGTAAGGCTCCACGTCCTGCCCGAGGTCGTGTGCGCCGTCGCGGTGCCCGCTCCAGGCGGTGTGCGCGGACAGTGTCGGGAACAGATAGAGATGCACGTAGAACAGGGCGTGGTAGGCAATGTGCCAGTACCGGTTGACGTAGGTAGGGTTGTCCCAGGCGCCATCCGGGCACGCCCGCACCGCCGCTTCGAGCATGTCCAGACCGGCCTGATATTGCGAAACGAAGGCCGCACGGATGGTTTCTTCCGTTGACACGGTGCCGATGCTATGCCCTCAAAGGATGGGTACAGTCAAGGCGACGCTGTAAACGAACCGGGAAAACAAGAGTCAAGCTTCCCCACCGGCCGGGTCGGACCGGCGTTGGCATGGGAGAAACAC
>JAPPKD010000003.1 GCA_028820215.1 Spirochaetaceae bacterium | reverse complement strand
AATACCACAAATACCACCCCGTGTCTATCCCCCTTGGTGAGCTATGCGGGCTAGCCCAACAGCGCCTGGACCTGGTGCTCGATCGATCGCAGCAGCGGCTCATCCGGCCGGCTGCGGGCGAGCACCAGCACCGCGATGGACAGGGCCAGCAGCGTCTGCGCGGTGCGCGACGGATCCAGGGTCTGCGGGACTTCACCACACGCCATGGCTTGCACCAGATAGGTACGAAACAGCGCCTCCTGCTGCACGAATATCCCGTTCACGATCTGCGCGATCTCATCGTCGTGCGGGGCCAGCTCGAGCGCCGTATTGACCACCAGGCACCCGTCGCACGACTCGCCGGTCACCGCCCTTTCGACGATGGTCCTGAACGCGGTCACGATCGCCAGCCTGGGGGAATCCGGCAGGCGTACGCCTTGGAGCGCTCCCCCGCTACTTACATAATGCTCCAGGGCGGAGAGGAACAGCGCGCGCTTGTTCCCGAACGCGTTGTAGATGCTCGCCCGGCCGATACCCATGCAGTCCATCAGGTCCTCCATGGAGGTCGCATCGTAGCCGTGACGCCAGAAGGCGCTCATCGCGCTGCTCAGCGCCTGCTCGGGTTCGAACTGCTTACTTCTCGGCATGGCCGCAGTCCGTGAAACTAGTCATAACCGTGACGCCCAATTCGTCTGCACAGCGGTCTCTTGAATCGAGCAGGAGCCAGCGTCGCCGTGGATCAAGCGGATCCGGTCAGGGTTCGGCTTCGAGCCTGCGCTTCAGCTCGCGGAGCTCGCGCTCCGTCTGCAGTTCCTGCAACGCTTCCGCGGTCGCATCCGGCTCCCCGGCGATCGACCGGAGGTCGGTGAGGAGCTGGTCCGCGTCGATGCCGGAAAGCTCCGGCGCGGCGCGAAGCCTCTGCAACTCCGCCTTCAGCCGATCGATGACAGCCGACAGCTCGAATTCCTCCGCGCTCAGCCTCCCGCTGGTCTCGCGCGCCTCCTTCAGCCGGCGTTGTGCCCGATGCTCGAGCTCGTGGTCGCCGGCCTGCCGGGCCAGCAGCGTACGCTTCTGCCAGAGTTCTTCCTGCTCGCGGGCGGATCGCAGCTGTCCCCGCAACTCCCGCGACGATCGCAGATAGCCGGCGACCACCTCCCGCGCCGTCGCCGGATCAAGGCCCTGCAGATCGATGTCGGCCATCCTTTCCATTGTACAGGTTGAGGGAGCTTGTGTAAGGGGTTAAGGGACCTTTATGCGTCAGCCGTCCCTGCTGGAGCGCCCATCGATTTCTCTTCCTCCTTGATCTCTTCCATCAGGGCGACCAAGTCCATGACATCATGACTTGCCAAGGTGCCCAGGAACAGTCCCGAGACGCCGTCCATGACCGGTATCACGGTTATCGAGCTGCTCGTCATCCGATCCATGACGTCGACGATCAACTCGTCGGGCCCGGCATGCGGCGTCCGTACTCGCAGCAGATCCCGTAGCTTCGTCGTCGCCCGCGCGTTGCTGGGAACGGATCGTACCTTGGACATCGACACGATCCCCGCCACCTCGCCGCCATCGACCACCACGTAGTCGCGATGGTTCGGCACGGTCCAGTCATCCAGGAAGCTCTGCACCGTGGTGGCCGAGTCCGGGTAGCTTCGGGTCCTGTCCAGGAGGCTGCCGATCTTGACGCCGGAAAGAGCATACCGGACGTAGGACGGGATGACCTTCGGCATCCGCGCGTACTCGGACTTCGCGCGCTTGACCGAGATCTTGATCGCCTGCGGCATCAGCAGGATGTAGCCGAACATGACCAGCACGAACAGCGAGAACACACTCTGCTCGATCACCCCGGCCTCCAGCAGCACCAGCAGCAGGGCGATCTCCGCAACGCCCTTCGACATCAGCCCCGTGGCCAGCGTGAACGGCGACTCGATGCGGGTCACGATCGTACTCAGGAACGAGCCTGCGAACTTGCCCACCAGCGGGACCAGCACGAGGGCCGCGATCGTCCCGATCGGGATCTCCGTGAAGGACAGATCGAATTGCAGGCCGGCCGACGCGAAGAACAGAGGGACGAACAGACCTTCCGACGCGCTGCGCATCCCCGGAAGGATGTCGTGCCGCACGCCCTCGGGCAGCCCCGAGAGCGCCGCGCCGAACAGCAACGCCCCGATGGTGCCGTGCAGTCCGATCTTCTCGGCCCCGACCACCACCAGAAAGAGCCCGCCGAGCAGCAGGCCGAACGACAGCTCCGGCACCCTGATGAAACGCCGGAGGAACAGGATCGCCGGCGGCAGCAGCTTGGCCGACAGGACCCACGTCACGACCACGAATCCCGCGATCTGCGCCAGGAGGATCAGCACGTTCAGCGCGGACAGGTCGTGGCTGCCGTGGCCATGGTGATCGCCGATGCTGAACCCCACCACCAGCAGGGCGAACACCTCCGCGATCGTCACGATCGTGAACATCTTGAGGCCGATCGGCTCCTTGAGGTGACCGTCGTCGGCGAGCACCTTGGCCAGCAGTCCCAGGCTGGACAGCGACAGGATCCCTGCCAGGGCCAGCGCCTCGGTGAAGTCCAGTCCAAGCGCGAAACGAAGATTCAGCAGGTCCGACGTGACGATGAGCGCCGCCAGCAGCGACACCAGGACCGACAGCACGGCCGCCACGAAGTAGCGGCCGCAGAACGTCGCGACGAATCCGGGAATGTCGATCTCGTCCAGGCCGACCAGGAAGAACAGAACCAGGATGCCGATGCCCAGGAAGAGTTGAATCTCGGGCGTCGCCTCGGCGATCCCCAGGACCGGGCCGAGCACCACGCCCGTCGCCGTGTAGGCGATGATCGAGCTCAGTCCGAACCGGCTGAACACCCCCTCGGCGAGCTTGGCCACCACGACCAGGAGGCCGAGGGTGAGCAGAACCTCCAGTACCATTTCAAGCGCGCAAGTGTAGTGGGACGGACGGCGCGGGGCCAGTGTGCCGCGCAGGTCCGCATCCAGGCCGTCGCCCGACATCCGCGCGCCGGATAGACTGTCCGGGTGCTGTCGACCGATGGCTGAGACCGAGCAGGCCGGGCGCGTCCTCGACGCGTTCCGCGGCCACAAGCTGCTCATCGGGCTGTCGGCGTCCTGCGGCCTCCTGTTCTCGGCCACCACGCTGATCCCGCCGCTGTACGTCCGCCGCCTCATTGCCGCCATCACCGGGGCACCGGGCGGTTCGGAAAGCGGCGCCGGGCCGGACGTCGTCTCGCTGGCGGTCGTCATCGCGGCCATGGTGGGCGCGTTCCTGCTGCGCGGCGCCGCCCGCTACCTGTACGGGCTGACCTCCCATCAGGCCTCCTACGCGCTGCTGAGCGACCTGCTGCAACGCGTCTACCGTCACCTGCAGCGACTCTCCCACCGCTTCTTTGCCGACAACCGTACCGGCACCCTGATCGCGCGCTCGGTGAGCGACGTCGAATCGCTGGAGGACTTCGTCGCCCACGGCGTGCCCGAGCTGGCGCAGGCCGTCGCCATCCCCGTGGCCATGATCGTGGTGCTGCTGAGTATCGACCCCATGCTCACCCTGGTGGTACTCAGCCCGCTGCCGGTGGCGGCGCTGGTGACCTGGCTGGTGACCCGCACCATCCGCGGAACGTGGCGCCGCGTGCGCGAGCGTTACGCGCAAGTGGTGGCCCTGGTGGAGGACAGCCTGCAGGGAATGAGCGAGATCAAGTCGTTCACCCGCGAGGCCGAGCAGGCGCGGCGCGTGGCGCGGCTGGCAGACCGCTATCGCGACGACATGACCGGCGCCATGCACCGCTCGATGCTGCCGAACGCGATCGTGGAGATGACCGGCGGCGTCGGCGTCGTCCTGGCCGTCGCCGTCGGCGGCGCCACCGCCCTGCGGGGCGGCCTGCAGGTGGCCGACCTGTACCTGTTCCTGGCCTACCTGACGTTCATCTACCAGCCGTTCCTGAAGCTGGCCGACATCGGCGAGGTCCTGCACCGCGCGCTGGCCAGCTACCGGCGCATCGACGAGCTGCTGGCGATCGAGCCGGACATCGAAAGTCCGCCGGACGCGGTCGTGCCGGCCACGTTCCGCGGTTCCGTGGAGCTGGACCGGGTGACATTCGCCTACCACCGGGGCACGCCCGTGCTGCACCGGATCAGCCTGGCGATCGAGCCGGGCGAGGTGGTGTCGCTGGCCGGACCGACGGGCTCCGGCAAGACCACGGTCACGCGCCTGGTGCCGCGCTTCTACGACCCCGACGCCGGCCGTGTGCTGGTCGGCGGCCGCGACGTACGCACCCTGGACCTGCCGTTCCTGCGCCGGCAGGTGGCGGTGGTCAACCAGGAGGTGTTCCTGTTCCATGGCAGCGTGCGCGACAACATCCTGTTCGGGCGCCCCGATGCCGGCGACGCCGAGCTGCGGGCCGCGGCCCGCGCCGCGAACGCCGAGGAGTTCATCGGCGCGCTTCCGGACGGCTGGGACACGGTGGTCGGCGACCGCGGCGTGCGCCTCTCCGGCGGGCAGCGCCAGCGCATCGCGATCGCACGCGCGCTGCTCAAGGACGCGCCGATCCTGATTCTCGACGAGGCCACCTCGTCGGTCGACGCCGAGACCGAGGATCTGATCCAGGAGGCGATGCAGCGCCTCCTGTCCGGCCGCACCGCGTTGGTGATCGCCCACCGCCGCTCCACCATCGAGCGCGCCGACCGCGTGGTCGTGATGGAGGCCGGCCGCATCATCGAGTCCGGTACCGCCGCCGAGCTGCTGGCTGCCGAAAGCCGCTATCGCTCGCTCGTGGAAGCACAAGTCGGAGCGGCCATGCCGCCGCCCGGCCGACACGCGCGGGTGGCCGGCTGACCGCCAATGTCCGGCCGCCCCCATGGGCCGAAATGAGCCGGGGTCCATGACCTGGACAGACACCCTGAACTCTGGTCTGCGGGCACTCGGCCTGGATGCCGACGGTGGCGTGCTGGCCGCGTACGTCGCCGAGCTTGACCGTTGGAACCGGGTCTACGGCTTCGTCAAGGCAGACCGCGAGCAGATCGTCACCCACCATGTCCTGGATGCGCTTGCGGCGGTACCGCTCGTGCGGCGGCTGGGACCAGCGGTGGCCGACTTCGGGTCCGGAGCCGGCCTCCCGGCCATTCCGCTGGCGATCGCCCTGCCGCGGCTGACCTTCACACTGATCGAGCGCTCGGAAAAACGCCGAGCGTTCCTCTCCGCGGTGGTCCCGCACGTGGGGCTGCAGAACGCCCGCGTGGTCGAGCACGCCGGCGGGGAGCGCTTCGATCTGGTCACCGCGCGCGCTGTCTCCCCCTTGCCGGAGCTGGCGGCGACCATCGCCGGCGAGCGGCTTGCCGCGCGGCTGCTGGTCTGGGCCGGCACCCGTGCGGCGATCGACGCGGCCCTGAGAACGCTGCCATACCGGACATCGGTGGAGCCCGTGCAGGTGCCGGGGCTGCGCGCGGAGCGCCACCTGGTGACCGTCGAACTGGCACAGGCGGCAGCGCGACGATGAGCGTCATCGAGGCGCTCGGGCTGGGGCTGCTGCAGGGGACGACCGAGTTTCTGCCGATCTCGAGCTCCGGCCACCTGGTGGTGGCGCGTGCGTGGCTGGGAATCGCCGAGCCGCCGCTGCTGTTCGACGTGGTACTGCACGTCGCGACGCTCGTCGTCATCTGTTGGCGGTTCCGCCGGCGGCTGGCCGCGCTGCTCCGCGCCGGCGCGCTCCTGGCAACCGGCCGCGCTGCCGCGGCCGACCGCGAAGACCTGCGCCTGCTCGCCGCGGTCGTGGCCGCCACCGCCGCTACCGCGGTGGTCGGCCTGACCGTCAGCCGCTTCCTGCTGCCGTGGGCCCGTACCCTCACCGTGGTGTCGGTCGCGTTCATCGCCACCGCCGCGATCCTGCTTGCCACCCGCCTGCGCCGGAAGTCCCCGCACGGCGGCGAGCCCGGGCTCTGGCTTGCCATCGCCGTGGGCGTCGCGCAGGGGGTCGCCGTGCTGCCCGGCATCTCGCGCGCGGGCATCACCGTGGCGGCCTGTCTGATCGGGGGGATGAACCGCCGCCGCGCCGGCGAGCTGGCATTCCTGGTGTCGGTGCCGGCCGTGCTGGGCGCGCTGGCGCTGACCCTCGGCGACGCCCGCGGTCTGATCCGCGAGACCGGCGCCACGTCTCTGGCGGTCGGGTTCGCGGCCGCGCTGGTGACCGGAGCGCTCTGCCTGCGCGCTCTGCTGGCGGTGCTGCACCGCGACCGGCTGGCCTGGTTCGCGGTCTACCTGCTGCCGCTGGGCGCCTTCGGCCTGCTCGTGGGCCGCACCATCTGAGATCTCCCACGAGAACCGATCGACCGTTCCCCACGCGCCGCAGACCTTCTCAGCCGGCAGCGCCGGCCTGCCGATAAGCAGGGGAGGGGAGGGTGTTGGCTACGCGCGATCCGACGCCGGAGTCCGTCAAGACACAGGACCGCGCCGGCGTGATGGAGCGGGTGCCGGACTGGCCGATCTGGGTCCTCGCGCTCGCGTCCGCGGTGGCGGCCAGCGTGCTGAGCCTGTCGACGGTTCTGCAGGCGTTCTCGGGGGAGCAGCTACGCCTGCAGCCCGGAGCGGCGCTGCTGCTCGCCCCGGGGGCGTTCCTGATACGCAGCCTGGGCTGGGCGGCCATCCTGGTACCGGTCTACCTGTACGTGGTGGCCTATGCGGTCGGCCGGGCGCCGGCCGACGCGCGCGTGCCGACCCTGCACGTGGCGTTGCCGGTAGCGGCGCTCATCATCCCGATCGTGGCGTCCCTCACCCACATCCTGACCCTGACCGACCCGCCGCCCCTGCCGGCCGCGCTCGTCGACGCCCTAGGCCGGCCAACCAGCGTGCTGCTGCTGCTGGTCCTGCTCGTCACCGCCGCGGCGGCGGTCGTGCTGCTGAGCGGTGTCGCGCCCAGGCTGGGAGTTCCGACAGCCCTGCTGGCGCCGCCCGATGCGGCGCCAGGCACGCCGGAGGAACATGCGGCCGAGCGCGAACTTTCCCCCGAACCCGGCGACCAGGCAGACCAGGGCGACCGGTCCGGTCAGGACGACGGTTACGACGAGTCGGCGATTCTGCAGAGCAGGGAGCCGTTCGCGGCGATCCTGGCCGGAGAGCCCGCCGACGACGAGCCGCCGGCGCCTTCGCCGGCTCCTCCCGAGCCGGCAGGGGAAGAAGCACCCCGCCGCGTACGACCGCGCCCCGCCGCGTCGCGCCGCCCCCGCACCGGCGGCCGCGACACGCCGGCGAACAGCGGCTATCACGTACCGATCGACCGGCTGCTGGACGAGCACCGCAACCGTCCCGACCGGGAGTTGCAGGCGGAAGCGGAGCAGCATGCCGAGGTGCTCACCGAGACGCTGCAGGAGTTCCGCATCAGCGCCAAGGTCACCGGCATCAGCCGCGGACCGGCGATCACGATGTACGAGATCCTGCCCGCCGCGGGCGTGAAGCTCTCCTCCATCGTCAATCTGGCCGACAACATCGCCCTGCAGCTCGCCGCCTCGCGCGTGCGCATCGTCGCGCCGATCCCCGGCAAGCACGCGGTAGGCATCGAGGTGCCGAACCGGACCCGCGCCATCGTCGGCTTCCGCACGCTGCTTGCGCACAAGGACTTCCGCTCCAAGTCCAACAGCCTGCCCATCGCCCTCGGGCAGGGAATCGCCGGCGAGTGCGAGATCATGGACCTGGCGCAGACTCCGCACCTGCTGATCGCCGGCGCCACGGGGTCCGGCAAGTCGGTATGCGTCAACTCGATCATCTGCTCCCTGATCTGCGCGCGCACGCCGGAGCAGCTCCGGCTGCTGCTGATCGACCCCAAGATCGTCGAGCTCAAGTTCTACAACGACATCCCGCACCTTCTGACCCCGGTCATCACGGAACCCAAGCGCGCCTTCCAGGCCCTGCAGTACTGCCTGTTCGAGATGGAGCGGCGCTACTCCCTGCTCGACGAGGTGGGCGTGCGCGACGTCGCCTCGTTCAACCGCAAGGCCGGCCAGAACAAGGGAGAGAAGCTGCCCTACATCGTCATCATCATCGACGAGCTGGCCGACCTGATGGCCACCACCGGCAAGGAGCTGGAGTCGACCCTGGCGCGCCTGGCGGCCATGGCGCGCGCGGTCGGGATGCACATCGTGCTGGCCACGCAGCGGCCGTCGATCGACGTCATCACCGGCCTGATCAAGGCCAACATCCCGTCCCGGATCGCCTTCATGGTGGCCAGCAAGTTCGACTCGCGCATCATCATCGACGGCGTCGGCGCGGAGAAGCTGCTCGGCCGCGGCGACTTGCTGTTCGCGTCCGCGTGGGACCCGGCGCCGGTCCGCATCCAGGGCGCCTACCTGTCCGACGAGGAGGTCGAGGCGGTCGCCGACCACGTCCGTACGCTGGGCCAGCCCGACTACATCGACGAGGACGTGCTGTTCGAAGAAGAGGAGCTGGAGGGGCCGGTCGCCGATGGCTCGGACGATCCGATGATGGAGCAGGCGCTCGACATCGTGCTGGCGTCCGGCAAGGCTTCCGCCTCCTACCTGCAGCGCAAGCTCAAGATCGGCTACAACCGGGCCGCCCGCCTGGTCGAGGAGATGGAAGCACGCGGCATCGTCGGCCCAGCGCAGGGCAGCAAGGCGCGGGAGGTCGTGCACGTCCCCAGCCGCCCGGACTGAGCGCGGGCTTTCGGGGCGCTATTCCGGCGCTGCGTACTCGGGCGGCACGAAGAAGCTCGCCTCCGCCTCGGCGATCGTCGCGCCGCCGGCGGTGAGCTGCGCCTCGGTCGTCACCACGCGGCGCCGCTCGGACCGGATACGTCCGGCCGCCGCCACCACCGTGCCGACCCGTACCGGCTGCCGGAAGCGAACGGAGATTTCGCCCGTGAAGCCGTTCAGCCCCTTGCTGGCGCAGGCGTGCGCCATCGTCTCGTCCAGCACCATCGCCAGCAGGCCGCCGTGCACGACGTCCTTCCAGCCGGTGAAGTGGTCGGGGATCGTGAACGACGTGCTGGCCTCTCCGGGCTGCGGATAGCGGTAACGCAGCTTCAGACCCTGCGCGTTGGACTCCCCGCAACAGAAGCAATGCGGATCGAAGGTCGGCCGGTCGGTGACGGGTTCCACGCCGACAGCATACGGTGGATACTCGTCTCCGGTACGGTGCCCGCACGGCGAGCGCCGGCGAGGAGTCGCGTGACATGGGCGCAGCGATCGAGGTTCGCGACCTGAGGTACTCCTACGGCGACGTGCAGGCCGTACGGGGCGTCAGCTTCGAGGTGGCTCCGGGAGAGGTGCTCGGCTTCCTGGGACCGAACGGCGCCGGCAAGTCGACGACGATCAAGATCCTGATCGGCCGCATGCGCCCGCAGGCCGGCACCGCCCGCGTGCTGGGCACGGACGTCACCGCCGACGATCCGGCCATGCAGGCGCGTATCGGCGTCTGCTTCGAGGAGAAGAACCTCTACGACTCGATGTCGGCCGAGGAGAACCTGCGCTTCTTCGCCAGCCTGTTCGGCATCAGGCGCCTGGACACCGGCGCGCTGCTGTCCCGCGTCGGGCTGGCCGACCGCGCCCGCGACCGCGTCAGCAAGTACTCGAAGGGGATGCGCCAGCGGCTGATGGTCGCCCGCGCGCTGGTCAACGCCCCCGACGTCCTGTTCCTGGACGAGCCCACCGACGGCCTGGACCCCGTCTCCTCGACGGCGATCCGGCGCCTGATCACGGAGGAGGCGGCGCGCGGCGCGGCGGTCCTGCTGACCACGCACGACATGCACGAGGCCGACGAGCTGTCCGACCGCGTGGCATTCATCAACGAGGGCACACTGTACGCCCTCGACACGCCGGAGTCGCTGAAGCTCCGCCACGGCACCCGCTCGGCGCGCGTGCAGGTGCGGCAGGACGGCGAGCTGGTCGAACGCCGCGTCGACCTGGACGCCGACGGCGCGGACGATGCGCTGCGCGCCGCACTCAGCGCTCCGGAGCTGGTCACCGTGCACACGGAAGAGGCCTCGCTGGAGGCGATCTTCATCGAGATGACCGGCCGGCAGCTCGACGGGTAACCGGCGTCGTGTACCAGGCGCGCACGGTAAGTCGGCCGGCGATCGTCGGCGCCATCATCGCCAAGGATGCCCGCGAGTACGTCCGCGACCGGCTGTGGCTGTTCCTGACCGCGCTCAGCCTGGTGTTCCTGATCGTGATCTTCTGGGTGCTGCCGAACCGGGTGAACGAGTCGATCACCGTCGGCGTCAGCGGCATCGACGCGGCGGTCCTGGAGGCGGCCGGCGGAGAGGGCGGCGGGGCGGGGCTCCAGGTGGTGCCCATCGCGGATGCCGCCGACCTGCGCGCGGTGGTCGCCGGCGAGCGCAAGGCGTGGCGTGACGAGGCCGGCTCGCTCGTCGTCGCGGGGAGCGAAAGCGAACGGGTGCCGCGCGGCGCAGACGCGGTGCGCCTGCCGATCGGCCTGGCGTTTCCGGACGCGTTCTTCCCCGCGCTGCAGGCGGGCCGGCGCGCCACCGTGGAGGTGCTGGTGGACTCCGGCGTGCCGGCCGAGCTGCGGGCGGCCATGTCCGCCCTGGTTCGCGAGCTGGCCTACGGAGTGGCCGGTTCGCCACCGCCGGTGAGCTTCCCGGACCCGCAGGAGCTGTACACGGTGGTAGGCGAGGACCGCGTCGGCTCGCAGGTGACCGCGCGCGAGCTGTTCCGGCCGATCATCGTGGTCATGGTACTGATCATGGAGCTGCTCGGCATGTCGTCGCTGATCTCCCGCGAGCTGCAGGGCGGCACCGCCACGGCCGTCCTGGTCACGCCGGCCACGGTCGGCGATCTGCTGGCCGCCAAGGGGTTGACGGGCATGGCGCTGGGGCTCGCTCAGAGCGTGGTGTTGCTGGCCGCCATCGGCCTCCTGGCCACGCAGCCGCTGCTGCTCCTGGCGCTGATGATCGCCGGCGCGGCGATGGTGTCGGGCGCGGCGATGATCGCCGGCTGCATCGGCCGCGACATGATGGCCAACCTGATGGGCGGCGTGGTGTTCATGGTGCCGATGATGATCCCGGCGGTGGCGGTCCTGTTTCCGGGCAGCGCCTCGCCGTGGGTCCGGGTGCTGCCGACGTTCGCGCTCGTGGAGGCGCTGGTGAACGTGACCGCGCACGGCGCCGGCTGGCGTGATGCCGCCGGCCACCTGGGACTTTCTCTCGCCTGGGCGGCGGCCTTCTTCGCGGCCGGCTGGCTCGTCCTGCGGCGGAGGGTGCTGCAGTGAGTCTCAACCGCGTGTCGCTGATCCTGGGCAAGGACCTGCGCCTGGGGCCCCGCTCGCCGATGGTCCTGTACGGCCTGCTGATGCCGGTCGTGCTGACGGTGCTGATCCAGGTGGTGTTCGGTTCGCTGTTCGACCCGAAGCCCCGCCTGGGCGTCGTCGACCGCGGTGACTCGCTGATCACCGAAGCGCTCGCCGACGCCGAGGGCATCGCGGTAACCCGGCTTGGGGACGAGGAGGATCTCCGCGGCCGGCTTGCCGCCCACGACCTGGACGCCGGGCTGGTGCTTCCGGCGGACTTCGACGACCGCGTGCGCTCGGGCGCCCGCCCTCCGCTGGAGTTGTTCGTGGGCGGGCAGGCGCGCGCCGCCGATCGCATCGTGCTGGCCGTCACCGCGCTCGACCTGATCCGCCGCGTGGAGGGATCGGCGCCGCCGGTGGAGGTGGTCGTCACCGCCCTGGGCTCGACCGCCCTGCCCATCGCCGCGCGCCTGACGCCGCTGCTGGTCATGTACGCGCTGATGATCGTCGGCCTCTACCTTCCGGCGCTCAGCCTGACCCAGGAGAAGGAGCAGGGAACGCTGCTGGCGCTGTCCGTGACGCCGGCGCGGCTGGGCGAGGTGGTCGCGGCGAAGGGGATCGCCGGCTTCGTGATGGGCGCCGTCATGTCCCTGGTCACCCTGGGGCTCAACGGCGCGCTCGCCGCCGGGGCGCTGACGCTGGCGGTCGTGGTGCTGCTTGCCGCGGCGCTGTGCGCCCAGCTCGGGCTCGTCTACGGCACGGCCTGCAAGGACTCGACCGCCCTGTACGCCGTGATCAAGGGCACGGGCTTCCTGCTGCTCGGCCCGACCGTGTTCTACATCTTCCCCCACTGGCCGCAGTGGATCGCCATGCTGCTTCCCACCTACTGGATCATCAACCCGATCTTTGAGGTGACCCTGAACGGCGCCGGCCTGGCCGACGTGTGGTGGCAACTGGCCGCGGCCGCCGGCATCGTCGCGCTCCTGTGGGTGCCGATCGCGGCGCTCACCCGCCGCCTCGGCACCGGGCTGGCGGCCGGCTGAATCGTCGTCACGTATCCGCGATCAGGTCGGCCGGTGTCACGACGCGGCCGGGAAACCGGTCGGTGAAGTGTTCACGGTCCCAGGTAACCAGTGTCCTGGCAAAAGCGAGGTGCCGGGTCGCGGTCAGCAGAAACAACGCGTCGCCCAGCGCCACGCGCCGCCGCAGGCAGCCCAGCACGTCGCGGATCGGGTACGGGGGCAGGCTGGCATCCGCTGCCGGAGCCGGCAACACGCCCACGCCGTAGCGCTCGGCAAACCCATCCCACACGGTCTGCAGTTGCTGCTCGTTGAGATTGAACGAGAGTATGCCGCACAGCTCCAGCAGGTTGATCGTGGTCGTGAACCCGCTGCGATCCCGCTTCACGAAGTCCAGGAATCGACGGTTGACCGCATAGTTCCGGTCCCGGCGGTACCGCCGGTCGATGACGAAGACGTTGGTGTCTATCAGGTACGGCCCCGGATCCACGCGGTCGCCTCCCGCCAGTCGTCGAACGCGGGCTCGGACGCTTCCAGAGCAGCTTCGACCTCCGCCCACTCATCATCGGCGTTTGCCGCCACGGCATCGCTCCGCTCGATCGATGGCGTGATGACGCCGATCCGGCGGCCCCGATAGGTCAGGACAAACGGCTCTCCGGCGCGCAACCTCCTGATGAAGTCACCGGTCTTCTGTTTCAGATCCCTCGCCGTGATGACACCCATCCTTGAAGTGTACACATTACGAACATGAGTGTATACCCTGGCGGGATGACCGGACCGTCAGTCGACCGGCGGCGCAGGCGCCGGCCGCGATCCGTCGTCGGTCCAGGCGACGCCGGCCAGGTCCAGCTCCTCGGCGAAGTGGCAGGCGGCCGCACGGCCGTCCGGCAGCGGCGTGAGCGGCGGCTCCTCCTGCGAGCAGAGCGGCTGCGCGTAGCGGCAGCGGGGGTGGAACTTGCAGCCCGGCGGCGGCGCGGACGGACTCGGCACGTCGCCTGAGAGCACGATGCGCTCCTTGCGGTGGTCGGGGTCGGCGATCGGGATCGCCGACAGGAGCGCCTCCGTGTAGGGGTGGCGCGGGCTTTCGAACAGTTCCCGCGCTTCTGCCATCTCCACGATCTTGCCCAGGTACATCACCGCCACGCGGTCTGAGATGTGCTCCACCACCGACAGGTCGTGGGCGATGAACAGGTAGGTCAGGCCGAGTTCTTCCTGCAGGTCCTCCAGCAGGTTGATGACCTGCGCCTGGATGGAGACGTCGAGCGCCGATACCGGCTCGTCGGCGACGACCAGCTTCGGCCGCAGCGCCAGCGCCCGCGCGATGCCGATGCGCTGGCGCTGGCCACCTGAGAACGCGTACGGGTAACGGTTCAGGTGCTGGGCCTTGAGGCCGACGGCCTCCAGCAGCTCCTGCACCTTCAGCCTCAGCGCCGCTCCCGAGGCGACGCGGTGGATGACCAGCGGCTCGGCGACGATCTCGCTGACGGTCATGCGCGGATTCAGCGACGAGAACGGATCCTGGAAGATGATCTGCATCTCCCGGCGCACGGCGATCATCTCCTCCTTCGGCAGCGTGGCGAGGTCCACCACGCTGCCGTCGCTGCGGCGGAACAGCACCTGTCCGTCGGTCGCCTCGATCGCCCGCAGGATGACCCGGCCCGTGGTGGTCTTGCCGCAACCCGACTCGCCGACGAGTCCCAGCGTCTCCCCCTTGCGGAGCTGGAAGTCGACCCCGTCAACGGCCCTGACGTACCCGACGGTACGACGGAACACACCCCTCTGGATCGGAAAGTGCTTCTTGAGGTTGCGGACCTCCAGCAGCACCTCGTCCGGCACGTCCATCGGCTCAGTCATGGTCCGCGTACAGTGTGCAGCGCACGTGATGGGTCGGCTCCACTTCCCGCAGCGCCACCGCGGCCTCGCAGGCATCCGTCTTGGCGGCCGGGCAGCGCGGATAGAAGGCGCAGCCGGGCGGCACCGAGAAGGGGTCCGGGACGCTGCCCGGGATCGGCGCCAGGCGGCCCGGCATGCCCCGGCCCACCTGCGGGATCGAGCGCATCAGGCCGACCGTATAGGGATGCAGCGGGCGGTGGAACACCGTGCGCACGTCACCTTCCTCCACCACCTTGCCCATGTACATCACGGCCACCCGGTCCGCCATCTCCGCGATCACCCCCAGGTCATGGGTGATCAGCATGATGGCCATGCCCAGGTCGTGCTGCAGCGCCTTCATCAGCTCCAGGATCTGCGCCTGGATGGTGACGTCGAGGGCGGTCGTCGGCTCGTCGGCGATCAGCAGCGACGGGTTGCAGGACAGCGCCATCGCGATCATGGCCCGCTGCCGCATCCCGCCGGAGAACTGGTGCGGGTAGCCGGCCAGGCGCTGCTCGGGCATGGCGATGCCGACCTGCTCCATCAGCTCGACCGCACGCTCGTGCGCGACGGCCCGGTTCACCGCCTGATGGAGCCGCACCGTCTCCTCGATCTGGTTGCCGATCGTGTGCACGGGCGACAGCGACGTGAGCGGCTCCTGGAAGATCATGGCGATCTCGTTGCCGCGGATGTCGCGGATCACCTCGCCGTTGGCGTCCAGTCCGGCCATGTCCACCGGTGCGCTGCCGTCGCGCCGGTCGAACAGGATCCGGCCGCTGACGATGCGGCTGGTCCGGCGCGGCAGCAGCCGCAGGACGGAGAAGGCGGTGACGCTCTTGCCGCATCCCGACTCCCCGACCACGCCCAGTGTCTCGCCCGGGTGCACCGCAAGCGAGACGCCGTCCACCGCCCGCACCACCCCGTCCAGGGTCGTGAAGTGCGTGCGCAGGTCCTCGATGCGCAGCAGCGGCCGTTCGCCGCCCGGCGTGCCGGCCGTCACTGCGTCCGCCGGATGATCAACTGGTGTACGGATCGGCTGCATCGCGCATCCCGTCGCCCAGGAAGTTGAATGCCAGGATCGCCGCAGCGATGAAGATCGCCGGCGTGAACACCCACGGATACACGGCGATGGACTGGATGTTCTGCGCCTCCTGCAACAGCACGCCCCAGCTCGTCAGCGGCGGCTGCAGGCCCAGGCCCAGGAAGCTCAGGGCGGTCTCGCCCAGGATCATGCTCGGCATGGCCAGGGTGGATACGACGATGATGTGGCCCAGCGTGGCCGGGATCAGGTGCTTGAAGATCACCCGCCGGTCGCCGGCGCCCGCCATCTTGGCGGCCAGCACGAAGTCCTCGGAGCGAAGCGACAGGACCTTGCCGCGAAGCTGTCGCGCCAGCCAGGTCCAGCCGATCAGCGACAGGATCAGCGTGACCGCGAAGTAGATGCGCAGTTGCGGCCAGGTCAGGGGGAGCGCCGCCGACAGCGCCATCCACAGCGGGATCGACGGAAACGACCGCACCAGCTCGATCACGCGCTGGATGAGGTTGTCGATCGCGCCGCCGTAGTAGCCGGACGCCACCCCCAGCACCGATCCCAGGAACAGGCTCAGTGCGACCCCGATCAGCCCGATGGTCAGCGAGATCTGGCTTCCCAGAACGATGCGGGTGAACATGTCCCGCCCCTGACGGTCCGTGCCGAGGATGGACACGACCCCCTCGTCCACGCCGAAGAGGTGCAGGTCGGTCTCGAACAGCCCGAACAGCTTGTACGGCTCGCCCGCGGCGAAGAACCGCAACGGGATGACGTGCTCGCGGTCCGGCTCGTAGATCTTCAGCAGCGTCTTCGGGTCGATGCTGCGCTCGATCCCGTAGACGAACGGCCCGAAGCGGCCGTCGTGAAAGAAGTGGATGCGCTGCGGCGGCATGTAGATGTAATTCCGGTGCCGGGTATCCAGCGCGTAGGGGGAGACGAAGTTGCCGAACAGCGCGACCAGGTAGAAGCAGGCGATGACGATGCCGCCGGCGATGGCGGCGCGGTTGCGGATGAACTTCCGCCACATCAGCCGCCACTGCGAAGCCGCGTAGCGCGCGCCGGCGGCGCGGGGCGCCACCTCGGCGGCATCCTCCGCGTCGCCCCGGTCCTCCAGCTCTTCGTAGAGCTTGAAGAGCTCCGCCGACCTGGATGCCAGGTCGGTCATTCCGAATCGCTCTCGTAGACGATGCGCGGGTCGACCAGGGCCAGCACGATGTCGGCGATCAGGTTGGACACCATCAGCAGCAGGGTCATGAACAGCAGGAAGGTGCCGGCAAGGTACATGTCCTGGGTGCGCAGGGCGCGCAGGAACAGTGGCCCGGTCGTCGGCAGCGACATGACGATGCCGATCAGCGCCGATTCCGAGATCATCTTCGGGATCTCCAGCGCCAGCACGCTGATGAGCGGATTGATCGCCACCCGCACCCCGTACTTGTTGATGACCTTGCGCTCCTTCAGGCCCTTGGCGCGGGCGGTGGTGATGAACTGTTGCCCGAACACGTCGAGCATGCTGCCGCGCATGATGCGCTGCAGCTGCGCCGTCGAGGCCAGCCCCAGGATGACCGCCGGGGGCCACAGGTGGTTGAGGTAGTCAGCCGCCTTCGCGATGCTGAACGGGGCGTCCTCCATTTCCGGCGACAGCGTTCCCCAGACGTCGATGCGCAGCACCAGGGCGCCGAAGAACATCCAGGCCAGGGCCAGCAGGAATCCGGGCAGCGACAGCCCCACGAAGCCCACGAACGACAGCAGGTTGTCGCTGATCGCGTACTGGTGGGTGGCGGTGTAGATGCCGATCGGTATGGCGATGAGCATCGTGAACGCGAGCGAGATGCAGCCGAGCAGGACAGTGTACCCCAGCCGGCTGGCGACCAGCGGCCATACCGGGCTGTTCCACTCCAGCGACCAGCCGAAGTCGCCGCGCAGGAAGCCGGTGATCCACTTCAGGTACTGGATGTACTGCGGCCGGTCCAGCCCGTACTGCTTGCGGAGCGCCTCCAGCGTGCGGGCGTCCTGGCCGCCGCCGGTCTCGGCGATCTCGGCCTGCAGCGAGGTGAAGAAGTCGCCGGGCGGCAACTGGATGATGACGAAGGTGATGATGGAAACGAACAGCAGCAGCGGGATGATCGCCAGCACCCGCTGCACGACGTAGGCGAGCATGGGAAGGAGTGCTCCTGACTAACTGTGTCGAGCGGCGGGTACGGCGGGCGCGGAAGTAGAGTGTCTTCCACGCCCGCAACCCGCTGCCAGCACGTCCGACGTGCCCAGCACGTCCGGCGTGCGGACGCTACGACTGGTCGAAGTAGTAGTGGCTCGGATCCTGCGTCCCCGGGGACATGATGAGCCAGTCGGCCGTGAACTCCTCCACCACGTTCTTGAAGTTGTCCTTGACGACGACGATGCCCGGCGCCATGCCGACGGTGCCGATCGTGTACAGCCGCTCGGTGGAGAGCCTGACCAGCTTCTTGGCTATCTCGAGCTGCGCCGACGAGTCGACATTCCCCTTGTACTCGTCGTACAGGTCCATCAACTCCTTCATCTCGGCCGGCGGCTCATCGCCCAACTCGCCGCCCGTCTTGTACCAGGTGCCGAACGCAGGAGCCATCCATGAGCGCTCGTCGAACGGGAACTGGTAGATCGGGTCGACCATCGGCACCAGGCCGCGGTCCGTGCCCCAGGTGGCGATCATGACCTCGTTCGCACCGGCCCGCGGCCAGTACACGTCGCGCGTCATGGTCTTCAGCACCGTCTTCAGGCCGATGTCGTTGAAGCCCTCGACGGCGATCTCCAGAGCATCGGTGTTGCCGGTGCCGACCGCTTCGACGATCAGCTCCAGCGGCGAGCCGTCCGCGAAGGTGCGGACTCCGTCGTCGCCTGCCGGCAGGCCGATCTCGTCCAGCAGCGCGCGCGCGCGGTCCAGGTCGTACTCGGCGTAGTAAAACTCGATGTCAGGCTGGAAGAGCGCCGAGTCGTTCACGACCGACTCCGTGCGCGGTGTGCCCAGGCCCAGGTGCACGACCTCGTTGATCAGGTCGCGGTCGATGGCCAGCGACAGCGCCTGCCGGAACTTCAGCTCCTGCATCAGCGCGCGGTACTTGGGATCGCCGTAGCTCTGATTCGGAAAGAACGTCGCATGCGATGCGGCGGCGTTGCTCCACAGCAGCGTGTGGTACTCGCCCGCCTCGGCGTTCTGCTGGTAGACGGGGAACTTGCTGAGCTGCATGTGCCGGGTCTGCATGTCGATCTCGCCGGCGATGGCCAGCAGGTTGGCCGCCTCGTTGTCCTCCACCAGCGTGAAATGCAGGCGGTCGATGTACGGGAGCTGATTGCCCTCGATGTCCACCTTCCAGTAGTAGGGGTTGCGCTCGGCGACCAGCTCGGTCGCGCCGGCGCCCCACTCGGTGACCCGCCAGGGGGTCATGGCCGGCCGCTCGATGTTGAAATCGAACGCCCTGTCCTCGAACTGCTGGTAGTCGCTCACGTTCGAGTTGTACGCGGGATGGTACTGCTCCAGGTAGTGGCGCGGCGCGAAGAAGCCGAAGCGCTCGAAGCCGAGCGGCCACTGGTTGCCATGGAAGGCCAGCCCGACCGTCTCCGCCAGGCCGTTGGGGCCGGCGAACGTGAGCTTGATGGTGACGTCGTCGATCTTAGTGAGCTCCATCGGCTGGCCGTCGATCACCCACTCCGCGTGCGGGGCGGCGGTGATGTTGGTGTCGGTCTCGATCGCCTCCCACCAGAAGATGATGTCGTCGACCGTGAACGGCGCGCCGTCGGACCACTTGAGGCCGCGGCGCAGGTGCAGGGTCAGCTCCGTGCCGTCCTCCGACCATGTCCACTCCCTGGCCAGGCCGGGCTGGACCGGGTCCTTGGGATCGCGCGGCCAACGCAGCATCGGCTCGTAGTTGAGACGGCCGAAGGCGTGGAAGTCCTTGATCCCCTTGAAGGCGCGGCGCCACGTGCCGCCATACTGGCCGACCGAGTCGACCGGCTCGACCACCAGCGGATCTTCCGGCAGCCGCTCGCCCACCGGCGGCAGATCGCCCGAGGCGACCATCTCCTGAAGCATCGGCGCTTCGTTGTACTGCTGGGCCCATGCCCCGGCGGCGACGAGCGCGAAGCCCGCCAGCAGCGCCAGCAGTTTCCCTTGATTCCTGAGTGTCACTTTCGACCCTCCATTCTGTTGTAGGCAGCGGAAACGCCGGACGGCGATTCCCCAGCCGAGCAGGTACGCTATCGGCACGTCGATCGTCGCGTCAACGCCTTTGCATCGCCAAGTTGGCAGATCCGTCGCCGAAAGAGCACGTTTCGGTGACGGGGCCGGGGATCGCGAATGCCGGTGGACCAACGACGGCGTGGTCCGCAAGGCATGGGAAGATCACGAACAGTATCTGACCGGCCTATCGGAGGTGCTCGAACGAACGTCGCCAAAGCGCTTGATCGTGACGGGAGATTTCAACCAGCAGGTGGGGCAGCCCGGCTACGCGCCGGCCGCAATGCGCGACTCTCTGCGGGCCGCCATCCCGCCGCACCTGACGATCGCCACCTCGACGCTTGGCTTCGGCGGACGGAGAATCATCGACCACGTTGCGCTGAGCGAGGATCTGTCAGCCAAGTCGCTGACGCTGATCGACCGGTTCCACGGGGACCGAACACTCTCCGACCACCCGGGGATTGTTGCCGATCTTTCGGCACAACGATACACATCACGCCCAGAGTGAACGTCTTGGGGAGTTGCCGGCCGGGCTCCCTCGGCGTAGAGTCGGGCCGTTCACGACGACCAATTCTCGGAGGGATTCAGATGGCAAGCAATCGAGGCGTAGCCTACATCAAGCCCGGCGTGGTCGAGATCCAATCGATCGACTTTCCCGAGCTGGCGCTCGGCGATCGCAAGTGCGACCACGGCGTGATCCTCAAGATCGTATCGACCAACATCTGCGGCAGCGACCAGCACATGGTGCGCGGCCGCACGACCGCGCCCGAGGGGCTGATCCTGGGCCACGAGATCACCGGTGAGGTGATCGAGGCCGGCCACGACGTCGAGTTCGTCGACGTTGGCGACATCGTCAGCGTCCCCTTCAACATCGCCTGCGGCCGCTGCCGCAACTGCAAGGAGACCAAGACCGGCATCTGCCTGAACGTGAATCCGGCCCGTCCCGGCGCCGCCTACGGCTACGTCGACATGGGCGGCTGGGTCGGCGGGCAGGCCGAGTACGTGATGGTGCCGTACGCGGACTTCAACCTGCTGAAGCTGCCTGAGCGTGACGTGGCGATGGCCAAGATCAAGGACCTGACGCTGCTGTCGGACATCTTCCCCACCGGCTTCCACGGCGCGTTCTCGGCCGGCGTCGGGCCCGGCTCGATCGTCTACGTGGCCGGCGGCGGGCCGGTCGGCCTGGCGTGCGCGCACTCCTGTCAACTGCTTGGCGCCGCGGTGGTGATCGTCGGCGACCTGATCGCCGAGCGGCTGGCGCAGGCACGCAGCTTCGGCTGCGAGACCGTCGACCTGACCAAGGACGCCACCCTGGGCGAGCAGATCGCCGAGATCGTCGGCGAGCCGGAGGTCGATCAGGCGGTCGACTGCGTGGGCTTCGAGGCGCGCGGCCACGGCAAGGACTCCGCCGTCGAGCAGCCGGCCACGGTGCTCAACTCGGTGATGGAAGTGACCCGCGCCGGCGGCGGCATCGGCATTCCCGGCCTGTACGTGACCGGCGATCCGGGCGGCGTCGACGACAACGCCAAGATCGGCAACCTGGGGATCCGCATCGGCCTGGGCTGGGCCAAGTCCCATCACTTCACCACCGGCCAGTGTCCGGTGATGCGCTACCACCGCCAGCTCATGCAGGCGATCGTCTACGACAAGGTGCAGATCGCTGAGGCGGTCAACGCGCAGGTCATCTCCCTGGACGACGCCCCCAACGGCTACCAGGACTTCGACAAGGGTGCGGCGACCAAGTTCGTGATCGACCCGCACGCGATGATCGCCGCGTAGCGCCGCACGCATCGGATAGACCGGAGGGCGCTGGCGCGGATCAACTCCGCGTGCGGCGCCCTTTCTTCTCTGAGGCCCGGCGCCTCAGTCGCGGAAGCGGGGAGAGGTGTCCGCCGCCTCGGTGAGCTCGCAGCGGTCCTGCGGGTGGTAGCCGATGGCGCGGCGCCCGTGGTCCAGGTCGTACAGCGGCCACACCGCGTCGGAGACGCCGAAGACGATCTCGAAACCCACACCGGGATGGGTGAGGGCCGCCTCGAACACCCGCACGGCGTCGCCGTGGCTGAGGTCGTGCGGATGCCGGGTATCGGTCCGGTCGGCGCGGAAGCTGCCGATGCGCACCGCCACGAACTCGATCCCGAAATCGTCGTGGTAGCGGTGGCCGAGCTGTTCCCCGAACGCCTTGCTGACCGAATAGTCGTCGAACGGCCGCGTCGGCAGGTCCACCGTGCGCGTCAGCTTGCGCGGATAGCGCTCGACCAGTCCGGCGCGGCTCGCGAACACGAAGCGCCGCACACCGGCGCGACGCGCCGCCTCCAGCGCGTTGCGCATGCCGACGATGTTGGCCTGAAGCACGGCCTCCCAGCCGTGCGCACCGCCCACGACGGCCCTCAGGTGGACGATGCCGTCCACCCCGTCCGCCGCGGCGGTCAGCCGCTCCGGGTTCTGAAGGTCGCCGACCACCGAATCCTCGACGCCCGGTGTCGGTTGCAGGTCGTAGCCGCGCAACCGGTGCCGTGCGGACAGGCCCGCGACCAGCACCCGGCCCAGTCTGCCGGCGGAACCGGTGATCAATACGTGCATTCGCTTCCTCCCGTCGAGGTCATGGCTCGACAACCAGAGCCTCCATGAAGTCCGACACCGTCATGTCCGCCAGCGCGGCGCCGTCGTCGAACCAGGCCGCGATGCGCTCCACCCTCCGGGCGTCGAACGCCGTCGCCAGGTTGGCCCGCAGCTTGCGCCGCAGCCGGGGCAGCGCCTCCGCGCGCCGGCGCGGATGGCCGATCGGATAGACCACCTCCACGGAATTCGTGCTGGTGCCGTCGGTGAAGTGCACCTGCACGGCGTTGGCGATCGAGCGCTCGGCCGGATCCAGGTAGCCGGCGCTGTACGACGGCTCCTCGGCCACCCGCATCAGGCCGCGCAGCCGGTCGATGCGCGCGTCAGCCGCGAACTCGTCATCATAGTGGTGGTCGGTCAGCTCGCCGGCCAGAAGCCCCACCGCGACGATGTATTGCAGGCAGTGGTCGCGGTCGGCCGGATTGGCCAGCGGGCCGGTCTTGTCGATGATCCGCACCGCGGCCTCCTGGGTGCGGATGTCGATGCGCTCGATCTCGTCCAGCCGGTCGCGCACCCGCGGGTGCAGGGCGATCGCCGCCTCGGCCGCGGTCTGCGCGTGGAACTCCGCGGGGAAGTCGACCTTGAACAGCACGTGCTCGACGATGTGGCTGGCCAGCGGCCCGCAGCGCAGCGGCTGCCCGCGCAGCAGCACCGCGTCGAAGCCCCAGCGCGGCGTCTCCACCGCGCGCGGGTAGCCCGGCTCCCCGCGCATCGTCAGGTAGGCGAGCTGCACCGCGCGCGCCGCGGCGTCGCCGGCCGCCCACGACTTGCGCGAACCGGTGTTGGGCGCGTGGCGGTACGTACGCAGCGGGCCGGCGTCGACCAGCGCCTGAGACGCGGCGTCCGCCACGGCCCGCGCGTCGCCTGAGAGCAGGGCGGTCACCGTGCACGCACAGGCCAGCTTCACCAGCAGGACGTGATCGAATCCCACGCGGTTGAAGCTGTTGTCGATCGCCAGCACGCCCTGGATCTCGTAAGCGCGCACGATCAGCGACTCCAGCTCGCGCATCGTGACGCGGCGCTGCCCCGTGCGGCACAGGTGGTCTGCCACGGCCAGCAGCGCGCCCATGTTGTCAGAGGGGTGGCCCCACTCGGCCGCCAGCCACGTGTCGTTGTAGTCCAGCCAGCGGATCAGCATCGAGATGTTGAACGCCGCCTGTATCGGGTCCAGCGCAAGCGCCGTGCCGGGCACCCGGGCGCCGCCGGGCACGGCTGCGTCCTGGCCCGGGACGAACGGTCCCAAGAGGCGGGTGCAGGCAGGGTGGCGTAGCGCCAACGCGGCGCAGCCCAGCGCATCCAGCAGACACAGACGAGCGCCGTCGTGGGCTGCCTGCGGGAACGGCGGCGGCTCCGCCGCGTAGGCGGCGAGCCGCTCCAGGACCTCATCCGTTTTCATGCGATGCACACCATTTCAGAGACGACTCCCGAACTCTGTCGGCGTCTCGATCGGATGGCCGCTGCGCAGCGCCAGGAGATCAGCGTCACCGGTCACCAGGAGGTCGGCCTTCGCCGCCACCAGCGGCGCCAGCACAGGGGAGTCCTTGGGATCCCGCGGCACCTCGGCCGCGGTCGATCCGAGGTCGATCACCTCGGCTCGAACATGAAGCTGCTTGATGAAGCTCTCGATTCGCTCCTGGTCCCAACACAGCCGGTCACGGATCTTCGGATACGCCAGGACCCGAGCGACTTCACTGACCTGATCGAGCGACATCACGAGCTCGAACTCCGCGTCGATCCATGCCGCGACGATCCTTCCCGGCACTCCCGTTGGCGTCATCAGGCCCGACAGCAACACGTTCGTGTCGAGCACGACCCTCATCAGGCGTCAACGGTGCCGCCGCACGGCCTTGACGGCCTCATCGGTCAGAGCCTGCACGTCGTGTTCGGTCGCATCGGCGAACGCGTGCGCGAACTCGCCCCTCATGCGGTCGAATTCCTCGTCCAGCTTGCGCAGGCGCTCGAACATCGCGATATCGACGAGGGCGGCAACCGGCCTGCCCGCCTTGGTAACGACGATCTTCCCCCTCCGATACTGAACCTCGTTCAGCAACTCGCCCAGATGCTGCCGCACGGCCATCGCGCTGGCTTCGCGTATCATTCTTCCCAACCGTATCGATTGATGTGGTCATATGAACCATATCACACGCCCGTCCTTTGCTGGAGCTGGGCGAGCTGTCCTCCTGATCTCCTTGCAGGCCGGTTCCCGCGCGCCGGCGGGTGTGAGACAGTGCCGCCATGCAGGCACACACGACCCTGAGCTCGTTCGAGCCGCTGCAGCGGCTGCTGTTCTACGACGACTTCAACGACGGCGTGAACGGCTGGGGCGCGCTGATCGGCAACTACGAGGACCGTGTTGACGCCATGCTGCCGGAGTACATGGACATGCGCCCGCCGATGCTCAGCAACCTGACCATGTGGGACGCGGGCACCTCCGGCGCGATCGGCGGCGCCTACGCGCTGAAGCTGGCCACGCGCGCCAAGCCCGGCACCTTCTGCACGGCGATCAAGCGCTCCACCTTCCGCACCGCCGGACCGCTGCGCGTGGAGGCGATCGTCACCTTCAAGCCGGAGGCGAACGAGCTGGAGCTCGGCGAGACGGCGGTGCGCGCGTTCGGGATCCTGCTCGACCTCCAGCACGCCGACGAGCAGGCGGCCGAGCCGCTCCGGGTCATGCCGCACATCCGCTACCTCAACGCATTCGAGGGCCGGCGCGCCGAGTGCTGGCAGTACAAGAACGAGCGCGAGCCGCTCCACGACATCGGCACCCGCGGCAAGACCTGGTCGCACTTCCACTTCAAGTCCCGCAACTGGGTCGACGTTCCGGGCGGCGGCCAGCGGCTCTGCTACAACGAGATCGCCACCAAGCACAACTGGTACTACCTGCGGCTGGACTTCGACCTGGCCGGCATGCGCTTCCTGGGATTCCGCTGCAACGAGCGCGACCTGGACGTGGCCGGCATCGAGCCGATGCGGCTGCCGGCGATGCCCAACCTGTGGTCGATGCTGAACGTCGCCTTCTTCGTGGAGAGCGACGCCGCCACGCGCGCGTTCCTGTACGTGGACAGCGTCGCGGTCTCCACGGCCACGTGAGGGGAGAGGAACGATGAGGCAGAGTCACACCGCGGCGATCGAGCTGGGCACCACCTGGGAAGGCGAGTTCGCCACCGAGCCGTACGAATCGGCGTGGGCGCGCGAGGCAATCTTCTTCCTCCGCCTCATCGACGGCGAGGCTCCCGCCGGTGCGGTCGCCCGCGTGCAGATCGCGCCGGACGGCATCCACTGGACCGACGAGGGCACGGAGATCGCGCTGCCGAGCACGCCGGGACCGACCACGTTCGCGCGCCTCCGCCACTTCGGCGGCTGGCTGCGCCTGACCGGCACGCTGCCGGCAGGCGTCGCGCTGCCGGTCATCGTCCACCTGGCGCTCAAGGAGTAGAGCGCTCCGAAAGCGGCACGAACGCCCGGTCGTCGGGGCCGACGTACTCGGCGGTGGGGCGGATCAGCTTGTTGTCGGCGAGCTGCTCGATGACGTGCGCGGCCCAGCCGGTCAGGCGGGCGATCACGAACACCGGCGTGAACAGGCGCTGCTCGATGCCGAGCTGGTCGAACACCACGGCGCTGTAGAAGTCCAGGTTCGGGAACAGCCCCTTCTCCCGCCGCATCACCGCCTCGATGCGGCGCGCGATCGCCAGCATCCGGGCGCCGCCGTGCCCGGCCCCCAGCCGCTCCGCGCACGCCTCGATGATCGGCGAGCGGGGATCGCCGTCGCGGTAGACGCGGTGGCCGAACCCCATGATCAGCTTCTTCTCAGCCAGCGCCCGCATGACGCCGGCTTCGGCCGCGTCCGGGTCGTCGAAGGAGCGAATCAGGTCGAGCGCCGCCTCGTTGGCGCCGCCGTGCAGAGGCCCGCGCAGCGTGCCGATGGCTGCCGTGATCGCGGAGTGGAAGTCGGTGAGGGTGGAGGCTGCGGTTCGCGCCGCGAAGGTGGAGGCGTTGAACTCGTGCTCGGCGTACAGGGTCATGGCGACGTCCAGGGTGCGCTCGGCCTCGGGCGTCACCGGCCCGGCGCCGAGCTGCACCAGGGTGTGGGCGGCGAGCGACCCGGCGCCGGCACCATCCGCGACGGCGCCGCGCCACGCGCCGATGACGGCCGGCAACTGCGCCAGCAGCGTGTCGGCCGCGTCCACCATGGCGGCGGGATCCACGACCGGGGCGACCGCTCCCAGCGCCGAGCAGCCGGTACGCAGCACGTCCATCGGGTGGGCGTGATCGGGCAACCGCTGCATGATCCCGCGGACCGCCTCCGGCAGCGCCCGGCGCGCGGCCAGCCGCTGCCGATA
Organism: Spirochaetaceae bacterium; assembly: GCA_028820215.1. Next base: position 10,070 of record JAPPKD010000003.1, on the reverse strand, counting down.
CACGTCGAGCTCGGCGCGTCCCGGCAGCTCGCCGTGGATCAGCAGCCAGGCCACCTCCTCGAAGCAGGCGCCACCCGCCAGCTCCTCGATCGCGTAGCCGCGATAGCGCAGGCCGTGGCCCTTGCCGACGGTCGCGATCGCCGAGCGGCCGGCGACCACGCCGCTCAGACCGGCGCTCGCCTCAGCCACGGTTGCCGTTCCGTCCCTGGTCCGCCCGGGCCAGGATCGCGTCCGCACGCGCCTCATAGCGCTCGTAATCCAGTGTCTCGTACAGCTCCGCACGTGTCTGCATCTGCGTGATCGTCTCCCTTTGCGTGCCATCGCGCCGGATCGTCTCGAACACGCCGGCCGCCGCCTTGGCCATGGCGCGGAACCCGGACAGCGGGTAGAGCACCAGCGCCACCCCGGCCGCCGCGAGCTGCTCGCGCGTCCACAGCGGCGTCTTTCCGAACTCGGTGATGTTGGCCAGCACCGGCACCCTTGCCGCGTCGGCCACGCGGCCGAACTGCTCGAGTGCGGTGGCCCCTTCGAAGAAGATCATATCCGCTCCGGCTTCCACGTAGCGCCCGCACCGCTCCACCGCCGATTCCAGACCCTCGACCGCCAGCGCGTCGGTGCGCGCCATCACCACGAAGCGCTCGTCGGGCCGGCCGTCTGCGGCCGCGGCGATCCGCTCCTGCATCAGGTCGGCCGCCACGAGCTGCTTGCCGCCGCGGTGCCCGCACCGCTTGGTCTGCACCTGGTCCTCCAGGTGCATGGCGGCGGCGCCCGCGCGCGCCAACTCGCGGGCGGTGCGGCCGATGGTAAGGCCCTCGCCCCAGCCGGTGTCGGCATCCACCAGCAACGGCAGGGGCACGGCACCGGTGATCCGGCGCGTGTCCTCCAGCACGTCCCCCAGGCCGGTCATCGCCAGGTCGGGTAGCGCGAATCCCGCGTTGGCCACGCCCGCGCCGGACAGGTAGATCGCCCGGAATCCGGCCGACCGCGCCTGCACCGCGGCATAGGCGTTGATCACGCCGACCACCTGCAGGGGACGCTCGGCGGCCAGGGCCGCACGCAGATCGCCGCTCATCGCCGGCCTCAATTTGCAGATCCCGGAGTCGATAATCAAGTGGATGTACGCCATCTTCCTGGCTTTGTTCGCGCTCATCGCCGCCGGCGCCGCCGCGCAGGAGGCGCTGCCGGTATCGTTCACCGCCGCGCCCAGCCAGCACGAGCGGGCAGCACTCCCCGCGGGCATCACCGGCCTGGCATCCTGGTACGGCTGGCAGTTCCATGGCCGGCCGACCGCGAGCGGCGAGCAGTACGACATGTTCGCGCTGACCGCCGCGCACCCGACCCTGCCGTTCGACACCCTGGTGAGAGTCTCCCTTACGGGCGGTAGCGGAAGCGTCGAGGTCCGCATCAACGACCGCGGTCCGTTCGTGGCCGACCGCATCATCGACCTGTCCCTAGGCGCCGCACGCGAGTTGGGGATGCTGCGTTCCGGGGTGGCCCGGGTGCGCCTGCACGTTCTGCAGGTACCGCCCCCGACGCGGTACCTGCTGCAAGTCGGGGTGTTCAGGATCCCGGACAACGCCCACGACCTGCTCGACCGGCTGCGACTCCGGGACATCCCCGCCACCCTGGAGCCGTTCGGGGACCGGATCCGGGTGGTCACCGAACCCGCCTCCGAGGCGCAGCTCTCCGAGATCGAGCGGCGGCTTCGCGACGCCGGCATCGGCGCATGGGTACGCCGGGCGTGCGTGGAGCCGCACCCGGAAGCGCAGGCCGTCGGGCTCGGGACTCGCCGTCCGTGCCCGAGCGGTGTAACTTGATGCGGCGCCGTGCGGCGCACATGCCCCAGTAGCTCAGGTGGATAGAGCAACGGTTTCCTAAACCGTGGGTCGGACGTTCGAGTCGTCTCTGGGGTAGGAAGCTCCCGCAACAGGAGGGGTCGTGCGGATCGCCCTGGCCCAGATCAACCCGACCATCGGCGACTTCGCCGGCAACGTCGACCGCATCGTGTCCGCCGCGCGGGCGGCGCAAGCCGGCGGCGCCACGCTGATGGTCTGCCCGGAGCTGGCGGTGTGCGGCTACCCGCCGATGGACCTGCTGGACCACCGGTCGTTCGTGACGGCCAACCTCGACGCGGTCGACCGGCTGCGCCGGCTGCTTCCGCCGGGGCTGGGCGTGGTGGCCGGACACGTCGCCCCGAACCGGACGGGTATCGGCAAGGCGCTGCACAACGTCGCCACCCTGCTCGCCGACGGAACCATGGTCGGCTCGCAGGCCAAGAGCCTGCTGCCCACCTACGACGTGTTCGACGAGGCGCGCTACTTCGAGCCGGCCGCCGCCTGCCGGCCCGTGCCGTTCGCCGGCGAGCGGCTGGGGCTCACCATCTGCGAGGACATCTGGTGGGAGTCGGACCCCGATCCCGCAGGCGTCTACGCGCGCGACCCGGTCGCCGAGCAGTCGCGCGCCGGCGCGACGCTGATGCTGGCGCCGTCGGCATCGCCGTACCACCTCGGCAAGCCGGCGCTTCGCGCCGCGCTGCTGGCTCGGGTGGCGGCCACCGGTGGCTGCCCGGTCGTGTACGCCAACGCGGTCGGGGGCAACGACGGGCTCATCTTCGACGGGCAGTCCATGGCGTGCTCATGCGACGGCCGGCTGATCCACCGGTCGCCCGGGTTCCGGGAGGACGTGGCCGTGATCGACACCGACTCGACCGGCGTCGCCGCCCCTGCCACGGACGACTACCGGGAGGTCGAATCCGCGATCGGCATCGGCCTGCGCGACTACCTGGCAAAGACCGGCCACGACCGTGTCTGCCTGGCGATCTCCGGCGGCATTGACTCCGCGGTTGTGGCCGCCGTCGCCGCGCGCCAACTGGGCCCCGAGCGTGTCACCGCCTTCGCGCTGCCCTCGCGCTACTCGTCGCCCGGGAGCCGGCGCGATGCGGAGGACCTGGCGCGCGCGCTCGGGATCGATTTCCACGTGCTGTCGATCGAGCCGGCGTTTGCGGCATACCTGGACACGCTGGGGCCGGTCTTTGCCGGCCGCCCTCCCAACACGGCGGAGGAGAACCTGCAGGCGCGCATCCGCGGCACGCTGGTGATGGCGTTCGCGAACAAGACCGGCGCGCTGGCCCTGGCCACCGGCAACAAGAGCGAGCTGGCCACCGGCTACGCCACCCTGTACGGCGACATGGCAGGCGCGCTGGCGCCGATCGGCGACCTGTGGAAGACGCAGGTGTACGCGCTTGCCCGCCGCATCAACGAAGACGGCCCGGCCATCCCGCAGGCGACCATCGACAAGCCGCCGTCCGCAGAGCTGCGGCCCGATCAGCTCGACAGCGACTCGCTGCCGCCGTACGACGTGCTGGACGCGATCCTGCGGCGCTACGTCGAGGAGAGTGAAGGCGCCGAGCAGATCGCCGCCGCCGGCTTCGAGCCCGAGCTCGTCGGGCGCATCCTGCAGATGGTGGCGCGCTCGGAGCACAAGCGGCGCCAGGCCGCGACCGTGATCAAGCTGTCACCACGCGCCTTCGGCCCCGGCCGCCGGTTCCCGATCGCCCGCAGGTGAGGATGGGCCAAAACCCGGAGCCACAGGCGACGGTTTTTGGGGCGACGAAGGAGGCTTATGACGAGGTGGCCGCCTCCAGCGTCTCCAACTCCAGCTCGCAGGCGGCGCACGGCATCTGGATCGCCCACGCCGCCAGCGCCTCCGGGTGCACCTCGCCGATCACACCGGCGCGCGTGTCGTCCGCGCCGACCAGCACCTCCGCGGCGCGGCCCGGCGCAAACCTGCGATCGGCGCACGCGCGCAGCCGGTAGGGGATGCGCAGGTAGTAGAGCAACCCGGCCAGGTGCTCGTTGACGTCGTTGAAGCCGGCCGCCCCGTCGGCGATCAGGAAGCCCAGATGGGTGCGCGTCACCGTGCCGGAATCGTCCCCGGCGTCGCGGCGGGCGACCTTGCCCACCTCGAACAGGCGGTGCGGGTAGACGGCGTGCGCGCTGGCCGCCTCGCAGCGCAGCAGGCTGGGCAGGCTGGAGGCGCGCACCACCGCGTAGCTTTCCGAGATCGGGTTGGCGATGCGCAGGACCTGTCCGTCGAGCTCCGCGTCGCCGGCCGCCCGCATCCGCTCGACGTGGTCGCGCTCCGAGCCAAGGTAACTGACCATCAGTTCCTCGTACCCCAGTCCCACCATCAGCGCCCGCGCGCGCCGGCTGAACAGCTCGACGTCGGTCAGCCGGCCGGCCGTGAAGTCCTCCGGCAGCGCGGGGCGAAACGTCTCGAGGCCACGGCCGATCACCACCTCCTCGATCACGTCCACCGGATGCAGGAAGTCGTTTCGGAACGGCGGCGGACGCACCGTCAGGGTGTCGCCGGACACCTCCGCCTCGACACCGGCGCGCCGCAGGGAGTCCAGCGCGTCGGCCGCCGCGACCGGCTCGCCGAGCAGCCGCCGCACGTAGGACAGCTCGACGCGGACCGGCACCTGGAACGCCAGCGGCGCGGTCACCTCCCGGCCGAACGGCGTGTCGTACGGGTACCTGGTGGTGACCGGATGGATGCGAAAGCCGGTATCGGCCAGGTCGCAGGCGACGACCGCCGTGGCCAGCAACAGGTGGCTGAGGTCGGTGCCGGTCACCTCGACGAACAGGTCGTCGTCGGCAGGCGTGACCGCCCCCAGCCCGGCGCTGTTGATGACCGGCGGCAGGCTCAGCGCATCGCCCGCGGCGTCCACCAGAAAGGGATAGCGGTCGTACCCGGCGATGATCGGGCCGAACTCCGCGCCCTTGGGATGGCCGGAGAGCACCTGCCGCAGGCTCATTTCCTGAGGCGGCTGCTCGTCGGCAGGCAGGGGCGCGAACGAGGTGGCATCCGGATCGGCGGCCACGTAGCGGATCGGGTAGCGCATGCGGCCGGCCCGGTAGACGCCCATGGCGATCGACCGCCGCTTGCGGCCGAAGCTCCAGCACAGCTTCTCCTGCGTCTGGATCAGGTCGACCAGCAGGGCCTCGCCGACCGCGGTCCCGCTCGCCTGGAAGCCGACGATGTAGGGCCGTATCGACTTCAGCCCCGCGTCGACATCGATGACGCGCTGCTGCGAGGGGAGGGAAGCCCCTGGCTCGGAAAAGCAGTCGTAGGACGGAAGCGGCTCGCCCAGCCGGGCGCGCAGTTGCCGTGCCAGGCCGGCGGTGGACCACAGGTCGGGCCGGTTGGTGTCGTTGAGCTCGATGCGGCGGATTCCGGCATCCAGGTCGCGCTCGTCCAGCACCGCCTTGGCGCAGGACAGCAGCGGCTCCAGTTCCGCGTCGTCGATCGGCCGGCCCAGGAACCGCTCCAGCAGGCCGTCGGCCACGTCGATCTTGGGCATGCCTACGCTCTCCCGCCGGCCGCCGCCGCGGCAGCGCGCGTGCGCACGCGCTCGATGTCCTCCGAGAACAGTTCTCGCACCGTGTCCAGCCCCAGCGACAGCAGCGCCATGCGGTCGATGCCAAGCCCCCACGCCAGCACCGGTACGTCCACGCCCATCGGATCGCACACCTCGGGGCGGAAAATGCCCGCTCCGCCCAGCTCGAACCAGCCGAGCTGCGGGTGCTTGACCCACAGCTCCACCGACGGCTCCGTGAACGGAAAGTAGCCGGGCTCGAAGCGAACCTCCGTCGCCTTGGCGACCTCCCTGGCGAACAGCTCCAGCAGGCCCAGTAGCGAGCGCAGGTTGGCCCGCTCGCTCAGGACGATCCCCTCGGTCTGGTAGAAGTCGGCCAGGTGGGTGGCGTCCACGTCGTCGTACCGGAAACAGCGCACCACTCCGAAGTACTTGCCCGGCACCTCGGCCCCGGTGAGCGCCTTCGCCGACAGCACCGTCCCCTGGCTGCGCAGGATCAGCCGGCGCGTGAAGTCGCGGTCGAAGCGGTAGCCCCAGCCGCGGCTGCCGGTCCGTCCGCCGCGCTCGTGGGCGTCGGCCACCGGGTCCATGAACCGCTCCGGGATCGAGGCGGTGTGGGTCGGCTCCCTGACGTAGAACACGTCGTGGATGTCGCGCGCCGAGTGGGACTGCGGCATGAAGAGCGCGTCGCAGTTCCAGAACTCGGTCTCCACCAGAGGCCCGTCGAACTCCTGGAAACCGAGCGAGACCAGCTTGTCCTTGAGATCGTCCAGGAAGGTCGCGTACGGGTTGTGGCGACCGAACAGCACCCGGTTCGGCGGGGTCTCGACGTTGTAGGGGCGCAGGCCCCGCTCCCGCCAGGCGCCGGACGCCAGGATCTCAGGGGTCAGCACGCCGATCGCCTCGGCCGCGCCCGCAGGACCGGCGGCGAGCGCCGCCGCGACCTGCGCTCCCTGCCCGGTCAGGCGGTAGAAGACCGTCTCCCGGTCGCTCGCCCGGAAGGGCCCGCGCGCCCCGCGCCGCCGGCTGAGAGTCGCCAGCACCTCCCGGTCGCCGTCCGCAAGCGCCGACTCCCGCAACGGCCCGGCCACTGCGGCGTCAAGCAGGCGGCGGGCGGTCGCCAGCGCCGCCGGCGGGGCGCCGATCGCCATGGCGCGCTTCTGATCGTCCATCCGCACGGCGCGGGCGCGCGCGAGGGTCCCGTACGCCGAACCCACCTCGCGCTGCTCCAGCGCGGTACGCTCGGCAAGGTCCGGCAGCGACAGGGGACCGCCTTCGAGCTGCCGGAGGATCCGCTCCTCCGGGGTGCCGTCGCGCTGATACGAGCGGCCCAGCTCGGTCAGATCGTGCTCGACCTCGCTGACGTGGCTGGTCTCGGCCAGCCAGCCCTTGCCGGTGAGCCAGGAGATGACCTGATTGACCTGACCCAGGACCAGGCCGGCCGCCGCGGCCAGCGCTTCCGGCGTGTAGTCCTCACCCGGCTGCACCTCGCGGAGCGCTGCCGCCTCCAATGGGTGCAAATCGGCCGGCGCTCTCGAACTCGGTGGTTGCATGATGGGTATTGCCCTGCCTGTGATTCGGGATCGGCGTCAGAGCGCCAGCTCGGCCTCGAACTGGTCGACGGCGTGGCGCATGAAGGCAAGCTTCTCCTGCGCCATCTGCGCCGACACCTCGAAGCAGAACCGCTCCGAGTGCGCAAGGCGCTCGCGCAGAAACGCCAGGACCTCTTCCATGGTCTTCAGATGGTGCCAGAAGAACGCCCCGATCGACAGGCGGGCGAACCCCACCGCGCCGACGGTATCCAGCAGGTTGGCGTCGTAGAGCAGCTTCGCCTCCAGTCCATCAGGCTGGGAGCCGGGAGCGTGCTCGGCGATCGCATCGCACACGGCGTTGACCTTGCTCACGTCGAAGCCGACTTCGCTCAGCAGCACCCGCGCCCGGTCGGTGGCGGCCCCGGCCCCGCGCGCCGGCGTCTCGATGTTGTGCAGGAAGCAGGCGGCGTGCAGGACGTCGTCGTCGTAGTCCATGCCCTCGCCGATCTCTCGCGCCAGGTGGTAGACGCGCGCCGAGTGCTCGAATCCCGAGGCCAGACGGCCGGCCGTCAGGTCCTTGACGTACTGCACCAGCAGTTTTCGCATGCTCCAGTATAGGGGTCTCGGGTTTGGGGGGCCAGCGCGGGGGCCGGCACCCGGCTACTGGCGGAACACGCGCGCCGTCGTGGATAATCGCCGCTTCATGGTAGTCGTTCTGGCGCGCGGCATCTCCGAGTCCCGCCGGCAGGCAGTCCGCCGCGAGCTTCAGGAGCAGGGGTTCACGGTGCGGCAGATCGAGGACGGCGAGCGCACCGTGCTGGCCGCGGTCGGTCCGCGGGTGACCGATCCCCATGCGTACGAGGCGATCGACGGGGTGGAGCAGGTGCTGCCGATCTCCAAGCCGTACAAGCTGGCTTCCCGAGAGGTGCAGAGCGCCGACACGGTGGTATCGGTCGGCCCCATCCGCATCGGCGGCCAGCGCATCGCCGTGATCGCCGGCCCGTCGGTGGTGGAGAGCCGCGACCAGATCATGGAGTGCGCCGCGCTGGTGGCCGAGTCCGGTGCGGTGCTGCTGCGCGGCGCGGCGATCAAGCCGCGAACCTCGCCGTACTCCTTCCAGGGTCTCGGGCTGGAGGGCCTGCGCTTCCTGCGCGAGGCGGGCGATCGCCACGGGATGCCGGTGGTGTCGGAGGCGTCGTCGCCCGACCACCTGGCGGAGATGGCCGAGCTGGTCGACGTGCTGCAGATCGGCGCCCGCAACATGCAGAACTTCGACCTGCTGCGACGGGTGGGCGCCCTCGGGAAGCCGGTGGTGCTCAAGCGCGGCATGGGCGCCAGGGTCCGCGACCTGCTCATGTCGGCCGAGTACCTGCTGGCCAACGGAGCCGAGGACGTGATCCTGTGCGAGCGCGGCATCCGCACCTTCGAGACCGCCACCCGCAGCACCCTGGACCTGTCGGCGGTGCCGGCCGTGCAGGCGCTCTCGCACCTGCCGATCATCGTCGACCCCAGCCTGGGCACCGGTGTCCGCGGCAGGGTGCCGCCCATGGGGCTGGCGTCGCTGGCCGCCGGCGCTCAGGGACTGCTGGTCGAAGTACACCCGGACCCGGAGCGGGCGCTGTCCGATGGGCCTCAGTCGCTGTATCCGGCGCAGTTCGAGAAGCTGATGCGCGACATCGACGGACTGGCCGCCGTGCTGGGCATGGAGGTGGCGCGTCTGCCGCTGGGAACGGCCAAGACCGCATCACCGCGTCCCGCCGGCGACGACGGCGAATTGCCCAGGGTCGCCTTCCAGGGGGAGATGGGCGCCAACAGCGAGATCGCCATCCGCCGCTTCCTGGAACGCGCCGAGCCCGTGCCGTGCCGGGAGTTCCGGGACGTGTTCGAGGCGGTGCTGTCGGGCGCCTGCCGCTACGGCGCCCTGCCGGTCGAGAACTCGCTGACCGGCACCATTCACCAGAACTTCGAGCTGTTGCTGCAGTTTCCGGACCTGACGATCGTCGCCGAGCGCAACATCCGCATCGTACACAACCTGATCGGCCGGCCGGGCGCGACCATCGACGGCATCAGGCGCGTCTATTCGCACCCGCAGGGACTGGCGCAGTGCCGGCGCTATCTGAGCGAGCATGATTGGCAGTCGGTGTCGTTCTACGACACCGCCGGAGCGGTCGCCCACCTGGCCCGCGAAGGACAGATGAGCGACGCCACCATCGCCAGCGAGGAGGCGGCGCGTACCTACCGGATGCGCGTGCTCAAGCAGGGAATCGAGGACAACCCCCAGAACTACACGCGGTTCCTGCTCATCGCCGCGGCCGACCACCCACCCCTGGCGCCGGCCGACAAGGCCTCCCTGGTGTTCTCCACCCCGGACCGCCCCGGCGCGCTCTCGGAGTGCCTGACCGTGTTCGCCAAGCACGACCTCAACATGACCAAGCTGGAGTCCCGCCCCATCCCCGGACGCCCCTGGGAGTACCGCTTCTACGTCGACGTTGCCCTGGGCGCCGCCGCCGACGCGCTCGGCAACGCCGAGGCGGAGTTGCGCGATCTCACCGCGAGCTACCGCATCCTGGGCGTCTACAGCTCGTAGGCCCTCGGTCTCTTGGACCTGTCGTTCGAGGTGCAGTGGCTCGCGGCCGGACGCCGTTACCTCCCTGGTTGCGGGCTCCGCCCTGAAGCCGTAATCAACGAGTCCCAATCGTCGGGCGGACTCCCCTGCGCGAGCATTCTGGCGAAGACGGCGTACGGATCGGTCTTGCTCCCCGAGGACCGTACCGTGCGTTCGTCATTCAGCCATGCATAGACGATCACCTTCGCCCTGCCGTCATAACGGAAGAACAGCCGGAACCGTCTGCCGATCCTGGCGCGCCGCCAGTGGCGGTAGCGGACCCCGAGCGTATTCCCCTGCCGGTACTCGACGCGGGATGGGTCCTGAGGGATCGCCTCCATCATCGCCCGGTTGACCGCCCTCAGCAGCTTGACGTTCGCATTCGACGCAAATCCGTGCGGCTCCCTTCGCCGAGCGCGGTCCCGTGCTTCCTTGAGCTTTCCGAGCTGCCTGACCAGTTCCGGATGGAACAGGATCCTCCATCCGTGTCGTTCCACTAGTCGGAACTTCCAGAGCCTGAAATTGCCTTAACTCCCATTGCGGCAATGATTTGATC
>JAPPKD010000167.1 GCA_028820215.1 Spirochaetaceae bacterium | reverse complement strand
ACCCGGGCGAATCATTCCGGGAATTCCCTGACGAAACTACGTGGGACCCAACACTCGCGTAGATCGCCCACGTCGGCCTTGTAGGCGAGGCCAAGGCAGGCGATCACCGGGGCCTCGATGCCCGGGCAGGCGGCCAGCACCTGCTCCGCCACCCACAGCGGCTTGCCGCCGTTCACGTGGCGGGCCGCCTGGATGAGCGGCGTCCGCTCCGGCGCCGAGTGGACGATGAACCAACGGATCGACCGCGATGCAGTGGCCGCCGACGCCCGGACCCGGCTGCAGGATGTCGACGCGCGGTTGGCCAGCCTGATGAGCTCCCACCGGCGTCGGCTGCGACATGGTACAGTCAACGCGACCGACTCGATACCGTCGATCGGAGCATTGGGATGATACAAAGACTATACGTCAACAACTACAAGTGCTTGGTGAATTTCGAGTTGCATCTCCAGGAGCTGTCTCTGCTGCTCGGTCCCAGTGGGGTCGGCAAGACCGCTGTACTCGACATCATGTACGCGTTGCGCCGGCTTCTGTCCGGCGATGCCAGGGTCACCGATGCCGATACGTTCCCAACGCGCACCTTGACGCGCTGGCAGCGTCAAGATCTCCAGATATTCGAGATCGACATACGGTTGGAGCCTGGGGATTTTACCTACCGGCTCGAGGTTGAGCATGAGCGACCTTCGAAGAAGGCGCGCATCCACATCGAGAGGCTGGTAGCGGACGGACGGCCACTCTTTGAGTGCTCGCAAGGCGAGGTCAAGCTCTATCGAGACAATCATTCTCCCGGGCCAATCTATGCCGCTGACTGGTCGGAGTCCGCACTCGCACGGGTCGCGTCCCGTGGCGACAACACACGCTTGACAAGCTTCCTGGAGTTCATGAGGAAGGTACTCGTGTGCGGCATTCATCCACCGAGCATCGTAACGGAGTCGGACAGTGAGGCACCTTTGCTGGAGCGCGATGGCCGAAATTTCTCTGACTGGTACCGCCATGTACTTCAGGAGCGTCCAGATCTGGTCCCCGAGTTCACGAACACACTGAAACAGGCGCTTGGCGGGGGATTGAAGGGAATTCGCCTGGAGAGAATTGGCCATGAGACACGCGCGCTCATGGTGGCGTTTGTCGATCGCGAAGATATGGATCCTCAGGAATCTTACGAGTTGCGCTTCGAAGAGATTTCCGACGGTCAACGGGCACTGGTGGCCCTGTACGGCCTCACGCAACTCTCAAGCGATCAGGGATACACCCTGTTTCTCGATGAACCAGAAAACTACGTGGCACTTCCGGAAATCCAGCCGTGGCTCATGAACCTCGAGGATGCCTGCGGCGCGACGTTGTCACAGGCGGTGATCACTTCTCATCATCCGGAGTTGATCGACTACCTTGGCGGTGAGCACGGTGTCCTGTTGGACAAGGAAATATCCGGGGTCGTAACCACACGTAAACCTCAGGTGGGAGCGGATACCGACGGACTCAGGCTCTCCGAACTCATCGCCAGGGGTTGGGAGGAATGAGCAGAGAAGTTCATATTGTCTTGTTGTGTGAAGACCAGCAACAGCAGGCGTTCATGCGACGATTCCTCGTCAAGACCGGTTGGGAGGCCGGGAAGATACGAGTTGAGATGCCCCAAAGGGCCGATGTTCCGCCGAGAAATTTGTACGGAACCGGTTTCCGAGAGAGCTGATAGAACACCGTCGCAGGAGGGTATCCCGAGCGCTCGTAGCGATGATAGACGGTGACGACAAAGGTGTTGAGCGACGGATCGCACAGCTTGAGCGTGCATGCCCTGAGCAAGAGCGCCCGATAGGAAAACCGGGGGACAACGTTCTGGTACTTGTGCCCACCTGGAACATCGAAACGTGGATCGCATATCTGGACGGTCAATCGGTTGACGAACAGAAGGACGACTATCCGAGATTGCGACGGCCGAGGGAGTGCGCACCGCATGTCGCAGCGCTCGTCGACATGTGCCAGCAGGGCAGGCTCCGCGAACCTGCGCCGTCGTCGCTGACCACTGCGTGCACGGAATACCGACGGTGGGTCTCCAATCTTTGAACCTATTCCGCCTTGTCGTGCCAGGTCCCGCGCGTGTCGATGACGCGCTTGCCGGCGACGCACGTTCGATCGACGCGGCGGAACTCCTGGTGATCGGTCAGCAACACGAGCACGTCGGCTGCCAGCGCCTGGTCCAGGCTGACCAGCGTCGTCCGTCCGCCGGCCGCGAGACCGGGTGGCAGGTGGTCGACGTGGGGCTCGACCACCAGCAGGCGGCCGGGGCACGTTTCCTGCAGCCGCTCAATCACGGCGATCGCCGGACTCTCGCGCAGGTCGCCCACGTCGGCCTTGTAGGCGAGGCCAAGGCAGGCGATCACCGGGGCCTCGATGCCCTGGCAGGCGGCCAGCACCTGCTCCGCCACCCACAGCGGCTTGCCGCCGTTCACCTGCCGGGCTGCCCGGATGAGCGGCGTCCGTTCCGGCGCGGAGTGGACGACGAACCACGGATCGACCGCAATGCAGTGGCCGCCGACGCCCGGCCCCGGCCGCAGGATGTCGACCCGCGGGTGCCGGTTGGCCAGCCCGATGAGCTCCCAGGGATCCACTCCCAGCGAGTCGCACACCAGCGAGATCTCGTTCGCGAACGCGATGTTCACGTCCCGGTACGCGTTCTCGGTGAGCTTCACCAGCTCCGCGGTGCGCGCGCAGGTCAGGTGGCACCGGCCGCGCACGAACACCCGATAGAGCCCGGCGGCCGCGGTCGCGCAGGGGCCGGAGACGCCGCCGACGACCCGATCGTTGTTGGTCAGCTCGTGCAGCATGTTCCCCGGGATCGCCCGCTCCGGGCTATACGCGACGCGCATGTCGCTCTCTGCCCCTGCCTCATGCGGAAACGACAGGTCGCTGCGCGACTCGGCAAGCCAGGCGCAGAGCTGCTCCGTCGTCCCGACCGGCGACGTGGACTCCAGGACCACCAGATTGCCAGGTCGGAGTAGCGGAGCCAGGCTCTCCGCGGCTGTCCGCACGAAGCTCACGTCCGGGGCGTGATCCGGTCCGTGCGGCGTCGGCACGGCGATGATGAACGCGTCAGACGGCTCCGGGGTCACCGCCGTCCGTAGCGCGCCGGCCGCGACCACCGTGCGCACCAGGTCGTTCACGTCCGCCTCGGCGGTCGGCGCCACCCCGGACGCGATCGCTGAGAGGCGTTCCGTGTCCACGTCGACGCCGGTCACCTCGATGCCGCGGGCGGCAATGCTGGCCGCGGTCGGCAGCCCCACGTAGCCCAGCCCGATCACGGACACCCGCCGCGGCCGCGCGTCAGCCACCGGTCAGCTCGGCAAGGATGCGCTCGCTCGCGTGCCCGTCACCGAACGGATTGGCCGCGCGCGCCATGGCCGCGTATGCCTCCTCGTCCTCCAACAGCCGCTCCGTCTCCCCAACGATCCGTTCCGTGTCGGTGCCCACCAGCCGGATGGTCCCCGCCGCGATCGCCTCCGGCCGCTCGGTGACCTCCCGCATCACCAACACCGGCTTGCCGAGCGCCGGCGCTTCCTCCTGGATGCCGCCGGAGTCGGTGACGATCAGGTGCGCGTCGCTCATCACCGCCACGAAGCTCAGGTAGTCCAGGGGATCGATGAGGTGGATGTGCGGCCGGCCGCTCAGGTGGCGCCGCACCGGCTCCTGCACGTTGGGGTTGGGGTGCACGGGAAAGACGATCTCGACGTCGTCGCGGGCGCCGATCGCTGCCAGCGCGCGGCAGATCTCCTCGAATCCGGCGCCGAAGTTCTCCCGCCGATGCGCGGTCACCAGGATCAGCCGCCGGCCGGTTGACCGCGGGGGCAGAGATTCCCGCGCACGCGCGGACAACGCCGCATCGCTGCCGAGCCGCTCCGCGACGTGGTGCAGGGCGTCGATGCAGGTGTTCCCGGTCACCGTGATGCCCGCATCCGGGATCCCTTCCGCCAGCAGGTTCTGCCGCGACCCCTCCGTCGGCGCATAATGACGGTCACTGATCGCGTCGGCGATCCGGCGGTTCATCTCTTCCGGCCACGGCGCATACCGGTCGCCCGTGCGGAGCCCCGCCTCCACGTGCCCGACCGGCACTTTCGCGTAGTAGGCGGCGAGCGCGGCAGCCAGGGCGGTCGTCGGGTCGCCGTGCACGAGCACGCGGTCCGGCCGCACCTCCGCCAGCACGTCACGCATGCCCGTGAGCACCGCGCACGTGACGTGCGTCGCGTCCTGGTTCGGCGCCATCACGTCAAGGTCGTACTCCGGGTTCAACTCGAACAGCTCCAGCACCGAGTCCAGCATCTCCCGGTGCTGGGCCGTCACGCAGATGCGATGGTCTACCCCGTCGGCTGCGGCAAGCGTGCGCGCCACCGGCGCCATCTTCACCGCCTCCGGCCGCGTGCCGAACACAGACAGGATGCGAACGGGTCCGACGGCGGCGCTAACTGGTTTCATGGGAACAGGTTCGGTTCAAAGAGGAGATCGCGTGGCGGGTCCGCGCCGCCGGCAACTGAATAGCACGACCACCGGCGCGCCGACAAACGGCCGCCACGCAGCCCTCAGCATGCGGCCCGGTCCATAACCCGTTCGATGATCCCGAGGTAACGCTCCGCAAGCCGGTCGCGTTCGAATCGCCCGGTCACGTATTCCCTCCCGGCGGCTCCGAGTCTGTTTCTCAGCTCGGCGTCGTCGGCCAGTCGCACTGCCGCATCGACAAGTTCCTCTTCGTTCTCCGGCTCGACGCAGATGCCGCACCCGGCTTTCGCGATGAACTCACGAGCGAATCCCTGCACACCCAGAATGATCGGACGCGCCATCGCCGCGGACTCGAAGATCTTCGACGGCATCACGGTGGCGAACGTCCTTGCCTTGCGGAGATGGACCAGACAGGCGTCAGACACCGAAAGGAGCGCGGGGATCTCACCGCGGTCGAGCGCTCCCGCGAACACCACGTTGTCCAGACCGCTCCGCAGCGCTTGCTCGCGCAGCGCGCCCAGCCGGGCACCGTCACCGACCAGCAGGAACACGACGTCGGAGCGGCTGCGATCCAGCAGGAGTTTCGCAGCCCTCAGCACCACCTCCAGGCCATGTGCCAGGCCGATCGTGCCGCAGTAGGTGACGCAGAACCGGCCGGCGACGCCCAACCGATCCGCGAGTCGCTGATCCCGTTCGGCGGGCACGAACAGGTCCCCATCCACACCGTTCATCACCACGGAAATGCGCTCCGCGGCGACCCCGCGTTGAATCAGTCCGTCCCGATACCCATCTCCCAGCGTGACGATGTGGCTCGCCGCCCGGTACATCCCTCGTTCCAGGTTCTCCAGGGCCTTCAGTACCAGGCGAGCGTGCAGCGCGCCGACGGCTGCGATCGACTCCGGCCACAGATCCCGGATCTCGATCAGCACAGGCCGGCGTCGCAGCGTGCCGAGCACCACGCCGGCCCATCCGCAGAAGAACTGCGGCGACGTGGCGATGACAATATCCGGCCGCTCCTCAAGCATCGCGCAGCAGACCGCCGACACCAGGTAGAAGAGGAAGCTCGCACTCCGCTTCCACGTCCCTTCGTTGGCGGCCAGCAACGTGAGGCAGCGCACCACGCGAATACCGTCGACGTACTCGATCTGCCGCAGCGCGTTGCGATACCCGGGATAGAGCGCGTCGCGCGGATGGTGCGGCGCGCACGTCACGACCGTGACGGCATGGCCGGCGGCAGCCCACCGCCTGCAGTGGGCAAAGGTTCGGGATGCCGGCGCATTCCGCTCCGGCGGGAAGTAGTGAGAGAGGAAGAGGATGCGCACTTACTGAACCGAAATGCTGACAGCGGCGCGAAGGCTGGCGACCGCGCTGGAGAACCGAAGGCAGGGATTGGGAATCTCGACCCCGAACTGCGGGCAGTAGACCGAGTCGTCTTCCGCCACGTCCGCCCATCCCGACCAGTCGACCCGAATCCTCCCGCCGGGAGTGCCTACCGTACAGGCATCGCCGTTCACCTCCTCGATCCGGCAGTCCGGGTGGAAATGCACGCGCGCCACCGAACGCACGGGTCGCGTCGACTCGACGCTGTCGGAGATTTCGAGTCGCCCGCCGGCGTGCCAGCGAAAGGTCCTGGCATGCGTCGGCCGCCCCGGCAGACGGCGGTATCCGTCATGCCGCGCCGACAGCAGGAATCCGTCCGGGAACTCCTGCCACTCCACGTCCCGCGGCGCGCACCGCCGTCCCACCCGGAACGCCGCCCACACCTCGACCTGATTCTGCCCTTCGATTTCCACCGTGTTGTGCGCGCGCGTGGAGCGGCAGTAGTCGCGCATCGCGCCCGCCTCGTAGGTGGAGACACCGCTGTCGACGATCACTCTGGCGCCGCGCAGGGACAGCTCTAACGACAGCAGGTCGGCATGCCCGTGGCCAGGCTGGTAATCTGGACCGATCGGACCCGCGTCGCACACCACGTAGTGGCCGTCCGACGTTCGCGCGCCGTAGTAGCCGCTGTCGACGAGCGCGAACGGGCCAACCGGCGGCTCCGGGGTGTACTGAGTGGAGTTTCCTCGATGCGTGTCTTCCTCCAGCGCGCTGTCGTTCAGGAGCGCGATTCCGCCATCGGGATGGCAGAGACTGGTCAGCGCGGCTTCCACGCGCTCGATATACGGTCGCACCAAGCGTTGGAGATCGCCGTTCCGCGTGGCAGCGAGTAGCCTCAGCCCGTGCAGGACGCGCTGCTGGTACATCGGAGACCGCTCGAAGTGCCCGCCGTCCGCCAGCACCTGCTCGGGCAGCTCCCGCTCCAGCACCCTGACGCCGGTTTGCAGCCACGAGGTCGCCTCCGGATGGGCGAACCAACTCCCGGCCACCGCCAAAGCGACCCCGTTCTCGAACAGGTGATTGCCGAGCAGATGCCACTCCAGACGGCGTCGCAGGTGGTTCGCCTGCCCGCGGACGCTCGACCAGAGCGCTGCGGCGAACACGCCGTCCGCCAGCGTCCGCTCCCGGTGGAGACCCAGGAAGAGCGCGCACCAGTTGGCGAGTCGCAGTGATGTCGGATACGGCTCCCAGCCGACCTGCCCACGGCCCGGACCGTGATGCTCGATCCAGTGAAGCGCTGCCCGGCGCGCATCAGCGAACTCCAGGGACCAAAGGAAGTCGTGGTAGTGCAAGTGATAGCGCCATAGCAGCGGCAGCGCCGTGACGCCCCAGTCCGGGGGAAATCCCAAGGCCTCGGTCCGGTTCTGGAACGTCACCGAGCCCGCGAGGAGCTCCGCGCGGTCGTGCGCCCCGGCGGCTGGAAGCGATGGAACGCTCACGTCGTCCGCCCAGTGGATCTCGGGCATTCGCTCAGGCACCGGGGCACGGCGGGGTCCGGACCGATTACGCCGCAGCCGGTGGACCACCTGAGAGCCCATCTGCCGCGGACGCAGATGACAAATCGTCCGCAGATGGCGCCCGGCAGCGGCAAGACTCATCCAACTTTGCGTGTGCGTTCCGACACTCTGGCCGGGTCGCAGCGGGAGTCCTGCCGGATCGTCCTGCGGGAGCTCAGCGCCGTCAGCATCTCAGGCGTCCCACGAATGCTCGCCTGCCGGACTGCGCGTCTGGAAGCGAAAGCAACAATCGGTCTATTGAGTTCTCTTCTGGAGAAGAACGTGCACGGCGAACTGTCGGCGCTGCAAAGCGGGAAAGCTGTCGGAAATTTTCTATGGCGCTAAACGCATCAAGTACATGTTGATAGACATCGAAGCGGCTGAATTTTGCTGCGGGATTGTAGTCAGCATCCTCTCGGGACTCTTTCAATGTCCGCAACGCTGCCGCAAAGCGCCGTATCTCTGCAGGAAACGTCGCTACCGATGAACTATCGCAGCGCCTGTACGTTGGACCATGGTCAAGCGCCCTATAGGCTGACATCCAAGCTTCAGAAGTGCGCCGAGAGCCTCCTACAAGCACGTCCGCATTTGACGACGAAAGACAATGAAACATCGCATAATACGTCGTGCTCATTGCTCTTCTGAGATAAGCTTGGCGGGGCCGGCCGTACGCATCATGTTTCGTCAGCACGAGCGCGGCCGCCAGCAGGTGTACAGGATTCACGCCTTGCACAGCTTCTCGGAGAGTTCCTCTATACGCTTATCGAGATATCGCCTGTCGGTCGCGGTATAGGTGGCCTTGTCCAATCGGTAGATCACTAGAGAGCCTTCTCCAAACAAACGATCGACCTTCGCATGCCATTCATGGTCGTACCATAGAGGATCATCAATGATGCTCGCGTCTCCATCGAATATGACCCTTATTTCTACGTACTCGGAGTCGTCCATGCTCGTCCGTCTCTGCGCCGATATTCGGGGAAACGATGCCCCGCCCCCAAAGTGGGTCTCAAGCAGGCTTCTCGTCACTCTCTCAGCTTGCGACAGGAGTACCTCGTCCATTCTCTGATCTCCGTAGCTCATGGTCTATCGCCCGGGAGAATCTGTCAATTGGAGAGGCCACTTGACCTCCGAATCGGAGCACTCACCCCACGTCGACCATCGTGCCGGTTTCCAGGCTGCGCACGGCCCCGAAGCACACGCGGTGGGTGGCGGCGATACCGGACCAGGGAATCGGCCACGGACCGCCGTCACGGCACACGCTCAGGAAGGCATCGATCTCCTCGGCGAACCCCTTGGCCTGCTTGCCGCGCAGCCGCCGCCCCCCGCCGTGGAAGCGGGTGGTGCGAAAGTCGTCCATGACCGCGCTCCTGCCGTCCGCGAACACCTCGCACCGTTCCTTGGTCAAGGCGCGGTGCCCCAGAGCCAGATACTGGATCGTCGCCAGCGAGCCGTCCGCATACCGGATCGTGATCACGGAGGAGTCCCGGGGAACCACGTCCCGGGCGTCGGAGGCGATGCTGGTGGCCACGACCGAGACCGGATCGCTGCCGATCAGGGCGGCGCAGAAGTCCACGAAGTGGCAGCATTCGCCGATGATGCGTCCTCCTCCCTCCTCGGGATCGTGCAACCAACTCTCGGCCGGCACCACGCCGGCGTTGACCCGGTAGTTCACGACCATGGGAGTCCCTCGACCTCGAAACGCGGCTTGCAGCGCGCCGGCATGAGTGGAGAACCGGCGGTTGAACCCCACCATCAGACAAGGCTCGAACCCGTCCCCTCGCGCGTCCTGCAGGGCGCTCTCCACCTCGTCGAGTCCGGCGTCATCGAGGCACAGGGGCTTCTCCACGAAGACGTGCTTCCCGGCCCGCAACGCCGCCGTCACGAGCGCGGCGTGGCTGCCGTGCCGGGTGGCGATGAACACTGCCTCGGTATCGGAGTGCTCCAGCACCTGCGTGGCATCGGTCGTTGCGACGGCGAATCCGAACCGCTCCGCCGTTTGCACGGCGCTTCTGCCGGTGTTCGTGCAGACCGCAGTCAGCCGAGAACCGCCCGCCTTCACGATCTGCGGCAACAGGACGCCGCGGGCAAAGGCACCGGCGCCGATGAAACCGACACCGACATCGCCCTCCCGCGACCGAGCGGTGTGGTCCTCCGTACGATGCACCGTCCTCTCCGGTCGGGCGTCGTCTGGATATTCCAGGACGATGCCCAGGTACTTTCGGACCATCGTGCTTTCCGCTGGCAGCGTGCCTTCGATCAACGCATAGGCATCCAGCGCATCCGAGAACGGCAGCCGGTGGGTGACCAGCGCCGATGGCGTCACGCGCTTCTGCTGCACGAGATAGAGAAAGCTCTCCAGGTTGCGCTGCTCGGTGAAGCGCACGTATGGGAACGGATAGTCGTTGCCCCGCTCCTCGTAGTCGGGGTCGTAGCGTCCGGGGCCGTAAGACATGGCCAACCGCAGATCGAGCTCCTTGCGGTAGAACGCGCCACGCGGCACCTGCATGCCTACCAGCCCGACGGCGACTACTCGTCCCTTGTGGCGCGACAGCTCTGCCGCCTGCTCGATCGGCTCGCTGCTGGGCGTCGCTGCGGCGATGATGACCGCGTCCGCCCCGTATCCTCCGGTGAAGGTCGCGCAGGCCGTCTCGGCGCCCGAGCTAACCGCCACGTCGGAGCCCAGCGTGGCAGCGAGCGCCGCGCGCTCCTCGTCCGGGTCGACGCCCAGCACGGCGCAGCCGTTCGCTTTCAGGATCTGTACAGTCAACAACCCGATCAGTCCCAGACCGACGACCACGACCCGTTCGCCGATCAGAGGCTGCGCCCGCCTCACCCCCTGCAGCGCGATCGCCCCCACAGTCGCAAACGCCGCATCCGCGTACGACACGCCAGCGGGAATCTTCGCGCACAGGTTCCGCGGCACGAAATTGAGCTCCGCATGGTTGGCGTACCCCGCCCCGGCGATCGCCACGCGGTCCCCCGGCTCCAGCCCGGCGGCGCCCCTCCCCGCCTCGATCACCTCTCCAGACGCGGAATAGCCAAGTGGGGCCGCTTCGTCGAGCTTCGCGAACACCTGTTCGGCCGTCGCCTTGACGCCCCGCTCGCGCACCGTGCGCACCATCTTTCTCGCCAAATCCGGCCGCGCCCGCGCCTTACCCAGCAGGTTCTTCTTCCCCAACTCCAACAGCATCCTCTCGGTACCAGCCGAGATCACGCTGCACTGCGTACTCACCAGCACGCCGCCCACTCCACACGCCGGCGCCGCCACCTCCGCCAGCCACAACTCACCCTTCCGCTGTGACTGCAAAATCTGCTTCATACTGCCGACTTCTCTAGATTCCTAAGGCTTCACCCGCTCCATTCACCCCGGTTCATCCACCCGACGACGCCGCGTCTGATGTTGCCGCAACCGCTTCTATTACGGCAGCGAATGAATGTTCACGCCACTACGCCCCGATCTCGAAGGCCCGGCGGGTAGCGCCTTCCCCGCGTCAAATCTACCTTGTCCCTAACGCCATCGCGCGTCCTCTCATAGACCAAGAAATCGCCCAGCCAATCGCCACCATGAACAACAACCCCGTTCCTCCAGGCGAGAACAGTATCGCCTCCCCGAAATTCACGGCCAGAGTCGTCACGATCACGGCCACAGCCGAGGGACCATTGCGGACGCTACGTGTGAAGCCCATCCATAGCCAGATCCCCACCAAGCCAAGCCCAACTACTCCAACCTCCTCAAGTACCGCTAGAGGCATAACGCCCTTCTCGACCGCCGCCGACGTAGGAATGCCCAAGAGCTTGTCAGTCTTCGCGACGTCCTCTAGGCTGGACGGCACGCCAAAGCCTATTCCGACAATCGGATCTTCAAGTATGTTTCGTATCATCGGCAAGATCAAGACGCCCCTCGAACGGACATAGAGCTCGGCCGCGGTAGATCGATCCACCGTGATTTCTGGGCGTTTCTCGATATACTCAAGGACCCCGCCCGTCAGCACGAAAACCGTGCCCACCGTTACCAGAAGTAGAACGACGCGAGATCTCACTACGTACCGGATCAGCGCGACCAAGCGGCCCCGCGAACGTGCGATGACCATAACGGTAACGCCAATGGCCAACGCGAATCCGCCCGTCCGAGCGCCAGACAGCACGATCATGGAGACTGCCAAAGCCGAGACAGCGAGACTCCACCGCGGTCGTCGATCTGCGAGCCACGATGGAATCGCCCATGCGCCAAGCAGCGCCATCACAATCCCGAGAGCCTGAGGATGATTGAGAACGCCCTGAAATCCGCGGTCGTTGAGCAAGTAGCCTACGTCCAATAGCATCAATGGAACACTCACCAGCGCTATCAGTATCAAGGTACGGTAAATTCGCCGCGCGAGAACGTATCGAGACCCGACTGACAGGTCCTCCCATGCGACGATGATTGACGCCATGGTCACTCCCCACAGGATCGCCTTTAGGATCGATATCGTCTGCTGATTGCTGAACAGCATCGAGTGGGTTACAAGAAAGACGCCCAACAGGAGTGTCATACGGAAAATTCTATCTCGTTTCCACCTTCGTGCAAAAGCTCCTTGAATGACTATCGACGCGACACCTCCCGCTATAACAAGATATCGTAGTACAGTTGCGTTTTCGACCGTCGGAAACATCCCCGGGTTAAGCGCTCCAAAAAGCCACGACATCACGAAGGCGTATATCGCCTGACTCCGACCGGTGGTCGCATAGCCAGCTAACAAAACGTATCCGATCGTTGCCGTTTCTTCCGACATCACGCGAAGTGCGGCCGCCGTGAGAACGGTGACCGCCTCAACCCGCATTCGTACGTTCACAATGCCTCCCGAACTGCATCTGGCCGAATAACAACCCTCCGCATCCGCCTATCGATACCGATTCTCAGATCAGCCGCCGCCTACGACAGTACACGTAGGCCGCTATCCCTAAGTACGCCATCGCCACCGCCTGCGACAACGCTCCGGCCCATACGCCCAGTCCACTCCTAAGCGCCAACCATGAAACCCCAAGCAATAGTATCAGCCATCCCCCGGTGAGGGCCAATAGCCTCAACTGGCCATCATTTGCCAAGATTGGGTTACTGAGAGCGCGGGCCGGAGAAGTGACGACAGCTACTGCCATGAACGCTGCAATCAGCCAAGTCGCTCCCGCGTAGCGATGACCGTAGAACGACACGAGCCACGGCCCGAGTGGGACGACGATTGCCGCAACGATAATGGCCGAGACCGTCGCCACAGCGGTTGATAGCCTCACCAATCCCCTCATGTCCTCGCCGCCGCTACTCTTGACCCGGACGAGCCTCGGCAGGAGTACACGCGATACCATTGCCGGAATGACCAATCCGAGCCCATACCATTGCCTGCCCACGGCGTAGAGGGCGAAAACGCGATCACCTTCCGGCTCTTCAAGCATCAAGCGTCCAACAAGCCAATTTCCGGTCACCACGATTAGGGAGGTAGCGAACATCGGACCGGCAATTCGGAGCGCGCCGCGCAGACTGCGGAGCCGCAGCACCGCACCCTCCGTCATCGCCCGCCACCCTATCGCCCGATGGACTACGACATAGGACCCCATCGCCTGCGCGAGGCTTCCCCCGATCAGACCGCACATGCCCACGATCGCATCGCCGAGAGTAACGGACCACCATGCTGTAGCGACCACCACTATCGCATACATGAACGCCAGCAAGACGACCGCGCGATACCGCTCCAGGCCGACCACAGCGTTGATCGGCACCACCTCGAAGGCCGCCAACCCAACAGCGGTCGCTAGCAGCCACCGCGGAATCGCAAACTCCGCGGTAATCCACGTGCCAGGGATCGCCACTACCACCGATGACGCCAAGAGTGAGGCGACAAGAGACAACGACGAGAGCGATCCTGGTAGTGGGTGCTCGCCGTCCAGCCTATCGACCTCCGCAGCGGCGAAGCACCGCGTTGCGGTCACTCCGAGCCCGAGCGCGGCATACGTCGCTATCAGCAGGACCGTTTCGCGGAAGTAGCTGTAGGCTGCGAAGTCCTCTGTGGCAAGTCCCCGGGCCATCACGACCGACGATAGGACTAAGCCGCCTCTTGAGATGCCATGGGCTCCGAGTGCCAGCGACGCACTGCTGAACACTCGGCGAGCCTGCTGCCGCCGCCGCTCCTTGTCCCCTACTTCCTGGGTTAGATCTCCTCCCTCCGTGCCCGTATTCACCATCTTCTCCGAGCCGCCTAGCGCCTAACGGCTCCACCGGTCCGTCGCTCGTCTGCGATACACGCCCCGCTTCCTACTTCCCTACGGCCTCGCGCCGCTCACCGCTCCAAGGTGGCGACGGCCGCCGCCCTTCGCCTGCGGCGTGTCGCAAGATCCGGCGCAGATAGGCCGCGCCGGCATCCGCGCTGAGGCACTCCGCCCAACTCCTCAAAGCACGTCGCCGTCCGTCTGATTGCCCTCCCTTGGCCATCTCGACTTCAATTCTCGTCGTAAGGGCCGTGACATCCCCACTCTTGAACACGGCCCCTTGCCCACTCGACCGCACAACCTCCGCGGCTCCGCATCGATCGCTACAGATCACAGGCGTGCCTACCATGAGCGCCTCCGAGACCACGGCACCCCAACCGTCATGCGAGCTCGGTAGCACTAGGCAATCGGCCTGAGCCATTTGGCGTTGTACTTCCCTCATCTGAACACGGCCGAGCCACGACACCCGCCCACCAAGTCCGTCCCGAGCTCGTTGTCGGAGACGTGCTTCCAAAGGCCCCCCGCCGACAACCGTCAATTCGACATCTTGATCGGCTAGCCTTCGAAGCGCCTCGATCAGCAAATCAAGTCTCTTTAGCCGTATGAGGCGACCGACAAAGACAACGCGATATCGGACGTTCATCCCCGTCTCCACCATCTCTTCCTCTGGCGAAAGCAAGAAATACGCGAACGGATATACCTGCTGCCCGTTCCATCCGCGTTGCACAAGCCACTCCGCCGTCCCAGCGCCGATCGCCAGTATCCCTTCAACCCTGTCGCGCATTGCCCGTAGACATCGCCAATATTCCGCCCGCCTCATCCCGCCCATGAATCCGGCGTCCTTCACCTTCTCCATCACAATCCATTGCTCGAGGTTCCTACGCGCCAGGCATCCCTGCACCGCTCCGACCAATCCGTTGGCTCGAATACCCTGACAAAGGTGGATAGACCGCTCTGGGGCGCCCTCGACCAAAGCACGCGCCTCGCGTGCCGTACGAACACGACGCAATTCAGCATTCGCCATCGCCATCGCCTCCCACCCCTGCGCCTGACGGGCTCTTGTTATGATGCTCTCCGACACATACACAACTCGCTGGTGTTTCCCCAGTGCATTTGCCAGTCCTGCAATGTGCGGCGACACCATCCGTTGCCATATCCACAGCTCAGTCATTTTTTCACCTCGAAAGCGCTATCCCCGAATATTCCGGCGTTCGCCTTTGCTCGACATCTTTCCGTCAGTACGAATCATCTCGCGGTTCCTCGGTGCCTCCAACACATCCTCGGCGACCGTCTTTCGGGTCGTCGAAGGACTCTCGTGCTCTCCTGAGGTGAGCCCGTATCCATCGTATCCGCCTTCGTCTTGTGGTCAAGCAACCTCCTCCGCACCGCCCCTCTGATCATGAACGCCGCTCGTGCGCTTCATTCATTCCGCAGCTCGCTCTCCGAGAGCGCGACTTGACGCCAATCGCGCCCTCTGACACTCTCCATCCTACAGAGGATTTGACGCTGACGCTATTCCACGTGGTTCCCAACATAGCCAATGAAGCGAGCGGGTGGTGGTACTCCGTTCCACGTATGTGCCAGAGTCTCGCTAGCAGAGGTCACGACGTGGAGCTCTCATGCCTGTATGGGCGTCACGGAATCGATGGAGTCACAACGCGTGAGTTCGCCGTTCTGCCCGTACTTAGGAAATTCGGAATCTCCATCGGTCATACGTGTGCGATGATGGCGGCCGCCAGACGCGTGGACCTCGTTCATAATCACAGTCTCTGGTCCCTCATGAACATGTTGGCAGGGTGGGTGGTGCCGGGGCACCGCGCCAAGCTGGTTGTGTCCCCGCATGGCACGCTCTCGGCTGCGGCCCTGAGCAGGCGACGCTCCTTGAAGAATGCGCTGTGGCCGCTGCAATACCGAACGCTCGCGAAGGCCGATCTCCTACATGCAACGAGTGCCGCGGAGTATCGCGACATTCGATCGATCGGACTCGGCAATCCGGTAGCCATAATTCCCAACGGTATAGACGTGCCCCGTTTACCGCCCACAGCCGCCACTCAAGAGACCCGTACGTTACTGTTCTTGAGCCGCATTCACCCTCACAAGGGTCTTGACCGGCTGTTGACTTGCTGGCAGCGACTTCAGGATCGCCACCCCCATTGGCAGCTTGTCGTGGCGGGCAAAGGAGACAGTGGCTACGAGAAAAAGATCAAGGCCATGGCAAACGGCCTCCGATTGAGGCGCGTCCGATTCGTCGGACCGGTTTACGGCTCCGCCAAAAGCCGCCTCTACACGCAATCTCAGTTGTTTGCTCTGCCCACGGACAGCGAGAATTTCGGAATGGTTGTTGCCGAGGCACTTGCCCATAGCTGCCCTTGCGTCGTGACCACCGGGGCTCCTTGGGAGGGATTGGAGACCGAGGGATGTGGTTGGTGGGTCGAACGCGACGTTTGCGCGCTCGCAGATGCACTTCATACCGCTATGTCCCGCTCCGAAGATACTCTTAGGAGAATGGGGCGGATCGGCCGCGACTGGATGATTCGGGAGTACGGTTGGGACGCGATCGGGAGACAATTGGACACGGCTTACCGATGGCTCCTCGGTCAAGCTATGAAACCGGTGTGCGTCGAAACCGCGTGACGTCTCCGGGTTGGTCGGCCGACGGCCGGTCGCCGCGCCACTCCGACTTCCTCCGCGCGTAGCACCGCACATGGTTGATCGCGAAGCGCTTTACAGACAACTGCCTATCGCCCTACAGAACCTCGTTTGTAGTGTCGAGGGGCATCGGATCCAGCGGACGAGGTTTGGTAGGCGCTTCCGTCAATTTCTAACGCAGGCGGAACACCGCAACACTTGGACTTCGGAAGAGATCCAAGAGTATCGTAACCGCTGTCTATCGGCCTACGTTCAACACTCGGCAGCCCATGTCCCATTCTATCGTCGCTGGTTCGCAGCTCACAACGTCGATCCTCGCGACTTACACACGTTGTCCGATCTACGTACGCTCCCCGTTCTCGATAAGTGGATTGTCCAAGAGCGGGTATCCGATTTCGTTTCAATCGGCCCACCTAAGCGACAAGTCTCCGTTCGCACGAGCGGCACGACCGGAGCCGGTCTCCGATTCCCTACGACCCGCGATGCACTTCGTAGGCAGTGGGCCGTTTGGTGGCGCTATCGTCGCTGGCACGGACTCGTACCGGGTACTTGGTGCGCCTACTTCGGTGGCCGGACGGTAGTCCCACCAGGTCAAAGCGGCCCGCCGTTCTGGCGATACAACGTCCCGGGTCGGCAAGTGCTATTCAGCGCCTATCACATGAGCTCGCGATACCTTGATTGGTACATCGAGGAGCTACGAGCAACACGACCCCCGTGGCTGCACGGCTACCCTTCCCTGCTCGCTTTGTTGGCACGACACATGGTGGACAATAACACCGACCTAGGATATCAGGTGCAATGGGTTACGACTGGCGCAGAGAACCTGCTTTTTCACCAGTCGCATATCATCGAACGGGCACTTCAAGTTCGTCCCCGACAGCATTACGGAATGGCTGAGGCAATAGCGAATGTCTCGGAATGTCAGTATGGCAGCCTCCATGTGGATGAGGATTTCGCCGCAGTGGAATTCATTCCGTCCAAAGGGAAAGAGTTCCGCATAGTCGGCTGCAGTTTCTCGAATCCAGCAGTCGGATTACTTCGCTACGACCCGGGCGACGTCGCAACCGTATCTGACAAGGCATGTTTGTGTGGACGATCAGGGCGAGTCGTCACCGCCATCGATGGCCGGCAGGAAGATTACATATCGCTCGCCAACGGCGCTCGCGTCAGTTGCGTGAACCAAATATTCAAGCCACTCGTAAACGTCCGTGAAGCACAAATATACCAGCGACATCCCGGCGAATTCACCGTTCGCATCGCGCCGGGGGAACATTATCAGGATTCCGACGAGGATCGGCTCCGATACGAAATTCGAACTCGACTTGGTGATGATTTTCAGGTGGAGATCGAATATGTGGAGGCCGTCGAGCGGTCATCGACGGGAAAGATTCGCTTAGTTGTATCAGAAGTTGCTAGCCAGATATGATTCCTTTCTTCGTTTCTCAGTGCGGATCGTATCGAGTTCCCGTTGCTGGTCAACACGCGGGGTAGGGCGTGTTCACGGCCTTCCGCCACACCTTGTGCGTAAGCCTGGTTCACGACCTTTCCGCGACGTTGTGTTTCTTGGCGTTTCCCGGAGTCCATGCTTGGGCGACTCCGCAACCCGTCGACTAACGTTATGCTCACGTTCTCCAGCGGCCGTGCCGCCCGCACCAACGCTCCCGGCGGGGCCGGCCGTCAGGTTCTTTGTGACGTAACCCATCCACGAACGCGCGTCGGACCTCGATCGCGATCCGGGCGTAGACCGCGGCCGCCAACCGGGGTTGCCGGCGGACGAAAGCGCCAGCGCCTGCGGCGACGCTTCCTGGTCGATGGGCCACGGCGTGCAGCGGCCACACGACAAGCTCTTTCGTACCGTCTTCACGGACGGGGCGGAGGCCGCCGCCCTGCTCCGCGCCCACGTGCCGGAGGAGCTCGCGGGCGACGTGCGCTGGTCGACCCTCGGCCCGCAAGGACCGCAGCTTCGTCGACCGCGACCTGCTCGACACCGAGTCTGACCTGCTCCTCTCGATCAGGCGCAGGGCCTGAGCGTCCCGCATGCCGCCGCGGTAACGAGGGGCGGCGGCGCTCGGCGCGACATCGAACCCGTGGTGATCGGTCGAGCATCGACGGCGCATCAGCGCGCCGGAGGATTCATTCCGCGGTAAGGCGGCCGTGAGCCGTGCCTGCTTGTTCGTCCGGGGTGGGTACGCATAGCCTCCGCGGGCAGATCATTCTATATCAACCCGTATCGCGATCCCCGTGGTCCTCGCTCCTTCCGGGTCGGTTGCGAAGAGTTCGATCGTTCCTGCACCCGCTTGCTTCCCTCGCAGCACGAGGTCGAAGCCGTTCAATCCTACGACATCAAACAAATCGGGCGTCCGTGACTCAGCCGTAATGGTGAGTTTGTCGCGCTCCCCCGGGTCGCTGTCGTCGAAGAAATGCCTCACGTTGACGGTGACGTCGTTGCCCATCTTCACCTTGAATGGCTGAGCTTCTTGTTGGAGTACTATCGGAGGACTGTTCTCGAAGTCCGCCGCTATAGGGGGCGCAGGATTCAGTCTCGAATCGGCCAGTTCATAGCACCTATTCCACATGCAGAATCTATCTCTCGCTTCCCAGACGACTGGATGCCGAACCCCGTCGATGCTTACGACACAATCGACAACGCCATCATCGTCGAGATCTTCCGCATAGTAGGAGTACGCACCCCCGAAAAAGTCCTTGAGCGGCCTATCGCCATCATCAATGTAGGAGTTCCAATGGTAGAAGGCGCGGCTCCCGGAATCAAGATCGAGACGGAAGTAGAGCTCAAATGGTTCACTCTGCCAATGGCCCATGATCATATGACAAGAATCAGAGACCGAGGGTCTAGCGGATCCGGTTCTCATCTCCAGGCGTAGATCCTCGATGCTCGTAAGGATCCTTATGAGCAGCTCATGATTGCTCGGCCTGTCACTCTCATCGACATCATGGGCGTTTCCCATCGCCGCTGCAAACAGCATGATCCCTATCATCACAGTCCGGTTGCTCATCGTCACTTTCTTCTCCTCAATTCACGGGATAGTGCAAGACAAACCTCGTGATGCGATATCGGGGTCGGCCGCTTCCAGCCCGCGGCGGCGGGGCCTCAGCCGCACCTCAAACCCGAGTGCCGCGCCGCGGACCGCCACCCCGGCACGATCCACGCCGATCCGCCCGCGGTCTTCCGGCACGCTGGCTTCGCTTGCTGGCTCGTCGCGCTCCATCGCCGACCTTGGGTGCAGTATACCGGCTTCTCGATATCGTGGCCATATCATCGGGCACCTGGACCGTTTGCTATTGACGTTGCCCGGCCTGCAATCGGTATTCGTGAGGGTCGACGCGAGGGCCGTCTCGAAGGGATGCGAGAGCGCGACGGTGAGTGGCAGGACTGGCAGGACAGACTCAACTCAAGAAGGATCCGAACGCGGAGCCGCCGCCACCGAAGGACGACTGACCTCTGGCAGGGCGCGCAACCACGCAGCCGCGCAGGAGATCGTCGAGGAGAGGGCTGGCAGCCCGGGTCGCATCTGCGCCGCGTTCATAGCGCGCACCAAGGCGATCGATCCCACATCCTCCGGTGGACTTCGGTATCTTCTTACCGTTCACGGCGCGACACACGCCTGATGTGTCCTTGACAACCTGAGCGAACTGAGTGATCAATATCTCGTTCACTCGACTAGCCGTCCGCGGAACGGCACTTCATTGGTTGGTAGCTTACTTGCGCATACACGAGCGGGCTCCGGCCTACAAGGAACCTGATAAGTAATTCCACCATTTCGCGACACCTTACAGGGTCACTACCGGCACCTTCTGCGGGCCTATGTTCGCTCCTCATCGCAGCCTGCCCAATGCCCGGGCAGGACCCCTCCAGTCGAGCCCCCCATGTCGCCCAACTGCGCGCCCCGGCGTAACGGGTGGCGGGACTATGTACCCGGAGTTTGACGAGTGCATCACTACGCGTTACGCTGCGAAGACTCTACGACTCTCCAGGTGATCGCACGATCTCAAGGCGACCGCGCACGGCTGACATTGCTGCACAATGGCCGCGAGTCGATCGGCTCCGTCGAAGAGAAGGTCGTTGTCAGCGCCCATCACGACATCGCGATCCAAGTGACCGAAGACGACGTTGGCCAGACGTACTACGTGGACTGCGTTCCTCCGGACTTCCCGGACATCACGATCGAGAAGCGGAAGGATGCCGTCACGGGAGGCCTGCTGCTGATAACGCCGAACGTGCGCCGGACGGACATCTCAGTTCGTCGCTGACGTACTCGGGGGAGAGCTCGGTGACGGCCGACTCCCGCGTGCTGTCGGACGTTAGTGAGCCGCGAGGGGCTTCCGCACCTCCTTCAGGCGACGGCGGGCGGCGTGGACGTCCACCGCCTGCTGGGCGTTCAGCCAGAACTCCGGCGAGGTGTCGAGCGCGCCTGCCAGCTGTATCCACGCGGTGCGGTGCTCGCGTTGGACGATGCGATGCGATCCGCGATAGCCAGAGGGCTCGTGGCAGGCATGTACGTCCGTACCGAGGGTGCCGACTTAGTGCCGTCAGCCGCGTTTTTGAGCAGGACCACCGAGCCTGCCGCTGCTCGCGGAGCGTTCTCCCGTTGCCGCTCGGCCGGGTCTCGTGGGCGCTTTCTCAGTTCCTCCCGTTGTGCTCCGGGTCAGGCGGCGGCGGGGGCAGGGGCTGCCTGGCCTTGTTCTCTTCGTACCAAGCCTTCCAACGGTCGGAGACTTCCTGTCGGCCTTCCTGTCGGCCTAGCTCTCGGCCTTCCGTCCGAGCCCGTTCGAACAGCAGTTTTGTCGCTCCCATGACGAGACCCTCCAGGCACGTGAGAATCGTGACAGCCGCGGCGCCGGCAGCGGCTGTCCGTGGGGCTGCGGAGAAGATCGCCTCGCGCAGTGTGCCGGTTGCGGCGGCCATGGCCATGACCGCGACGACGCCCACGATCACAGCGTAGACGACCAGGTAATACGGCAGCCGTGCTGCCGACACGCTCCACAGCGACTCTCGCGGCTTCTCCTTCGCCCCGTTCACGTCAAACCTCCATGACCCTCCCGGCGGGTGTCAAGCTCGCGGCCGCGCGCGTGGCGCGCGGACCATCGAGTCCATCGACCCGTGCCGAGAGGGGCTGCCGTGATAGCGCGCCGAACGACGGTGGTGCTTCAACGCGCGTTGGACGCCTGCCGAACTGCCGAACCGATCGCACAAGGCCGGGCGATCCTGTTCACGATCCGACCGACTCCTTCTGGGTCCGGATGGTGAGGCGGGAGCGGGCGAAGAACGCTGCGGCGGTTTCGCAGCGCACCAACCAGCGCTTGATCCGGTAGTTGTCAGGATCGTCCGGTCATCGAAGCGGCTACCGGCATCGATCAGGACGCCTTGCGTGCTCTCAGGCAGCGACTAGAAGGATCGGAAGGGGGACGAGCCGACCCCGACCGGAATCCGCGTGGCCCGCAACCACTCCGTGGGCTCGAGAGCCGGTCGTCCGGAGCCTGACTGGTCGGTCGCCCGAGGTCACCGAGTCAGGCCCAGGCGGTCCTCGGGTTTCGGCGGCTGTCCTCCCGCTCGGCGCAGAATCCGCCGCGCCGCTTCGATGTCGGCCTCACCGGCGCGCGCGGCGAAGTAATCCGCCGTCTTCATCGCGGCGACCTTCTCCGCGACCGCCGTCGCCACGAACTGATTGATGCTGGTGCCGTCTTCCTTGCTGATCTCGGCGACAGCCGCCTTCAGGGATGCAGGAAGACGTAACGGATACGTGCTGGTCTGCCTTTTCACTGCTCTGTCCTCCCCAATGCTTGCCGGGGCGACAGCACGGCAATCCCGAACCGACCCGGAGTATCGCCGAAGTCCCGCCGGTTGAAGGTCACCAGGGCATCGGCGTTGCCGTTGATGGCCGCTTCGAGCACCATCTCGTCGGCCGGGTCGCGAAGCTGCGGCCGCCACAAGAACGCTGTTAACACTGGTTCCGCCACCTCGTCAACGCGATCGCGCCGGCCGCCGATCATCAAGGCATGCTCTCACGCGTCCCCTTCGCGTCACTCGCGTTGCTGCTCGCCGTCTCGGCCCTCGCTCAGGACCTGCCGGTGCTCACCTTCACCTACGAGACCGCGCAGGGCGTGGAGGAGGACGATGAGGAGGTCCTGGAGCCCACCTACATCCGCCACACCCTGCTCACCAGCGCGCGTCAGGACCTGGGCGACGCGGCCCGCCTGACGCTGCCGGTCCGCCTGACCAGCCGCTCCGATCCGCGCGAGCCGGCCGAGGGCGCCACCCAGTCGGTGAGCGTGCAGCCGCGCCTGGACCTCGACCTGACCGACCGGCTGAACCTGGGCACGGAGCTGATCCTGCGCCGGAGCGACGCCCCGCTGCTCGTCACCGCCGGCGGCAAGCTGCAGTCCCGCCTGAAGGTCGGCGACTTGGCCCTCGACGGCTGGCTGAAACCGCTGTTCGACCTCTACGCCGAGCAGCCGGAGCGCAACCGCCAGCTCTACACCGCCTCCCTCGGCATCACCTACACGGACGGCGGCCTGCGCGTGAGCACCCGCTACCGCGGCACCGCCCGCTTCGCCTTCGGTGAGGAGAGCGAGGTCGACCACCGCCTCTCCCACCTGCTGACCGTGTCCCTGCGCCTCGACCTGGGCGCCCTGCGCTGACCGGGTCGCGACACCCAAGCGCAGGCGACACTCACAAGAACGGGGTGTGGTAGGCTCCGAGACCGTGGACACATCGACAAAGAACCCCCGCCCGCGTCGTCAGCGCGGAGTATGGACCCTCGCGCCGGTCGCGCTCGCGGCACTGGTAGCCCTCGGCTGCCCCGCGACGACGCCGGTCGGGCCGCCGACGTTCGCGGCGACCATTGACGCCCCGAAGGCCTACACGGTCGACGAGGAGATCACCCCCTTGGTCCTGCCCGCCGCCACCGGCGGATCGGGCGCCCTGACCTACTCCCTCACTCCCGAGATCCCGGGGCTGCAGTTCGACGCGGCGGCGCGCGAGCTCAGGGGCACGCCGACCGAGACCGGCGCCTACGACATGACCTACACGGCGCGGGACGAGAAGGACCAGGCCGCCACGCTCGAGTTCACCATCACGGTCGCGGAGTTCTCCCTGATCGCGACCATCGTGGCGGCGATTGAAGCGGACGGCGTGTCCGGCGTGGTGCGGTTCGAGGATGTGCCGGAGCCCAGCGGCGGCCCCGCCGTCACGGTGGCGGGCAACCACGTCTACGCGGCCGGCGGATCGGTCTTCCTGGACGTCGAGCCCGGGCCGGGCACGGACAAGCTGCTCCTTTCGATCAGCTCGATCAGCGGTACCGTCATCGATTTCGGCTATTACGAGATCGACCTGCCGGACGGCGCCTCCCCTCAGCGGCTGGTCGCACGGGTGGAATTCGACCTCGACGACCTGGGCGAGCTGCCGCCTGTCTGCCTCATGGGTGTCGGCGTGGATGCCGGCGGGGCGGTCGGCCTGCCGGACTGCCACCGGGTCTTCAATGCCCCCGTGAGCTTCGGCGACGTGCAGGTCACCGTGTCGTGGGACACGGACGCCGACCTGGACCTGCACGTGGCGGACCCGAACGGGGACGAAGTCTACGAGAATGCGTGGGTGATCGAGAGCGGCGGCGAGCTGGACCTCGAATCCGGCGACTTCTGCTCGGGCCCGCCCATTCGCAACGAGCACGTCGCGTGGACCGGTGGGACGCCGCCGCCCGGGCTCTACGAGGTGCGCGTCACGCACGACGACAACTGCGACGCTGCTGAGACCAACTACGTGGTCAGCGTCTACAACCACGGAACCGTGACCACCTTCACCGGCACCTTCGCCGGTTCCGGCGTGTCCAGCGACCGCGGCACCGGAACGCTGATCACGCGCTTCCAGGTAGGCGACGCCGCGGCGCCGGACCCGGAGACGGCCCTCTCGGACACCTACCGCGGCAGCGGGGACCAGGTGTTCGTCCTCAACCCGAACGGCGAGGTGCTCGACCAGACCCCCTACACGCTGAACCTGGGATCCTCCTCGCCGGAGGTGTACGTCATCGCCACCGCCGGCAACTACCACGTAGACCCGCAGGTCGAGCGGGTGTATGCGGACGGGCAGCGCGCAGCCTCTCAGGCCGAGCAGCCGGCGACGCCGCGGCCGGTGCTGGGAGGGCAGGTGTCGCCGCGGATCAAGTGGATCACGGAGTTCAACAACTTCAACGACGGCCCGCCCGTGTGGGAGGGATCGGCCGACCCGGGCCGGATTCAGGCGCTGGAAGCGCGGCCCACGGTCGCCGAGGGTGACCAGATCAGCTTTTTCGACGCGGTTGACCGCGTCCTGGTGCCCGCGACCGTCCGCAAGGTCGTGACGGACGGCACCACGAGCGTCGCGTTGTGGATCGCCGACCAGGAATGGGAGGACACCTGCGCCAGCCGCGGCGACTGCGTCACGCAGGAGATGGTGGACGCGGTTGCCGAGCGCTTCCTGAGTCCCGGTGCAAGCAATGACATCTACGACTGGGTCACGGCCATCTTCGGCGCGCCCTGGGGCCCGCACGGCGTGCTGGGGCGGGACGGCCAGCCGTTCCTGATTCCGGCGGAGGCCGCCCGCGAGATCCACATCTTCGCCTTCGATATCGAGAACGACGGCTACGTCACGGGGTCGCGCATCATCGGCTACTTCTGGAGAGTGCACAACATTCTGCGACAGCCCGATCATCCCCTGCTTCGACACTCGCTCGAGCGGCTGGCGTTCTTCATGGACTCGCCGTGGCTGGCGACGGCCACCGGCGACACCTGGGAAGTGACCGACCGCCGGCCGAAAGGGTGGCTGGGCACCCTGGCCCACGAGTTCCAGCACATGATCCACTACTACCAGAAGCCGGTCCTCCGCGACGCGATCAGCGAGTCGTGGCTCAACGAGCAGGCATCCGAGGTGGCCGAGGACCTGGTCGCCGACAAGATGATGATCGACGGACCGCGCGCGGTCGCCCACGACGACCCCACGGCGGGCGATCCGGAGAACCGGGGGTCACGCCTCCCGGGCTACAACCTCTACAACGACATCCAGGTCACCACCTGGGACGGCTACTTGGCCAACTACTCGATTGCCTACGCGTTCGGCGCCTACCTGGCCCGCAACTACGGCGGCGCGGCGCTGTTCGGCGACATCGTGCGGAGCGATCGCGCCGGCGTCGGCGCCATCGAGGGGGCGGTGCGCAACCAGGGCCACGACGAGTCCTTCCTGGACCTGCTGACGAACTGGGGGGCTGCCAACCTGCTGTCGGACAACACCGACGCGCCTGCCCCGTACCAGTACAACACCGGCACCTGGAGCATCTCATCTGCCGGCGGCCTGGAGTTCCGGCTGGGCTCGATCAACCTGTACAACTACATCTACGCGCCCGGACGCTTGGCGCGGCCGGGTCCGTACCTGCACCCGCTGCCGTCGTTCAATGACCGCACGCAGCCGCCACATTCCAACATGTACACCACCTTGGGGCGCCAGAGCGGCACCCTCCGCCTGAGCGTCACCGCGGAGTCCGAGAACCGCATCACGGTGGTGGTCAAGGAGTAGCGTGATGGGCGTCACGGCATGATGCGCGCCGGCGCGGCCGTTGCCCTGTCCGCCGGCGTGCTCCTGGCCTGCGCCTCCCCGGCGGAGGAGGGGCCTGCCGCGCCGGACCCGCCGCAGCCGGACCAGGTCATCGAGCTCACCGGCCGGGTGACGGTGACCGGCTCGGCGCCGCGGACCATCCTGGTCCTGGTCACCGAGACCGACCACTATGAGATCGTCGGCGACTTGGCGCCGGAGCTGCGCACGCTGCAGCAGCTCCACGTCACCGTCCGCGGCCAGGTCATCCGCGAGGCGGCCGGCCCCGGCTTCCCGGCGCAATTCCAGGTCGACTCCTACACGCGAGTCCGGCGCTAGCGCCATATCGGGTAGATTGGCCGATGCCATGGACCGCAACGTGCTCCTCGCCCACATTCGCGCCACCCACTTCGAGTCCGGGGATCGTGACCGCGCGGAGGAGGACGCACGCCGCATCGCACGGTTCCTGAAGCGCGCGGGCGCCCGCAAGGTCGTCGGCATCGGCTCCGCCTTCGACCGGACGCGGCCGTTCACCCATCGCTCGGACATCGACCTCGTCGCCGACGGCATCCCGCCCCGGCGATTCTACGCGGTGTCGGCCGAAGCCGCCGCCATGACCGGGTTCCCGCTGGACCTCACCGCCGGGGAGACGGCGGCGCCGGCGCTGCTCGCCGCCCTCCGCGAGCACGGAACCGAACTGTGACGCGCGAAGAGACGCTTCTCCGGCGGCTGGCCGCGGAGGTCACCAACGAGCTCGCCAGCCTGGAACAGCTCGCGCAGGAGCTGGCGGGCGCTCCGAGCGGGCCCGACACCTATTCGCTGCGGGCTCGAGGATCGATCCTGCACGACTTCTACAGCGGGGTGGAGCGGACCTTCGTGCGCATCGCAGGCGAGCTGAACGGAGGCGTACCGCAGGCCGAGCGGTGGCATCAGGAGCTCCTCGGCGACATGGTCCTGGAGATCCCGAAGGTCCGGCCTGCCGTGATCGATGCCCAGCTATCGAAGGAGCTGGGCGAGTATCTGCGTTTCCGGCACGTCTTCCGCAACGTCTATGGATCGGGACTGGAAGCCGACCGCCTCCAGGCGCTGGCCGACCGCGTGCCCGCCACCCTGGCGGCCTTGCGTCAGCGCATCGGCGCGTTTCTCTCGTGGATGCTCGGCGATTTCCCGGCCTGAGCCCGCGCGGGGCGGCGGTCACAGCGCGGTCGGCGGCCACTCACCGGCCGCAGGGCGGTTCAGCGCGTCCCGCGGGCCTTCCGCAAGGCCGCACACCTTCCTGGCCTTCCGCGCGGCGCGCGCCCGGATCGCCGGCGTGACGTAGGCGGCGACCGCCCTCAGCGCCGTCGCCAGGACAGCCAGGCCAGGTCGTCGCAGAACCCGGCCGGCGCGGCGTCCGGAATCGCGTCCAGCGGCACGATGAAGTAACCAAGGGCGGCGTGGGCGCACTCCCGTGCCCAGGCCGGCGTCTCCGCGGACACCGCCACGTACCTGAGCGCCAGCGCCCGTTCGACCACAGCGCTGCCGGCGTGCCGCGCGGCGGTGCGCAGCTTGTCCCGGAACGACGCGTCGCCGTACTCCGCCGCGTACTCCCCGGCACGCTCCGCACTCCCGGCCGCGGACGACCCTCTGCCGATCCGTCCGGCGGAGAAGGAATAGGCAAGCAGCAGGCCGGCGAGCCGCCGCCGCGCCTGCTGCGCCGAGCCGGCGGGGAGCGGGCGTTCCGCAGGCGCCCACCGCTGCCGGCGCGTGCCGGGAACGCCCTTCACCAGGATCTCCCGGACGACGATGGCCACGGTCAGCGCGAAGCCCGCCGCGGCCAACAGGGGGGCGGGGTCCACGGACCGAGCATACATCGGACGGGCCGCATGTCCGTGAACGGTTCGTGGCCATGCGGTGAATAATCGTGATTCTTTCGTGAATTCACGATACGATCGGCCCCATGCCACCGCGCGACGAACTCCTGCGGGAGAACCGGGCGCTGCGCGAGCGCATCTCCGGGTTGAGCGCCGCCATCCTGCGCACCAATGGCAGCCTCGACCTCGACACCGTGCTGCGCGAGGTCCTGGAGAGCGCCATCGCGCTGACCGGCGCCGCGCGCGGCATGATCACCTCCGGGGACGACGCGATCCTGGATGATTTCGTCACGTCCGGCTTCACCGCCGCCGACCACCGGCGGCTGGAGGAGGGGGGGACCGAGGCGCTGGATCTCCTCGACCACCTCAACGGGCTTCCGGGCCCGATCCGGCTCGCAAATTACGCCGAGTACGTGCGCTCGCTCGGCTACGCCACGGACCTGGTGC
Source organism: Spirochaetaceae bacterium (assembly GCA_028820215.1). The sequence goes on along the minus strand of JAPPKD010000167.1, from coordinate 8,322 downwards.
TCCCGACGGCCTTCCTGGGCACGCCGATACGCCACCGGGACGTGCGGGTCGGCAGCTTCTTCGTCGTCGGGAAGGAAGATGGCCGGGAGTTCACGGACGAGGACGAGGAGGTGATGCTGCTGTTCGCATCGCAGGCGGCGGCGGCCATCGTCAACGCCCGCGCGCACCGCGACGAGCGGCGGGTGCGCGCCGACCTGGAGGCGCTGGTCGAGACCTCGCCGGTCGGCGTGGTCGTCATCGATCTCCGCACCGGCCGTCCGGTGTCGCTCAATCGCGAGGCGCGGCGGATCGTGGAGGGCCTGTGCATGCCGGGCGGCACGGTGGAGCAGCTCAAGGACGCGCTGGTCGTGCGGCGCGCCGACGGACGCCAAGTCCCCCTCGCCGAGGCCCGGCTGGCGCAGGCGCTCCGGAGCGTGAAAACGGTGCGCGCCGAGGAGGTCGTGCTCTCCGTACCAGGCGGACGCAGCGCCACGGCCCTGGTCAACGCCACGCCCATCCGCTCCGCGGACGGCGCGGTGGAGTCGCTGGTCGTCACCATGCAGGACATGGCGCCGCTCCAGGAACTGGAGCGGCTGCGGGCGGAGTTCCTGGGCATGGTCAGCCACGAGCTGCGCGCGCCGCTGACCTCGATCAAGGGCTCGGCGGCCACCGTGCTCGGCGCCTCGCCCGGCCTGGACCCGGCCGAGATGGTGCAGTTCTTCCGCATCATCGACCAGCAGGCCGACCACATGCGCGGCCTGATCGGCGACCTGCTCGACGCCGGGCGCATCGAGACCGGCACCCTCTCGGTCTCCCCCGAGCCGTCGGAGGTGCCTGCGCTGGTGGACCAGGCGCGGAACACCTTCCTGAGCGGCGGCGGCGCGCATCGGGTCCTGCTCGACCTTCCTCCGGACCTGCCGCGGGTAATGGCCGACCGGCCGCGTATCGTGCAGGTCCTGAACAACCTCCTCGCGAATGCCGCCGCGTACTCCCCGGGCTCCGCTCCGATCCGGGTGGCCGCCCTGCGCGACGGCCTGCAGGTCGCGGTGTCGGTCGCCGACGAGGGCCGCGGCGTTCCGGCGGAGCGCCTGCCGCACCTGTTCAGCAAGTACGCCGGCACCGGCGAGGGCGACCGCGAACCCGGCACCGGCGGCATCGGCCTGGGCCTGTCCATCTGCAAGGGGCTGGTGGAAGCGCACGGCGGCCGCATCCGGGCCGAGAGCGGCGGAGCCGGCCAGGGCACCCGGGTCACCTTCACGCTCCCGGCGGCGGAGGAACAGGGCCCGGCGGCCGGCCTCCTCGCCGACCGTCCGCGGCCCGCCCGGCACGGGCGCGACCCGGAGCGAATCCTGGTGGTCGACGACGATCCTCAGACGCTCCGCTACGTGCGCAACGCGCTCTCGGCCGCGGGCTACGCGCCGGTCGTCACCGGCGACTATCGGGACGTGTCCCGCCTCATCCGCACGGACAAGCCGCGGCTGGTGCTCCTGGACCTGATGCTGTCCGGGACGGACGGCATCGAGATGATGGAGCGGGTCCCGGAGCTGGCCGACCAGCCGGTCATCTTCATCTCCGGCTACGGCCGCGACGAGACGATCGCGCGCGCCCTGGAGACCGGCGCGGCCGACTACATCGTCAAGCCGTTCTCACCGACGGAGCTGACGGCACGCGTCCGCGCCGCCCTGCGCGGGCGCGCCGAGCCCGAACCGTTCGTGAGCGGCGACTTGGCCGTCCACTACGAGCGGCGCCAGGCAACGGTGGCCGGCCGGCCGGTGCGGCTGACGGCCACCGAGTACGAGCTGCTGCGCGTCCTGTCGCTCAACGCGGGGCGGGTGACCACCTACGACACGCTGCTGCGCCAGGTATGGGGCCGTCGGGAGACGGACGACACGGAGCTGGTGCGCACCTTCATCAGGAAGCTCCGCCGGCGGCTGGGCGACGACGCGGCCAGCCCGTCCTACATCCAGACCGAGCGCGGAGTGGGCTATCGCATGCTCGGCTGACGCCGGTCAGTGGCCGTTGCGCTCGACCGGCTCCACCGCCATCGCCGCCGGCGCGGCCAGCTCGCGCGGCTGCCGCCGCTCGGCCTCCTCGGAGGCCAGCCCCCGCTCCAGCGCCGCGCGGGCGGCCGTCATCAGCGACACGCCGCCGCGCCGGGCCGCCTCTTCCAGCCGCTCGCTCAACTCCGGCGACACCGCGATGCGCAGATCCTCGTGGCCGGTGGGCAGGGTCCCCGCCTCGATCCTGGCCACCCGCTCCGCGGCGGTGCGCAGCGTCGCGTAGGCGGCCGTGTCTTCCTGCAGCATGTCGTCGACCCGCCGGCGCAGGCCGGCGCCCTGCAGCAGCGCCAGCGCCACCAAGCCGGCCAGCGCCACCACCGCGACGATCACGATCGTTTCGGCGCTCAGCAGATTCGTCAGTTCAGTCGGCAGTTCGATGGCCATGGCAGCCTCCCTTCAAGCGCGCCCCTGGGTGATCGAGGCGCAACGCCACGCCCTATATATCGGCGGCAGGCGCCCCGACGGTGAGTCGGCACCCGGACTGGGCGGGGTGACGTCCGGCCGAACCGGCGCTCCGGCGTCCCGGGCATCGGTCTACGGGACGACGCGAGCAGGGTCTCCCGGACGCCCGGAGCCGAGGTCACGTCTCGGCCGATATGATGCCCGACACATGCCAACCGCACCGATCGGCCTCGTCCCGGGCGTGGGGCGATTCGTTCTCAACTGCGACCGGTCGGCCGGCGTGCGGATGGACTGGACCTTCGCGGACGCCGTGGAGGCCGGGATGGTGGCGGACGCGGCGGCCCGCGCCGAGGTGGACCTGCGCGTGGAGGACTGGCCGGTCAGGGACCAGGGGACGACCGGCGCCTGCGTCGGGTTCGCGGCGGCGGACGGGGTGCTGCACTGGCACTACCGGCAGGCCGGGCTGCTGGCAGGGGGCGAGCGGCCCTCGCCCCGGTTCATCTGGATGGCCAACAAGGAGACGGACCTGCTCGCCTCATTCCCGACGACCTTCATCGAGTCGGCGGGGACGCAGATCAAGCTGGCCCTGCGCGTGGCGCGGAAGTACGGGTGTGTGACCGAGAGCACGCTGCCCATGGACGGGGCGCTGAGCTCGCTGAGCACGGAGGCATTCTATGCCCGAGCGGCGAAGTACCGGATCGCCAGCTACCACAACCTGGGGCGCGACCCGGAGCGGTGGCGGGCGTGGATCTCGAACCAGGGGCCGGTGCTGGTTCGGGTGGTGGTGGACCGGACCTGGGAGCGGGCGGCGGCCGCGGAGGGTGAGCTGGACCGGTACCGGGAGGACGCCTCGGGCGGCGGGCACGCGGCCTGCCTGGTGGGCTACACGGGGACGCATTTCATCGTGCGCAACAGTTGGGGGGAGCGTTGGGGCGACGGCGGGTTCGCCTACGCGTCGGACGCCTATGCGGCGAGCGCCTTCGACGAGGCGTACGGCGCGGTTCTCTGAGCGGCCGCTCCCCGGCGTCCGCCGCGCGAAATCGTCCGGGAATGAGACAATCGTGCGACATTTCGCGGCCATCCTTCACCACAACGAGGATCGAGGTTCCTCGAAATCACTCAGGGGCAAGGCCCCGAGGAGGAGAAGGATGGCGAGCACATCAAGGATGAGGATCACCCTGCTGGCGGCGATGGTCGCCTTCATGTCGGTGGCCATGATCGGCGTCGCGAGCGGGCAATCCGAAAGCGGGCAGTCCGAGAGCGGCGGCGAGCACGGCTCCGGCGGCGAAGGCAGCGAGGGCTCCGGCGGCGAGGGCGGCAGCGAAGGCGCCGAGGGCTCCGAGTCAGGGGCCGGCGGCGAGGAGGGCGGCACCATGCTGGCCCTGGACGAGACCTTCGACATGGTCCGCAAGGGCGCGCACCTGATCATGGGCTACGACGCGGAGGCCAACACCTTCATCGGCACGGTGAAGAACACCACCGACGCCACGCTGCAGTTGGTGCGGGTGGAGATCCACCTGTCGAGCGGCACGGAGCTCGGCCCCACGACGCCGAAGGACCTGGCGGCCGGCGAGTCGATGACCGTGCGGCTGAACCCGCCGAAGAACGAAGCGTTCGACGGCTGGGTTCCGCACGCGGAGGTCGGCCCGATGTCGCAGTCCGGCGGCGGTGAAGGCGGCGAGGGTTCCGGCGGCGAAAGCGGCGGCGAACACGGCTCGGGCGGTGAAAGCGGCAGCGGCAGTTAGCGGCCGGGGCGGCGCGGGCCACGGCCCGCGCCGGTTCACCACACGGGCGCGGCGCTCACCGGGGCGCCGCGTCCGCATGATGGTTCCCACGTGTTGTCGTGAGTGAGAGTGATGACGAAGCGCACGGTGCTGATCATCGAAGACGAACAGCGGATCGCGCACTGGCTGAAGGTCCGCTTCGAACGGACGGGGTTCGATGCGGAGGTCGCCCACGACGGGCGTACCGGCCTGGCGCTCGCCCGCGCTCGCCGTCCCCACCTGATTGTACTCGACCTGATGCTGCCCCGGCTCGACGGGATGCAGGTGTGCCGCATCCTGCGCCGCGAGTCGTCGGTGCCGATCATCATGCTCACGGCCCGCGAGACGCGCGCCGACCGCATCGCGGGGCTGGAGACCGGCGCCGATGACTATGTCGTCAAGCCGTTCGATCCCGACGAGGTCATCGCCCGCGCCAAGGCCGTCCTGCGGCGGGTCGACGACAAGGTGCAGCAGACTCTGACCTGCGGCCGGATCACGATCGACGAGACGACCCGCGACGTGACGGTCGGCGGCCGGCGGATCGATCTGAGCCGCGCGCTGTTCGCGCTGCTGGCCGCGTTCATGCGCCATCCGCGGCAGGTGCTCAGCCGCGAGCAGCTCATCAGCCTGGCCTTCGACGACGACTTCGACGCCTACGACCGCGCGATCGACAACCACATCCTCCGTCTCCGCAAACAGATCAGCATCGACGGCCGGCAACCGATCCAGACCGTATACGGCGCCGGCTACCGATTCGTGCCGGAGGACTCGTGAGCGAACGGGCCGCGTCGTTGCACGGGCGCATTCTACGGGCGTTCGTGGTGGTGGTCGTCCTGGCCCTGGCGCTCAGCGTCGGCATCGGCTACTTCGTCACGCAGCGCCAGATGGACGCGTTCGTCGCGCAGCTCGCCCGCGTGGAAGCGGGCAGCATCGCGCGTCACCTGAGCCGCGAGTACGCCGCCGCGGGCGGCTGGGCGACCGTGGATCGGGCGCTGGCCGACGCCGGTTACCTCTACGCCGATGAAGGCGAGCACGACGAGGGGCGCGGTGAGCGCAGCGAGCGCGGCGCGGAGACGACGTTCCACGTCGACCGCATCAGGATCGTCGTCGTCGATAGCGGCGGCGTGGTGATCCGCGACAACCTCTCGCGCCTGCGCGGCGGGACCCCGGCGCCGGCGCTGGGGGGAGAGCGCGCGACGGTGACCGACCCGCGGACCCGGCGCGCGGTGGGCTACGCCTACGTCGACGTCGAGCGCGAGTTCCTGGTGACCGAATTGCACGGATTCCTGCGCGCCATGCTGGCCACCACGGCGCTCGGCGGAGCGCTGATCGCCGCCGTGGCCCTGTCGCTGGCGGCCTGGATCTCGCGCCGCATCACGGCCCCGGTCACGCTGCTGACCGCGGCGGCCGGGAAGATCGCGCGGCGCGGGGACAGCGCCCTGCTGCCGGTTACCTCCTCCGACGAGCTGGGACGGATGAGCGCCGCGTTCAACCGCATGACCAACGCCTTGCAGACGCAGCGCGATCTGCGCCGGCGCCTCGTCAACGATCTCTCCCACGAGCTGAACACGCCGCTGACCGTCATCCAGTTGGAAGCGAAGGGGTTGCTCGACGGCCTGCAGGAGCCGGCGCCGGCCGCCGGACTGATCGTCGACGAGGTGACGAAGCTGCGAAACCTGGTCCGCGATCTGAACTGGCTTGCGGAAACCGACTCCGGCGAGCTGCGGCTCGACCGGGAGTCGTGCTCGGTCGACGCGCTGCTCGACGGCGAACGGGAGCGGTGGCAGTTCCAGGCGGAGATGCGCGGGATCGACCTGGTGTTCGCGCCGCGGCCGGCGCTGCCGGCGCTCGACCTCGACCGGATGCGCATGGGTCAGGCGCTCGGCAACGTGGTGCTGAACGCGATGCAGCATACCGAGCCCGGCGGACGGATCGCGGTGGCGGCCGAGGAGGCCCCGGACGGCGGTGTGGCGATCAGCGTGCAGGATGACGGCGCGGGGATCGACCCGGCCGATCTGCCGCATCTGTTCGAGCGCCTGTACCGGGCCGACCGGTCGCGTACGCGCCGCACCGGCGGCTCCGGGCTGGGGCTGGCCATCGCGCGCGCCATCGTCACCGCGCACGGGGGGAGGATCACCGTGACCAGCGAGGGCCCGGGCCGGGGGACCACCGTCCGTATCTGGCTTCCGGTCGCGGCGTGACTCCCGAACTCAGGAGAATACGTATCGATTATCAAATCACGGCAAAGCGCACGTTATCTTGATGGACGTACGGCCCTGACCGTGGTACGGTGCGCTTACCCTTTGATTCATGGAGCCCGGTTCGCCCGGTACAGACCAACGGGGGTCGCGTCCACAACAACACTCCCTGCGGGAAGCGAACCGGGCTCCTTCATCTCACACAAGGAGTTGAAGCACGGCTTGGCCCCCGGCGGATGCCTTTGGCGGTTGCGTTCACAACCCCTCCCACGAAAGCCGCCGGGGGCCGTTTCTCCTGCGCCGGCGGACTGCCCGTCTACAGGCCGCCGAACAGCCGCTCGGCGGCATCGCGGGCGCGCTCCGCACGGTCGTCGGCGGCCGGACCGGGGCCGGTTTGGCGCAGCTTGAAGTACTCGCAGAAGTTCGACCGGTCCTTCTGCGCCACCGGCTCCGCGATCGACTCCCGGCACTCCATGTGCACGGACTTGTCGTAGAAGCGGCAGTTCAGGCAGACGTGCGCGTCCTTGCCGCAGCTCGGGCAGGTGGTCGTGCGGAAGATCTCCAGGTCCGGATCGAACGTCGCGCCGCACGCGAAACAACCACCCACGACAGCACCCCCGACAGCCGATCATAGTGCCGCCGCGGGCTCCTTGACCAGCGCCCGCCGGCCGGGGTGGGATGCGTCCATGCCCAGGCGATGCGTGTACGCGGCCAGCTTCGACCCGATCACGAACGGCCACCTGTGGGTGGTCGAGCAGGGCGAGCGGCTGTTCGACGAGCTGATCGTGGCCATCGGCACGAATCCGGACAAGCACTACGAGTTCTCGATCGCCGAGCGCCTCGCGCTGGTCCGCGCCTCGCTGGCCGGCCACACCAAGGCGACGGTGGAAACCTACGAGAACCGCTTCCTGGTCGAGTACGCGCGCTCGCGGGGCGCTGAGTTCGTGCTGCGCGGCATCCGCACCGAGCTCGACTACCAGTACGAGCGGTCGATGAAGTACATCAACAGCGACCTGGACGCGGGCGTGGTCACCGTGTTCCTGATGCCCCCGCGGGAGATCGCCGAGGTGAGCTCCAGCGTGGTGAAGGGACTGATCGGGCTCAGCGGCTGGGAGACGGTGCTGGCCAAGTACGTGCCGCCGGCCGTGCACACCGCCTTCGTGGAGCGCTTCAGCTCGCCGGCGGCGCAGGCTCCGGCGGCGGATCGCTGACCGCCCCGCGGCGGCCCAGCTCCGGGTAGCGCCAGCGGACCAGCGCCAGTCCGGAGAGCCCGATCAGCGCGAAGCCGGCGAGCGCGGCCTGCGGGCCGACCTGCTCGGCGATCAGCCCCAGGATCACGTTGCCCAGCGGGTTGACCCCGATCGCCAGGCCGACCACCCCCAGCGCCCGCCCGCGCGTTGCCTGCGGCGCGGAGCGCAGGGTGATCAGGATCTGCATGGACGCGAAGCCGGAGAAGCCGATGCCGCCGGCCAGCAGCAGCCCCACCGACAGCAGGTAGGCGCCGGACAGCGCGAAGCCGCAGATGCAGGCGAACAGGCTGGACATGCCGGCGAAGAACACCCACGCCGGCCGCCTGACGGCGCGCGCGGCCAGGGTGACCGAGCCGGCCAGCGCTCCGACTCCCCACGCGGCCACCAGGATCCCGAAGCGCAGCGCGTCGGCCGCCAGCACCTCGCGGGCGATCACCGGCACCATCTGGTGGAACGGGAACGCGAAGAAGTTGGAGACCAGGGTGACCGCCACGGTCGCCTGCAGGGCGCGCCGGCCGCGCAGCGTGGCCAGCCCGTCGCGCAGGCGCGCGGCGATCGACAGCCGCTCCGGGGCCGCGGCCGGCGGCGGCGGGGGCGGGCCCCCCGGGGGGGGGGGGGGCCGCCGCGGGGGGGGGCGCGGCGGCCCCCCCCCCGGGGGGGCCCCGCCGGC
>JAPPKD010000280.1 GCA_028820215.1 Spirochaetaceae bacterium | reverse complement strand
ACTGATCACCTTCCGTTTGTCACCCTACCCAAAAAATTCAGTCGATTGCCCTGCCATCATCGACTGCGACGTGCACGTCTATCCGCGCGACCCCGAGGAGCTGCGCAAGTACCTGCCGCTGCCGTGGAAGCACTGGTACCGCGGCGAGTCGCGTCCTTTCTACCAATCCAAGCCGCCGCTGCACGGCGCGCGGCAGGACGCGTTTCCGCCCGGCAGCGGGCGCCCCGGCACCGACCCCGACACCCTGCGCCGCCAGCTCATCGACCAGTACGGCATTCGCCACGCCATCCTGCTGCCGCGCGTGTTCGCCAACATGTACCCTGACCCCGACTACGCCACCGCCCTGTCGCGCGCGTTCAACGACTGGCTGGCGGACACTTGGCTGTCCGCCTACAACGCCGACGGCTGCTTCCGCGGCTCCCTCAACGTGGCGCAGCAGGATCCGCAGGCGGCGGCCGCCGAGATCGAGCGCATCGACGGTCACGAGCACCCCAACCGCGCGGCCAACGAGTGAACAAGGAGATGACCACCGAGAACAAGCCCGGCGTGACGCGGGAGCGGCTGTCAGACACCCTCAGCCAGATCTTGGCGGTGTGGGAGCCGAAGTTTCCGTACCGGCTGGTGGGGACCGCGGCGGCGCTGCTGCAGGGGGTGGCGCTGCCGGTGCGCGACATCGACATCCTGTGCCGGGAACGCGAGGCGGTCGACCAGTTCGCCGCCGCCATGGCCGGGTTCCCGGCGTTGCAGGAGCCGGCCTGGCTCGCGGGAGACCGTCAGTACTACTGCAACTACGACGTGGCGGGCGTCGAGGTGGGCGCCAGCACGGTGGAGGTCGACGTTTCCCACGACACCGCCGAGACCCTCGGCGCCGGACCGTGGCGCCACTTCCGGGAAGTCCGGGTCGGCGAACACCGCGTGCCGGCGGTCCGGCTGGAGTTGCGTCTGGCATCGGAGATCCTGCGCCGGCGCCGCGACCGCTCCGAGCGGCTCGCCTCCTTCCTGCGCTCGCACGGCTGCGACACGCGTCTCGTCGCCCGCGCCCTGAGCAACGCAGGAGTCCCGCGGCGAACCCGCGAGCGCACACTCGCCGCCCTGACCGCGGAGCACTGACGCCCGGCGGACCCCTGCCGCTGCTTCCTGCACCGACGTGGCGCCGCCGGCGGCGAGGCGACCGCCCCCGCCCCGGGAGCCTCGGGTCGAGCAGGTCCCGCAGGGCATCACCCAACACGTTGAAACGGTACACCACGAATCGGCGTACCGTCTGATAGGATGCCGGTATGGCCGCGCCGGAGAGCACGCGCTACCAGTTCCCGCAGTTCCCTGCGATTCCCTACGGGCGCGCCTACTTCAAGGGCATCAGGCTGGAGGGCTGCCTGTACGTCGACAAGACGCGCTTCCTGCATGCGCTGGAGCAGGAGCGGTTCGTGTTCTTCATCCGCCCGCGGCGGTTCGGCAAGACCTGCTGGCTGTCGCTGCTGGAGAGCTACTACGACCGCAATCAGGCGGACGACTTCGAACGGGTGTTCGGCGGCCTGGGCATCTACCGGCAACCTACCCCGAACCGCGCCCGCTACGTGGTGCTGCGGTTCAATTTCTCCACCTTCGGCAGCGACCCGGCGAAGCTGGAACGGGAGTTCGACGAGTACTGCCGGCGCCACGTTCGCGATGCCCTGGAGGACAGTCCCGACCTGTTTCCCGATGCGGTGGTCCGCCGCATCCAGGCTCCATCAACCATCCATGGCCAGTTCGACGAGCTGTTCCTGCACGCGCGGCGGGAGGGGATTCCGCTGTACGTGCTGATCGACGAGTACGACAACTTCGCGAATTCCATCCTTGCCGGCGAAGGAGCGGAGGCGTACTACGAGTTCACCCACGGCGGCGGTTTCTACCGCAGCTTCTTCGCGGCGCTCAAGGCGGGCACCGAGAACGGCAGCGTGGAGCGGCTGTTCGTCACCGGGGTCTCGCCGGCGACCATGGACGACGTGACCAGCGGATTCAACATCGGCGCCAACCTGAGCCTGCGGCCCGAGTTCAACGAGCTGCTCGGCTTCACGGAGGAGGAGGTACGGCACGCGATGGAGACGTACCGGGACCTGGGCGTGTTCGACCAGGACGTCGAGACGGCGCTGGGCACCATGCGCGAGTGGTACAATGGCTACCGGTTCTCGGAGGAGGCGGAGGGCTTCGTCTACAACTCCGACATGGTGCTCCATTACCTGAAGCACTCGGTGCCCAACAAGGCCGGCCCGCGCCAACTGATCGACAGCAACGTACGCATCGACTACGGCAAGCTGCGCCACCTGCTGCTCACCGGGCGGCGGTTGAACGGCAACTTCGACCTGCTGCGCCGCGTGATCGCCGAGGGACGGGCGGACAGCGAGATCGTGGAGAGCTTCCCGCAGGCCGAACTGACGCGCCCCGAGAACTTCCTCTCCCTGCTGCACTACTTCGGCCTGCTGAGCATTCGCGACGTGGCCGCCGGCATGCCGCGCCTGGGCATCCCCAACCAGACCGTGCGGCGGCTGACGTACGGCTACCTGCGCGACGCCTACCGCGACGTGGGAGTGTTCTCGCTGAACCTCGTCGAATTCGACCGGCTCACGCGGCGGATGGCGCTGGAGGGCGACTGGCGGCCGGCCGTGGAGCGGCTGTGCAACGCGGTGACCGAGCACACCGGCATTCGCAATTACATCCAGGGAGAGAAGGTCCTGCAGGGATTCCTCGCGGCCTACCTGAGCGCATCGGAGTATTTCGTGTTCTACACGGAGCTGGAACTGGCGAAGGGCTACGCGGACATCGTGCTGGTGCCGCAGGAGGCGCGCTATCCCGGCATGCGACACGGCTTCGTGATCGAGCTGAAGTACCTGAGCCGCGCTCCCGAGACCGAGGCCCGGGTGGCGGCGACGGCTGCCGATGCGGTGTCGCAGTTGCGCCGATACCTGGCCGACGAACGGCTGGCGCGGCAGCACCCGGACGTGGAGTTCAAGGGCGTGGCGCTGGTGTTCCGCGGCTGGGAGCTGGTGTACGGCGGAGAGGTGGCGGCCGCCGACTCTGGCGGCGCGCAGGTGGACTGACCAACATGAGAATTGCCGACGTGGTTACGTATGCCGTGCAGCCGGCCGGGATTCCGCTGGTAGTGGCCAAGGTGGTGACCGATCAGCCGGGGCTTTACGGGTGGGGCTGCGGCACCTTCACGCAGCGCTTCCGGGCGGTCGAGGCGGCGATCGAGCGGCACCTGAAGCCGTTCGCGATCGGGCGCGACGCCGAAGCGATTACCGATTTCTGGCACAGCGCCATGCACGACGGCTACTGGCGCAACGGGCCGGTGCTGAACAACGCGGTGAGCGCCGTGGAGATGGCGCTGTGGGACATCAAGGGCAGGGCGGCGGGGCTGCCCTGCTACCAGCTCTGGGGCGGGCGCAGCCGCGGCACGGCGGCGGTGTACGTGCACGCCAACGGCAACGAGCCGGGCGAGGTGCTGGACCAGGCGCTGGGCTATTGGGAGCGGGGCTTCCGCCACATCCGCTGCCAGCTCGGCGGCTACGTCGGCGTCGGCGCCGGTTCGGCGAGCACCGCGGCGGGGGCCTTGTCCGACGCCGGCGGCACCGGCTCCATCTTCTTCGATCCCGGCGAGAAGCTGCGCCGCGTGCCGGAACTGTTCGAGACCGTGCGTGCCGGCCTGCCGCCGGAGGCGGAACTGCTGTACGACATTCACGAGCGGCTGGCGCCGGTCGACGCGGTGCGGCTGGCGAAGGCGCTGGAACCCTACCGGCTGTTCTTCCTGGAGGATGCCCTGGCTCCGGAGGACCTCGGCTACTTCCGCATGCTGCGTTCGCAGTGCGCGGTGCCGCTGGCGATGGGCGAGCTGTTCGTCCATCCCCTGGAAGTGGAGCCGCTGGTAACCGGGCGGCTGATCGACTTCGTGCGCGTGCACGTGTCCACCTACGGCGGCATCACCGCGGCGCTCCGGCTCGCCAACCTGTGCGCGGCGTTCGGGGTGCGCACCGCCTGGCACGGCCCGCGCGACGTGTCGCCGGTCGGCATGGCCGCCAACGTGCACCTGGACCTGCACGTGCCCAACTTCGGCATCCAGGAGTGGTCGTTCCGCGCCCCGGCGGAGGAAGATCTGTTCCCCGGCATCCCCGAGGTGCGCGCCGGAGCGGCAAACGTCGACGAGCGCCCCGGCTGGGGCATCGAGATGGACGAGAAGCTGGCTTCGCGCTTCCCATGCGACGATGCCGCCAGCCTGCGCCCCGTCCCGCGTCTTGCCGACGGCACCAGCCGGCCGTTCTGATGTGGGTGCCGGGGAGTGTCAGGCTTCTCGGCTTGCCGGCTCCCCATGGCCGGCGGCTGTTGCCAAGCTGCGAAGTAGCGGGCGTCCGCCCGACGAAAACGGATACGCGGGCGGCGCGAGTACCCAGGTCGGTCATCCGGCGCGCAGGCGCGCCGCCGCCGTAGACCCCGTGATTGGAAGGGCTGTCGGAATCG
>JAPPKD010000137.1:4235-4489 GCA_028820215.1 Spirochaetaceae bacterium | reverse complement strand
ATGCGGGTGATCAGCTCGCCGAGCCGGCTGGTGGCCTTCCAGTTGATGTCCTTCAGGCGGTCGCCGGGAATGTACTCGCGCATGAAGTACTGTTCCTCGTCGGAGGTCTGGGCGCGCTGCGTGGTGTCGAAGCCGGTGGAGATCTCCACCGGCGGGGTGGGCGGGGGGGGGGGCCCGCCCGGCCCCCCCCCCCCCCGGCGCCGGTACCGCGGCCGGGGAGGGGGGCGCGGCCCGGCGCCCACCGACCCCCCCCG
>JAPPKD010000137.1:0-4225 GCA_028820215.1 Spirochaetaceae bacterium | reverse complement strand
AAATAATCTTCCGCCGAACCGCCCAGAATTTCCTTGAGCGCCAGCGAAGTGCTCCCAGGATCGGCCACCACCGTGGCGTTGGCGAAAAGAGAGGGCGCGTTGATGCTCACCGCCAGGGGCCGGCCCCTTGCGTCCACGACGTCTCCACGTCTGGGACGCACCACCAGCGTGCGCCGTTCCGGGGGGCGGATCTGGGCGCGCGTCAGGCCGAACACGTCGCGCACCGTCAGCCGCCCGGTCATCCGCAGCACGCCGCTGCAGGGAAACCAGAGCGCGATCGCCGCCTCGCCGCCGGAGGTCGCCGCCTCCCGGTAGCCGCGCAACACCGCCCGCCGGCCCGCCTGCAGGCGCCAGGCGATGCGCAGGTGGATGCGGTAGAACAACCAGCTCTTCGCGGCGCGCGTGCGCAGCCGGTGCTGGGCGCCGTGCTCGCGCGCGCCCAGCGGGGCCGAACTGTCCCACTCGAACTCCACCAGCTTGAAGCGGTACGCCTGCAGGCGCCCGAGCGCGGCCAGCACCAGCAGAACCAGGAACCCGGTTACCGACAGCAGGAACTCGTGCGGCGACCCGCTTGCGAACGCGCTGCCGAGCAGGTAGACCGCCGCCGCGGCGAGGGCCGTGCCGAGCAGGGTGAGCGGGTAGTAGTGCAGTACGCGCCGCGCCACATCCCGCAGCACGTGGTCCAGGGCGCCGCCCGCGCGCTGCCTAGTGCGTTCCGGAGCGTCGGCCCTCGCCGGTCCGCCGACCCCCGCCGCGACCAGTGACGGCCTTCCGTTGGTGCCGGCCGCTCGCACGGAGCCGACTCGTCCGTAGCGCACGCGGTGGTCTCCCTGCGCCGGTGCCGCGGAGGCCGAGCCCAAGCGCGCGTGCGACCCGGCCCGGGATGCCCGTGGCGAGGTGCCGGCGGCCCGTCCGGCCGCACCGTAGGCACTGAACACTGGCGCGCGGCATGCCCGCGTGCGGGATAACAGCCCGTGGCGAAAAACCAGCGGCATTCGAGCGCTGTCGGTGCGACGCCGGGTTCCGCCGCGGGCCGCCAAGGTGACTGGTCGCGAGGCCATGACGCACCCACCCGCCCGCGTACGTGTGCGGGGCACTGCCGCAATGTTCGCGCGGTCCCCGCTCGTGTAGTGGCGCGTGCGCTGGCGGCCGGTCAAGGTTGCACGCTCGCGGTCATGCTCCGGCTAGCCGCCCGTGGCGCTCACCGGCACCGGCTGCCGGCTCTCCGGCACGTCCCGCGGCGCCGGCCGCCGGCCATCCACCGGCACCGTGTCCAGTATCTCCTGCAGCACTCCGGCAGCCGGGGTGGCGGGATCCTGCATGATCATCCGGTGCGCCACCGCCGGCACGAAGATCTCCTTGATCAGGTCGACCGACACCCAGTTGTCGCCGCGCACCAGCGCCAGCGCGCGCGCCAGCCGCGACACCTTGACCCCGGTGCGCGGGCTGGCGCCGGTCTCGATGGCCGGATGGCCGCGCGTCTGGCGGACCAGGGTCACCAGGTAAGAGACCACCTCGTCGTGGATGGTGATCGAGTCCACCATGCCCTGCCACTGGTTGAGCCGCTCCTGCGCCACCACCGGCGCGAAGCCGCTCCAGGAGTCGTCGCGGCCATGCTGGTGGACGATGCGCTCCTCGTCGTCGTCGCTCGGGTAGCCGAGCGAGAGCTGCACCATGAAGCGGTCGAGCTGCGGCACCGGCAGCGGGAACAGGTGCGCGCCCTTGAGGTTCATGGTGGCGATGATGAAGAACGGGTCCGGCAGGTGGTAGGTGTTGCCCTCGATCGAGATCGCCTGCTCCTCCATCGCCTGGAAGAAGCTGCCCTGGGTCTTGGGGGTGAGCAGGTTGATCTCGTCGCACAGCACGAAGTGGGCGAAGATCGGGCCGCGGTTGAAGATCAGCGAGCTGGTGCTGAGCTCGTAGCGCGAGAAGCCGAGGATGTCCTGCGGCAGCAGGTCGACCGTGCACTGGATGCGGCTGAAGCTCGAAATCGGCACATTTTCCACCGACACGTCGGCGACCGACAGGTCCACGTGAGCGACTTCCCCGTCGCTGCCGTCCACGCCGCCGCGGCGCGGCCCCTGCCACTGGATCGACTGCGCCAGCGCGCGGGCCAGCGAGGTCTTGCCGACGCCGTGGGAGTCCGCCAGGATCACGTGCCCGCCGGCGATCTTGGCGGCGATCAGGAACTCCAGGGTGCGCGGGTCGATGTAGATCAGCGAGCGCACGTTGTCGAGCAGGCGCTGAATCTCGGTACTGACGCCGCGCGCGTCGGACGCGCTCAGGATGCCGTTGGCCTGACCCGGCTGCACGGTGTCCAGGGGGCTTCGCACAATGCGTGCAATGATACCCGACCACCGGCCCTGGGGAAAGGCGCCCGCATAGCTAGCGCTACTGGCACGGAAACGCCCCGGAGTTCGACATCGTCGCGCGTTCGGTTGACGGGCGGCGGATGCTGGTGGGCGAAGTGAAGTGGTCGGTGCGGCCGGGAGCGGTGTCTCCTGCCGGGCGGCGGCGCGGTATCGAGGCGATCCCCGGTGCGCGCGACAGCGAGGTGATCAGTGCGCTGTTCGTGCCCGAGGCATCGACCAGGACCGACCCGGCCACCGGTGTTCACCTGGTGGACGCGCGCGAGGTGATGACGGCCCTTCGCTGAGCACTCGCAACAAGTCGGCTCCGCCACAGGTGGGTGATACCATGCTATTGGCCGACCAAAGCACGCTCCGATCTCCGGGGGCGACGGGCAGCTTCGTCATTCCGTTGCCTCGGCCTGCGTGTCGGCGATGTCCGCTGGAAGCCGCCGCGGCGGTCAGGCCGCCACCTGTTCCCACTGGATAACCTCGACCACGGTGTGCTTCCGGCGGGCCTCGGCGACGATGGTCTCCAGGCGCGCCGCCACGGCATCTTCGATCCAGGCCTCGCCGCACTGCGAGCAGACCCGGGCCGGAACTCCGCGGACGACGACGACTCCGGTCTTCAGATCCACGGCAAAGACCGTCGCGCCCGGTTCATGCGGCCCCCCGCACAGGGCACATCTGCCCTCGTTCGACTTCATCAAGCCCTCCTTCGCGTCTTGTAGTCCGCCTCGAAATGCTCCGGATCCGGCCGGTAGGCGGTGATCACGTAGCCGATGCCTGCTTCCACATCGACGGCTGCGACAACGTGGAGGGGGTGCTCTCCCATGTGCAACAAGAGGCAGCTTGGAAGCGGCCTGTCCGTAAGGTACGGCTCGATCACCTGTCCCTTCACGATTGCGCGTACGACCTCTTCGCGGGAAATGCTCCGCTCCAGCATCCGTTCCAGGGCGTGAAGCTGCCATCGGATCTTCCCCAGCGCCACAGCATCGCGCAGAGCCGCGAGGTCGAACTCATGCGCCATCGAGTACCTCATTCACGTTGCGGCTTCCGGTGACGGGGCTCATTCGGTCACCTCCGCCAGCATGTCCGCGATCTCACGCTCGATCTGCTTCAGGCCCCCCTTGATCTCCGCCAGCGGACGCGGTGCCGTGTATATGTGTCAGACTCCTTCGGGCGCCAGCGCACCGCTCGCGGAGAAACGTGGATCGGTTATTCCTTCGCTTCAAGGGACTCACACCCTCTGTCATATGCCAGTAAGCCTGGCGCACCACTGAGCTGACTGTCATCATGGCGCTTCATCGGCATGCGTCGAACCCTAAGTGAGGCACGCTAGCATAGGCGCGGCGCGCCGTCAACGACTCGTGGAGGTCACCAGGGGTCACCATGGCCCAGCTGGCCCGGCGTTCACCGGGTGTCCATCGGGTGTCCACTTGCGTCGTCACCGCTTGCGTTGGTGCCGCCGATCCGCACACCGTGATGGGGCCGCGCTGCATCGATGCGATGGCCCGCTGGCCGGTCTCGGCCCCTGGGAACCGGCGCAGCGCTACTGGCACGGAAACGCCCCGGAGTTCGACATCGTCGCGTGTTCGGTAGACGGGCGGCGGATGCTGGTGGGCGAAGTGAAGTGGTCGGTGCGACCGGGAGCGGTGTCTCGTGCCGGGCGGCGGCGCGGTATCGAGGCGATACCCGGTGCGCGCGACAGCGAGGTGATCAGTGCGCTGTTCGTGCCCGAGGCATCGACCAGGACCGACCCGGCCACCGGTGTCCACCTGGTGGACGCGCGCGAGGTGATGACGGCCCTCCGCTGAGCACCCGCAACAAGTCGGCTCCGCCACAGGTGGGTGATACCATGCGATCTTTCTGCATCT
>JAPPKD010000093.1 GCA_028820215.1 Spirochaetaceae bacterium | reverse complement strand
CGTCCCTCCGACCCGAATCGGCCGACAGAGACCCCTACAGCGCAATTTCCTCATAGGGAAGCAACACTTGCGGATAAAGTGATTGCATGCAATCATTTTCGCTCTCGCGGGGGGTTCCATGGCAAGCATCACCATTCGCCAGCTCTCGGACGAGTCGAAGGAGCGGCTCCGCAAACGCGCAGAGCGAAGCGGCTGCAGCCTCGAAGCGCTCGCCCGATCGATCCTCGATCGAGCAGCACATGAACCGATCGAGTCCACTCCCCCGTATCCGTACAATCTGATGGCGGTGGTCGAGCCGGGCGAGGAGATCGAGCCGTATATCCGGGAGCACAAACAGAAGCAGAGACCGGTCGATCTGTGATCCTGCTCGACACCAACGTCCTGTCCGAGCTCAGCCGGCGCCAACCCTCGGCGCAGGTGATCGCGTGACATCGGCAGCACGAACCGCTGCTCGCCCTGCCGACGATCGTGCTTGCCGAGTTGCGCTTCGGGATCGCGCGCCTGCCGCACGGGCGCAGGCGATCGAGCTTGCTCCGATTCTGGACCGCGACACGCGACGTCAGCGACTTCGAAGTCACGGGGGTCTCGCTGGTGAATCCCTGGGACTTCGTCCTGCCCGAACCGGATCCTGTACCGGAGGCATGATCCGGCCGGAAGCGAGCAGTGCCGTCGGGGCCGCTGACGGCGACTACTTTACCGGGGCTCGTTCTCGTAGCCAGGCACCAGCGCCTGGTACCCCTGGTGCGGGCCGGTCATGCAGGCGCGGTCGCCGGTCTCCTCGATCCATGCCTTGAGCAGCGCGCGGTGACGCGCGAGCTCGCCGGCGTGGCGCGCTTCCACGGCCAGGTTGACCATCTCGCCCGGGTCCTGCTCCAGGTCGAAGAGCTGCTCGCGGTTCCTGCCGCTGCCGTACAGGCAGTACTTGTAGCGCGCGGTACGCACCATCCGCGCCTGTTGCGCGGCGCCGGCGTCCGGACCGAAGCAGGTTTCGGCGACCACGTGATCGCGCCACCCCACCCCACCGGCGCCCGTCCCCGCGTGGATCAGCGGCCGCAGCGACCGGCCGCGCAGGTCTGACGGCGGCTGCACGCCCGCGTAGTCGCAGATCGTCGGCAGCAGATCGAGCCCGTTGGAGATCAGGTGCTGGTCGTCCACGCGCGCCGGGCAGCCGGCGGGCGGCCTGACGATCAGCGGTATGCGGGTCGATTCGTCGTAGAGCACCCATTTCTGGTTCCAGCGATGCGCGCCCATGCCGTCGCCGTGGTCGCTGGTGAAGATCACCAGGGTGTCCGCGCCGTGACCGGCCTCTTCGAGCGCGGCCATGATGCGCGCCACGTCGGCGTCGACCTTCTCGACCAGGCGGTAGTAGGTGTGCCGGTAGAGCCGCCACTCGTCCTCGGTGAGCTCCGCGGCCGGCTTCATGGCGCGCTCGTGCTTGATCAGGGACGGCTCGTAGGCCGGCACCTCGAAGTTGGCCGGCAGGTTCGGGCACTCCCCGACAGGCGCGTGCGGCACCGACCCCCACGGCAGCCGCTGGCGGCGGGAGTGCTCGCAGATGTTGTGCGGGTTGTCGAACGAGGCGACCAGGAAGAACGGGGCGCTGCGCGGCGCGCGCAGGAAGTCGATGCAGCGGTCGGCGAGCGCCCAGTCGTCGAAGCCGCAGATCTTGCGGAAGCCATGTCCCTCGCCGATCTCGATCTCCGGCACGTGCCACTTGCCGCCGTACGCGCAGTCGTAGCCGGCGTCTGCCATCAGGTTGCCCATCTCGCCGGAGCGGAACTCGGGCGCGATCGGCTTGTTGTTGTAGTCGGCGCCGACCTCGTGCGGCATACGCCCGGTGTACAGGCTGGCGCGCGACGGCGTGCACAGCGGAAAGGTGCAGTAGGCGCGCTCGAAGCGCACGCCGCGCTCGCCGAGCGCGTCCATGGCCGGCGTCGAAAGGTCCGTGGTGCCGGCCGCGCCCACGGCCAGCGCGGCCTGCTGGTCGGTGGTGATGAGCAGCACGTTGGGCCGGGAGGCGGAGCTCAATTGCCGATCACCTCGGTCACGCCGAAGAAGGTGGCGCGCAGCCTCTGCATGACCTCGTCCGGGAGCGGAGGGCCGGTGACGGCGGCGACGTTCCGCTCCAGGTGGCGGATGTCGTTGGTGCCCGTCATCACCGTGCTCACCGCCGGATGGGCGGCGCAGAACTTGTAGGCGGCGCTGATCAGGTCCGGGGTGTCGCCGTCGAGCAGCCAGCCGAACGGGTCGCCGGGCGGCAGCGCGCCGGCGGCGACGATCCGCTTGCGTTCCAGCTCCGCGAGCGTCTCACCCACGCGCACCGGATCGGGAAACAGGCGGCGCACGGCGAACATCACCTGCGTGCCCACGTCGCGCTCCCGGCAGAGCGGGAACACTTCGCGCTCGGCGGACTGGTTGATCATGTTGTAGGCGACCATCACCGAGTCGAACAGGTCGTCCCGGAGTCCGCGCGTCAGGTAGGCATGGGCTCCGTCGTAGGCGGACACTTCGCTCGACGACAGAAAGCGGAACCTGCCCCGCTCCTGCAACCGTTTGAGCGCCGGAATGGTCTCCTCGACGATCCGCCGATAAGCGCCCGGCTGCGGCCAGCCGGCCAGCAGCAGCACGTCGACGTGATCGACCCGCAGGCGACGGAGACTCGCCTCCACGCTGGCGACCACCTGCTCGACGGGAGCCGGATGCTCACCGGAGACAGCGTCGTCGATCACGACCTTGGTGCTGAGGTGGTAGCGGTCGCGCGGGACGCCCGCGAGCGCCCTGCCCAGGATCAGCTCGCTGTCGCCGTAGCCGGGCGACGTGTCGAACAGGTTGATGCCCAGGTCGAGCGCATGCCGCACCAGCCGGTGGATGTCCGGCTCCGGGACCCCGGTGTGCTGGCCGAAGCGGTTCGGCCCGCCCGAGCCCAGCGCGATCGCCGACACCCGCAGTTCGGTACGACCCAGCCGCCGGTACTCCATCCGGCCGGGTAGTATAGCCGGCCGAAGGGGGCGAACCATGCGAACGCTGAAGATCACCGGCACGCGCACCTTCCCGCTCGACGACGGGTCGCTGCTGCTGGAGATGACAACCGACGCCGGGATCACCGGCTACGGGCAGCCGCTGAGCTACGGCCACCGGCGGCTGGTGATGGCCGCGGTGGAGGAGCTCACGGGCTACCTGGTCGGGCGCGACCCGTTCCGGATCGAGGACCACTGGCAGGTGCTGTACCGGACCAGCTACGCGCGGGCGATGCCGATCCTGGTCGGCGCGCTGAGCGGCCTGGAGATGGCGATGTGGGACATCGCCGGCAAGGCGCTCGCCGAGCCGGTGTGGCGGCTGCTCGGCGGGCCCGTCCGCGATCGCGTGCGCGTCTACGCCGGATGCCGCGAGCCGGGACAGGCCCGTGAGCTGGTCGATCAGGGCTTCACGGCGCTGAAGATGGTCACCGAGCGCAAGCCGTGGCGGTTCCTGGAGCCGCCGGCCGGCATGGAGCCGACGGTGCGCGCCGTCGCAGCGGTCCGGGAGGAGGTCGGCGACGGCGTGGACATCGCCATCGACCTGCACCGGCGGCTGAGTCCGGCGATGTCGCGGGTGCTGCTGCGCGAGCTCGAGCCGTACCGGCTGCTGTTCGCCGAGGAACCCTGCCACTGGGAGAACGTGGAGGCGCTCGTGGGCGTGGCGCGAGCGACGCCGGTGCCGATCGCGGTGGGCGAGCGGCAGATCACCCGCTGGGGTTTCCGCGAGGTGGTCGAGCGCGAGGCGGCGGCCGTGCTGCAGCCGGACATCCGCGCCTGCGGCGGCATCCTGGAGATGCGCAAGATCGCCGCGCTGGCCGAGAGCCACTACCTGGCGCTGGCCCCGCACTCGGGCGCCAACGGCGGGCCGGTCGGGATCGCCGCGTCGCTGCACGTGTGCGCCGCGATCCCGAACTTCCTGGTCATGGAGGGCGGACTGCAGCGCGGCGAGGGACTGTTCCGCGAGCCGCTCCGCCTGGTCGACGGCTTCCTGGAGCTGCCCACCGGCCCGGGGCTGGGCTTCGAGATCGACACGGACGCCGTGGCCGCGCGCACCGTCGATCCGGAGCCGCTGGACCGGCCCATGCACCGCCTGGCCGAGGACGACTCGTACGCGGACCTCTAAGTCCCGACCCTGACTACCACTCGGCTGCCCTGCTTGATGTCGAGGGAATCGACCGGCAGGAGGTCCGGTATTCGGGCGGTGCGGGCCATGCCGCACGCATTCGCGATCAGTCTGCCGGCTCCCGCGCTGACCGATGATCGGCGTGGCAGTGGCGGTGCCGTTGGCGGTGATGGGCCGCACAGAGGAGCCTGAGGTTGGCACGCTCCGCGCCGCCGCCGCGGGCGTACGGGATGCGGTGATCGATCTCCAGCAGATGCCGTGACGCGCAGCGGCGTCCGGTGCGAGGGTCCACGTAGGAGCAGCGCCCGCCGTCGCGCTGCCAGACCTCCCGACGCACTGCCGCCGGGACCGCCCGGCCCGAGGAGCGCGAGGTGGCCGCCGAAGCGTTGGCGCCGGCCGGCCGCACGGAACGCGCGTTGGTCGACGTACTCGGCCTCTGCCCATCTCGCAGCGGCTTCGGCGCCGAAGGAGGAGAGCCGGCGGGCTTGGCGGGCCGCCGCGCCACCGAAAGCGCGTGCGCCTGCGGTTCTCTCGGCTCCGGCGCCGGAGTGCTGTTGCAGGCCGGCGTGTATTGCTGACCGGTTCCGCGCTGGACCGTCTCCGGCCGGATGCACCTCCTGCTTCTGCGCCGAAGTTCGCTCTACTCCGGTCGATCGGCTGCCGGCAGGGCGCCGAGCCGGCCGCGCGGGGTCGTGGCGGTCGAGTCCCTCCTTGACCAGCCGCCCCACGAGCTGTCCGATCGTCATGTGTGGGTCCACATGCGACAGCAAACCCTTGAGCTGCTCCAGGCCACGCTGGCACTCGGTGTCGATGACCGCCTTGAGCTCCCAGCGCTCCGCGTCCAGCGGCCGCAGCCGATCGGCCGGCGCCGTCAAGCCGGGGTCCACCCCGGCCAGCATCTGCATGACCTCCCGCGAGCTCTTGCCAGCCGCCTCGTCCACCAGCGCCTTCCGCGCCGAGAGGTCCAGCTCCGGCGGCGCCGCCGTCGCCAGAGCCGTTGGACCCGAGCCGTCCGGCCCGGCAGCTATCGGCGCTTTCGGCCCCGGACCGGCAATGGTCGCCCGGCCGGCACTGGTCGCCCGACCCGCAATGCGCGTCGCTCTCGTTCGCTGCCGATCGCGACGATCGAAGGCAGACTGCAACTGCGCCGCCGCGTCCAGCGTCAGCGAGCCGTCCCGCAACCGCTCACGGGTGCCTGCAACCTGCGCGCACAGCTTCATGGCGCCGATCCGTCGATACGTGGCGCCGTCGCTGTAACCCAGCCCGCGCTTCACGTAGTCGAACAGGCTGGAGAAGCCGCGTCGCAGGTGCAGCGCGCGCGCCTCGATCTCCAGCAGGTGGTCGATGACGAAGACCTGAAGCTGACGGTCGAGCTGCGCCAAGGTGCCGGTCTGCGCCAGCAGTTGGTCGTCTGAGAGGCCGGCGACGGTGGTGGCCGGAGCTGCCTCGGGCATGATTTTCATACCTTAAATATAGAATAAGAAACAAAATAAATCAATTAATTCGACTGTAAATGGAGCCGTTCCTTCTGTTCTGTCATGTGTGTCCCCGCCGCCTAAGGTCCCGACCTGCGCGGAGCAGACCTGAGGTGCCACAGGGTCGGAACGAACGGCGTCAGAGCGGCCCGCACGACGGTCCGAAGCCTGGCCTCGGACTCTCCCGAAACCGGGTGGTTGCTGGGTGAACGGTCGAGTCAGGACGCGTCCGCATCCGGAAGCCCTGGTGGGCTCACGGACGCGAGGATAGCGCCGCGATCAGGGTGTCGAGGTGCATGACGTACTCCAGGGTGAGCCAGATGCGGTCGGGTTCGATCCGCTCCACCCAGGGGTGCCAGTACCCGTCCTCCTCCTGAGTCGCCACGTACCAGTCGCCCATCCGCATGGCCCAGCGCCGGTAGCGCTCCTCGCCGGTCACCTGGTACAGCAGCGCGCTGCCCCAGCTCGACTTGCAGACCGACGGGTACTTGAACTGGGCGTCGGTGGCGGCCATCGAGAATGCCTGGTACCGCCGCGCCAGCTCGACGTACGCCGGGTCGGGATCGGCCAGGTACAGGCGGCAGAGGAAGCCCGCGCCGATGCCGCCGACCGTCCAGCGCTGCATCCGGTCGGCGGCGTTCTCGACGACCATGTCCGCCTTGAAGTCGGGGTCCGACGGCACGATCGTCCGCTGGCGCGAACGCGACCAGAAGGAATAGAACCGGCCGGGGAGTCCCTCCCCGGCATCCAGCGTCTGGGCATCCCAGATCGCGCGCAGGAAGCCGGCGACCCGCCGCGCCGCGTCCAGCCGGCCCACCGCCAGCGCCGCGAAGCCGGGACCGCACGCGTACGGAACGTCCATGTCGTCCGACATCGAGCCGTCGGGCAGGCGGTCGTTCGCGAAGGCGCCGCTTGCCGGGTCCTGCCAGCGCAGCAGCTCGTCGGTGAGACCATACGAGAGGTCGTACTCGCCGATCTGGTGAGCACCCAGGATGAAAGTGGCGTCCCGGTAGGCCCAGTCGGTCCGCACGACGCGCAACGGGCCGTCGAGCCGCCCGTCGGCGGTGAGCAGGTGGCGCCGAACGAAGCCGCAGACCGCGTGCGCGGCCTCGACCTCGCCGACCAGGCCGAAGGTCCACGGCGCCCGGTAGTATTCGAAGCCGGCGGCCGGGTCCCCGAGCGCGCCGTCGGGACGCATGCGTGCGAGAAGCCAGTCGGTCCCGCGCCGCCGCGCCGCGAGGAACCTCCGCATCCGTTCGGCCCCATCCTCGGCCTCAAGACTCCGCGCGCGAGCCAGTGCCGCCAGGCATGCGTCAGACGTCCACCAGTTCCCGGGCTCCGACGGTGTGCTCATGATCAGACTCCTTCGCCCGCCAGGGCTTCATCGACCATGTCGAAAACGGTGCGGATGGGACGGTAGCCGAATACACGCCCTGCCCGCTCGCTCGATACCACCCAACTCGGTCGTGCGCGGGGCGTGACCACCGTCACGACGGGAACGTCCAGCCGCTCGCCGAGGTAGGCGAGCAGCTCCGCCTCGTCATGCGAGCCCGCCGGCCCGACGTTGAATGCCGCGCCGACCGCGTCGTCGCTGTCGAGCGCCAGCGCGATCCCGGCCGCGGCGTCGCGCGCATCGTTCAGGCTCATCCTGGCCGTCCGGCCGTCCATGTCGGCAGCGACGAACAGCCTCGGTCGGCCGTCGTCGTGCGTCCGGAGGGCAGATAGCAGATCGGGGTCCGCCACGCCGGACCGCGAGGCCTCCATGGCGCGGATCGCCGACGCCACGAACATCCGCGCCCCGAACACGCTGTCTGCATCGACGAGCTCCGCAGCATCGGCAGTCGCGGTCGGCCGCACGATCGTGACCGGCAGCCCATGCACCCTCCAGAACGACAGGGCCAGCTCCTCCGCAGCCAGCTTGGAAGCCCCGTAGACCGAGCCCGGCTGCCGCGGATGCTCTTCGTCCACAGGCAGGTATTCCGCCGGCACGGCACCACCGGACCAGTAGACGGCGTCGGAGCTGATGTATACGAAACGTTCGACCCGATCGCTGCCATCCCTGATCACGGACAGCAGCCGGTAGGTGCCCGCCACATTGGTCTCGAAGTACTCGTCGTCGACGTGGTTGCGGGTCGTGAGCGCGGCCGCGAGGTGGATGACCGCATCGGTTCCGTCGACCGCCTCGCGCAGCGACGCCTCGTCCGCCAGAGAACCCTCGACGAAGTCCACCCTCGGCCGTTCGATCAGGGGCCGGCGGGGGTCACCCGGCAGGACCAGCGCCCGCACCGCGCGGCCATCGGCCACGAGCCGCTCGGTGACGTGGCGGCCGATACGCCCGCTGGCACCGGTGACGAGGACCGTCACCGCTCCGGGCGCGGCTCCGCTTGGGAAAACCAGTCGAGCGGATAGATCTTCAGCTTCACCTCGCCCAGCATGCCTCGCACGCCCGACTTCACCGTCGTGTAGTACCCGACCACCGCCTCGTCGCCGACGAACGTGACCGACGGATAGGCGTTGTCGAAGCCGAACCGGTCCTCGATGGTGCGCCGGTTGCGCCACGTCTCGCCGTCGTCCTCCGAGATCGCGCTGCGCAGCGGATTGCGCGGCTGGTGGGTCAGCCCCGAACCGGGAATCGAAGCCGCGTACGGCGGCGTGTCGTTCCAGATCAGGAGCAGGTCGCCGCCCGGCATGCGCTTCATGCAGGTGGCCACCGACGGCGAGTCGAGCCCGGTCGGCTCGGGCGTGCTCCAGGTCTCGCCGGCATCGGTCGACCAGCCGCGGTACAGCGTGCCCAGAAAGGTGCGCAGCACCGCCAGCAGCGAGCCGTCGCGCCGCTCGATCACCGCCGGCTCCTCGGCGCCCCGCTTCGGAAGATCCATCTTCACCCGGCTCTCGCGCCACGTCTCGCCCTCGTCGTCGGAGTACAGGCAGAACGCCTGCCAGTGGTCGCCCTTCCCGTAGGTCGGCCCCGCGTGGCACGGCAGGATGATCCGCCCCGAGCTGTGGCGGAGGATGTGGTCGGCGTTGGTGAAGTACCAGCCCGGTCCCGGCGTGATGTCGCGCGACGGACCGAAGGTCTCGCATTCGTCGTCGGACACCCGCACGCGCACGCGCAACCGCTGCGCCTCCGCGTCGCGCTCGGTGTAGGAGAACAGGATGCGCCCGCTCGGCAGGCGCAGCAGGTTGGGATGCTTGACGTTGCTCGCGCCGTGGTTCTCCTGCAGCGTCATCACGTCGCTCCAGGTCCGCCCGCGGTCGGACGACACGCGCGCGGAGATCTGGCACGGCGCGTCGTCGAGCAGGCCGGCGTCCTCCGCGAACGGCGTCCGGCCGATCGCGCCAGGCTGCCTGACGTAGTAGGCGCACCAGACGAACAGCAGCCGGTCGCCGGAGAGCGGGAAGACGAGTTGATGGTCGTTGCGCGGGTGCGCGTGGCTCCACGGCGCCGCCGTGACGGCGTGGATCTCGTTTCGGTACACGGATCGATCAGGCATGTGGCTCCTCCGTCTGTCCATCATGACACCACGTCGGCAATAGGCCAGACTGCCGGCATGCACCAGCACGCGTGGGACAGCACCTTGCTCGCGATCGGTCTGGAGCCGCAGCTCTTCGTCGACAACATGCTGGTCGCCTCCGTCCAGGATGCCACGCGGCGCTGGCATGCGCCGACGCGATACCAGGACGGACCGCTGTTCACGGAGGACCGGCCCTGGGAGCACCGTCTGTGGATCGCCTACTACGGCTCCACCACCCTGATCCGCGACCCTGACGACGGCCTGTTCAAATGCTGGTACCAGGACCAGGAAGGCGATCCCCGCAAGGGCGAGTCCCCCGGCAGCCGGCCGCCGGCCAACTTCTCCATGCGCGCCACGCTGCTGTACGCGCAGAGCTCCGACGGCGTGCACTGGGAGAAGCCGGATCTGGACGTGAGCACGATCGGCGGCCGGCGCACCAACATCGTGCTGGGCGGTGGCACGGTGCCCGGTGGCGGCGACTTCGGCGACGCCCACGCCATGACCGTCGTGCGCGACCCGTACCCGCCGCGCCCGGAGGAGCGCTTCCGCGGCATGCTGCGCCGCATCTGGTTCGAGGGCGAGGTCCGCAACCGCGTCACCACCGCCGTGCACTCGCCGGACGGCATCCACTGGTCCATGTATCCGGAGCGGCCCACCTTCGGCAGCCGAGGCGGCAGCCCCGGCGACGTCAACATCCTTTGGTACGACGAGCACTCGCGAGAGTTCGTGGTCAACATCCGCGCCCACATCGGCGGCCTGCCGGGTGCCGTGAACCTGCGCCACCCCTACCGCGCGCACGGGTTCCTGCACCCGTATCAGCCGCACGACCCTCTGTCCCAGAACAAGCGGCGCGTCTGGCAGAGCCGCAGTCACGACTTCATCCACTGGAGCGAGCCGCTGCTGATCGCGGTGCCGGACGATGACGAGGACGGCCTGGACGAGGGGTACTACGGCCTGTCGCAGTTCCGCATCGGCCACCAGCACCTGGGCACGGCGGGCCTGTTCCACAAGGTGGACAACACCATGGAGGTGCAACTCCTGCAGAGCCGCGACGGCCTGCGCTGGCGCCCGACCGCCAAGCGGCAGCCGTTCCTGGCGCCGCGCGGCCCCGGCCACTGGGACGCCTGGATGACGTCGCTGTTCAGCCAGCCGATCGACGTCGGCGACGAGCACTGGTTCTACCAGGGCGGCTTCAACTACCACCACGACTGGTTCCTGGCCGGGCCGAACGAGGAGCTGGACCATGACGAGGCGCGCAATCCCACCGGTACGTCCGGCGGTCTGGGCCTGGTGACGCTGCGCCGCCACGGCTTCGCGTCGCTCTCGGCCAATGCCGTGCGCGAGGGCATCGTCGTCACGCAGCCGGTGCAGAGCCCGGGCCGCCGCCTAGCGATCAACGCCCGCTGCCGCCCCGGCGGCTCGATCCGGGTGGAGGTGGCCGACCGCCGCGACGAGGTGATCGAGCCCTGCCGCCACGACGCCTGCGACCCGGTCACGGGCGACTCCGTGCAGCACGTGGTGAGCTGGGGCGGCGACCCGGGTGTGCCGGCGCCCGCCGGAGACGGCAACTGGCGCGTATTGCGCTTCTTCCTGCGCGACGCCGACCTCTACTCCTTCACTTTCCTGCCGGCGGAGTGAGCGAAGCGAACCTCACTCGCAGAGTGAGCGTTGCGAACCACACTCGAAGAGTGAGCGAAGCGCCGGCCGTCTGCTGGACCGCTTTGCGGGGCGGGAACTGGCAGAACGGCCGCTGCTGGGACGCGGGCCGCCCTCCGCTCCCCGACGAGCGCGCCTGTTTCGACCGTCCGGTGGCCGGAGTCGTCAACGTCGACGCGCACGTGGCAGTAGCCCGCGTCGAGGTGGATCTGGGCGACCCTCGGGCAGCCGTTACGCTGGGCGGCTCCGGCACGCTGGTCCTCACCGGCGCGGACCGCTTCCAGGGCAAGCCGGTCGCCCTGCAGGTCGCGGACGGTACGCTGCACCTGGCGGCTCCGCTGAGGGTGGAGGTCGCCGCCCCGCGCTTCGGCGCGCATCCCGGCGGCACCCTGATCGTCGCCACCCCGCACGTCCGGGCGGTCGCAGAAGACCTCAAGCTGATGGTGTCGCAGACCGGGGCTCTGGAGCTGCGCACCGACCGCTGGGAGCCCGGCTTCGACCTTGACGTGGCCACCAGCCGCACGCTCGGCCTTGGCCCGCACGTCATCGACTTCGGCGCCGAACGCGGCCCCGAGCCGCGGCTGCTCGCGTTCCGGAGCTTCAAGGAGCACGACGGCGACGAGCTCCTGATCCGGGGATTCCGTCCCGGTGACCAGCTCCGCTTCGAGGAAGACCCATACGAGTCCACCGACCCCGGCAAGGAGCTGCGCCTGCACGCCGTGCGGTTCGCCGGCACCGCGCACGGCGGGGCCGCCCGCGTGGAGCGGAGCGATCGCTTCTTCTACCTGTTGCCGCGGGACCGGCGATTCACCATGCCGTCCGCCGAGCCCGCCGGGACGAAGACGAGCCGGCCGGTGACGGCCGCGCGGACGGCGGCGCCCGGAACGATCGCCGAGACAGCCCGTGCGGGCGACGCAATCTCCCTTCCGGACGGACGGCTGCTGGCGGCGATCGCCGACGGGCGGGCGCCAGTGTCGATCTCGGTCAGCGCTGGCGACGGCTGGTCGCGGCCGACGGCTCTGCTTGTGCCAGCCGGCTCCATCGGCGCCACGGCGCCCAGCCTGCTTCCCCTGCCCTCCGGGGCGATCCTGCTGGTCTATCAAGCGCTGTATCCCTCGGGCGGCATGGCCGTGGCGGCGGCTGTCTGCAACGCGCCGGCCCGCGCCGGGACCGCATGCGCCTGGTCGCGACCTCGCGCCGCTCCCGGCCTGGAGCCCGGCCTGCAGCTCGCCAACGGCCGGCTCGCTCAGGGCAACGCCGCGCTGATGCTGCCGTTCACCCTAGGCGCACAGGCGGGAGTGCTTACGTCGACCGACGAAGGTGCCACCTGGCGCCGGCACGGACCGCTGCTGGCCGGACCCGGCGCCGGCCTGCGCTACCCCGCGGTAGTGGAGTCCGAGCCCGGCCACCTGATACTGCTGGCCGCCACCTCCACACATCGCATCTACCGCAGCGAGTCGCCAGACGGCGGCGCCACCTGGTCCATGCCGACCGAAGTCACCACCCTGGTCGCCCCGGATGCGCCGTTCGCCCTGTCCCCGCTGGCGCGCGGCGCCGGTCTCATGGTCGCCTGGAACCACCACAGCCACCGTGGCGACGGGAGTGACCGGATTCGGTTGTCGGTCTCCACCTCCGTGGATGGCATCCGCTGGGACCGGCCAAGGCTGCTCACGCCTGATCCGTCGCAGCTCGCCACCTGCCCCTCGCTTGCCCCGATCGACGACGAGCGCAGCCGCTTCGTCGCCACCTACGTCCACCTCGCGCATCCCGGGAACGGAACGGGGATGCTGCAGTCGGTCGAGCTCACCATCCCTTCAACCGCAATCACTGTTCCTCGATGAAGGCATCCACCTCCGCGCGGCGACGGTAGGAGGGCAAGGTGGCGAGCGTCGTGCAGCACAGCGCCGCGGCGGCGTTGGCGAAACGGGCCGCCTCCCGCAGCGCGCGTCCCTCGGCCAGAGCGACCGCGAACGCAGCGTTGAAGGCGTCGCCGGCGCCGGTGGTGTCGACCACCTCCGGGATCGCGAAGCCGGGGATGTGCTCACTGCCGTCGGCGGTGACGCACAGGCAGCCGCGCTCGCCGAGGGTGAGCAGCGCGGCCCCGCAGCCGCGTTCCAGCAGGCGGCGGCCCAGCGCTTCCTCGTCGGCGCGCTCGCCCGCTCCCAGGCCCAGGCATGCGCGCGCCTCGGTCTCGTTCGGGGTAATCACCGACACGCTCGACAGATCGTGGGCCGAAAGATCCTGGGCCGGCGCCGGATTGAGGATGGTGGTGCAGCCCGCCTCACGACCGCGCCGCATGCCGCGCATGGCGGTGGCCAGTGGGATCTCGAGCTGGCTGAGCACCGTTGCCGGGGGCCGCATCGCGCCCGATGCGCGGTCCACGTCCGTGGTCGAGAACCGCGCGTTGGCGCCGCGGTCGATGGCGATCATGTTCTGACCGCCGGGGCCGAGCAGCACGAAGCCCACCCCGGTGGCGATCTCCTCCTGCAGGTGCAGATGATCGGTGCGCACACCCTCGCCGATCAGCATGGCGCGGAACGCCTGCCCGCGTGCGTCGTCGCCGACCCGGCCCACGAATACGCAGCGTGCGCCCAGGCGGGCGGCCTGCACCGCCATGTTGGAGCCCTTGCCGCCATGGGTCTCGAAGTAGCCGCCGCCGTTCACGGTCTCGCCGACGGCGGGAAAGCGCTCCACCTCGATCACCAGCGCCACCAGGTAGCTGCCGATCACCACCACCGCCGGCTCCCACGCCGCCGTCGGCTGCGCGCCGCTGGTCATGTGTCCCCAATGTACCTGAGTCCCGCCCTGCACGAGCGGACGCCGCTTGACGCCAGCGACGGACAGCGGCCGGCTGACCCTGTAGCATGCGCGCATGGACTGTGATGCCGCGATAGCGAAGATCCTCAAGGCCGAGGGCGTGGAGTGGATGGCCGCCTTTCCGATGCAGAACCTGATCGAGGCTGCCGGCAGGGAAGGCATCCGGCCGATCATCACGCGCCAGGAGCGGGCGGGCGTGAACATGGCCGACGGCTACAGCCGCGTCATGAACGGCCGCCGCATCGGCGTGTTCACCATGCAGCGCGGCCCCGGCGCCGAGAACGCCTTCGGCGGCGTGGCGCAGGGTTACGCGGACAACGTGCCGTTCCTGGTGCTCCCCGGCGGAGCCGAGCGGGACCGGTTCGGCGCCCATCCCGGCTTCGACGCGGTGAGCAACTACGGCGGCATCACCAAGTGGTGCGGCTACCTGGCCGATCCCGCCCAGGTCCCCGGCCACTTCCGCACCGCGTTCACCCGGCTCAAGCACGGCCGGCCGGCGCCGGTCCTGGTCGAGATCCCCTCCGACCTGGGCACCGCCGAGTATGGCGACGACCTGGACTACCGGCCGGTCAAGGTGAACCGCTCCACCGCCGACCCGGACGACGTGCGCGACCTGGTGAAGGCCTTGCTCAAGGCGCAGGCGCCGGTCCTGTACGTCGGCCAGGGCGTCCACTACGCGGAGGCGTACCGGGAGCTGATCGACTTCGCGGAGCTGGCCCGCGTCCCGGTGCTGACCACGCTGGCCGGCAAGAGCGCCTTTCCTGAGAGCCACCCACTCTCGCTGGGCACCGGCGCCAACTCCGCCACGCTGATGGCCCACCGCTTCCTGAAGCAGGCCGATTTCGTGCTAGGCGTCGGCGCGGGATTCACCACCACGACGTTCAACGCACCGCTGCCGTCCGGGGTTCCCCTCGCCCAGGTGACCAACGCCATCGAGGACCTGAACAAGGAGCACGCCATCGACTACGGCGCGATCGGCGACGCCCGGCTGGTGCTGCGGCAGTTGATCGAGGAGGTGCGCCGCCAGGCGGGCCCGGACGGTCCCACCGGCCGGGAAGGCGTGGCCGATGAGGTGGCCTCGTGCAGAGCGGAGTTCATGAAGGAGTGGACGCCGTACCTGCACTCGGACGAGGTGCCGATCAGCCCTTACCGCGTGCTCACCGAGCTCACCCGCGCCATCGACCCTCGCAACGCCATCGTCACCCACGACTCCGGCTATCCGCGCGAGCAGTTCGTGCCGTTCTGGCCGGCCGACACGCCCCACTCCTACATCGGCTGGGGCAAGTCCACGCAGCTCGGTTACGGCCTCGGCCTGGCGCTCGGCGCCAAGCTGGCGGCACCCGAGCGGCAGGTCGTCAACGTGATGGGCGACGCCGCCTTCGGGATGGCCGGCCTGGACATCGAGACCGCGACGAGAAACGGCATCGGCATCATGACCGTCGTGCTCAACAACGGCGTCATGACCCACTACGACAGCTACATGCCCTACACCAGCGAGCATTACGGCACCAACGCCCTGGGCGGTGACTACGCCAAGATCGCCGAGGGTCTGGGCGCCCACGCGGAGGTGGTCACGACCCCGGATCAACTCGGCCCGGCGATCAGGCGCGCCGCCGAGGTCAACCGGACCGGCCGCCCGGCGCTGATCGAGGCCAAGACCAAGGTCGAGGAGACGGTGGCGCGCTACTACCGGAAGTAGCGCGGCCCCAACGTCAGGTAAGCCCCAGGGCGCGCAGGTTGCGGTAGCTCGTCGCCAGGCACGCGAACGGGTCCTGTCCGTAGCAGTCGTCCTGCTCCACGAACGCCCACTCGATTTCCGCTGCCCGGCACGCGGCCACGATCTTCGGCCAGTTGAGGTTGCCCTCGCCGACCTCCGCGAAGCGCTGCGTGCGGTCCGGCGTCACCGCCATGTCCTTGAAGTGGACGATGGTCTGCCGGCCGCTCAGATCCTCAATCCACTGCACGGGGTCGGCGCCGCCGGCCACCAGCCAGTAGACGTCCAGCTCCGCCTTCAGCGCCTCCGCCGGCACCCCGTCGTACAGCTCGGCCAGCCACGTGCGGCCACCTGCGCGCACCAGTTCGTGGTTGTGGTTGTGGTAGGAGAAGTCGATGCCGGCCGCGGCCAGCCGCTCGGCGACCGGGCCCAGCTCCGCGGCGAAGCGCTCGATCCCGCCTTCTTCGCGGTACTCCTCCGGCAACCCGCCGATGGCCGCGTGCCGGCACCCCCAGCTCCGGTGGACGTCGATCATGCGGTCCAGATCGGTAAGGAACTCGTCCCACCCGAAGTGCGTCGCCGCGATCTCCAGCCCGTGATCGCCTGCCAGGCGCGCCACGTCGGCCGGATCGACCGGACCGAAGGCTGACACCTGCACGCCGGTGTACCCGGCGGCGCGCACCTTGGCGAACGTCTCCGCCACGTCGGCGGCGGTGTCGGTATGGCCACGCACCGTATAGAGCTGTGCTCCGATTCTGAGGTCACTCACGTCGTTTCTCCTTAATTCGCGTACGCCGCCTGCAGCGCGTCCCGTATCGAGTCGGCGACCTGCGCAGCCAGCACTTCGGCTCCGGCCTCGGTGAAGTGGACGTTGCGCGGCGGCTGCAGCTCGGTCATGCGCGGCAGCGCCAGCGCGTAGAGATCGTCGACGCCGATCCCGCGCGCCGCGACGATGCGGGCGGCGGCCCGGTTGTAGCGGACCACGTCGGCGGGCGATCGCGACGGCGTGCCCTCCTGAACCGGCGTCGTGGTCGCCCAGATCAGCGCCGCGCCGGTCGCCGCCAGCCGGTCGAACAGCGTCTCCAGGTTGTGCTCGTACTCCTGGACCCCGACCTGCTGGATGCCCGCCGCCTGCACCTGGGTGATGTCGTGGATGCCCCAGTTGCAGTGGATGACCCGCCACCGGCCGTCGTCGAGCCAGCGCTCCAGCTCGGCCAGGCTGCTGCGGGTCGACCGGCAGTTGGCCGGCGCGCGATGCACGCAGGCCTCGCCTGCCAGCAGCCGGCGCACCGGCGCCGTGTAGGACATCGAGATCGAGTCGCCCAGCAGCAGCACGCGCGGCAGCGCCGGATCGTCGGCGACCCAGTCGAACTCGGGGCGTTCGCGCCACTCGTCAGGCACCAGCCGCCACCACTCCGATTCCGTCATCGCGGGCAACCGTACCCGACCGCGGACACGCATGCCAGGACCCGCCCGTGTTGACAGCGTGCGCTCCCGGCCGTAGAAAGGGTGATCCGCCCTCCCCTCCCTTCATGAGCACGGCCAGCACCCTCGACCGCAGGACCCTCCGCGCGCTGCGCAGCGAGCGCCTCCGCAGGGCGCGCCGCTACCTGATGCTCTACGGGTTCTGCGTCATTCCGGTCGCCGCGCTGTTCGTCTTCCACTACATCCCCATCTACGGGATCCTGCTGGCCTTCAAGGACTTCAAGTACAACCTGGGGATCCTGGGCAGCCCCTGGAACAACTTCCAGCACTTCCGCGACCTGTTCACCGACCCGTTCTTCCCGCGCATCGTACGCAACAGCGTCATCATCAGCGTCCTCAAGATCATCTTCGCCTTCCCGGCGCCGATCCTGCTGGCGATCCTGATCAACGAGATCCACACCCCGTCCCTCAAGCGCACCATCCAGTCGATCTCCTACCTGCCGCACTTCATGTCGTGGGTGGTCCTGGCCGGCATCATCAAGGAGCTGCTCTCGCCTCAGCGCGGCGTGCCGTATTTCCTCTTCGCCCATGTCCTCGGCGCCGAACGGGTGCCCGACCTGCTGGCGGATCCGGAGTTCTTCCGCGCGATGCTGGTGATGACCCACATCTGGCAGGCGATCGGCTGGGGCAGCATCATCTACTTCGCGGCGATTTCCACCATCGATCCCGAGCTGTACGAGGTGGCTGCCCTGGACGGCGCCGGCCGCGTGCGCGTCGCCTGGCACATCACGGTGCCGTCGCTGGTGCCGGTGATCACCGTGGTCTTCATCCTGCAGATCGGCCGCCTGCTCAGCGCCGGCTTCGACCAGATATTCAATCTCTACCACCCGCTGGTCTACGAGGTGGCCGACATACTGGACACCTACGAGTACCGGGTCGGCATCCTGCGCGGCGAGTTCGGCATCGGCACGGCCGTCGGCCTGTTCAAGAACGTGATCGGCGTGACGCTCCTGGTGGGCGCCAACCTGGTCATCAAGCGGTACAACCAGTATGGCATCTGGTGAGCTGACGCCGCGGGCGCCCGCCGTCGGCCGCGGCGGCTCCTGGCTGCGGCGCCGCACGCTCGGGGAGTCGGTCTTCAGCGTCCTCAACGTGACGGTGCTGCTGCTGTTCTGCTTCACCATCGTCTACCCCTTCTGGCGGGTGATCCTGACCTCCTTCGCCGGCCCGGAGGAGCTGGTGCACCTGGGCTTCAAGTTCTGGAACGACAACTGGTCGACCTACGCCTACCAGTACTCGGTCTCCAGCTACGGCAACGTCCGCGTCGGCTACCTCAACTCCATCCTGCGGGTCGTGCTCGGCACCGTGCTCACCCTGGCCTGCACCCTGCTGATGGCCTATCCGCTGTCCAAGCGCGACCTGCCGGGACGGACGGTGCTGACGCTGTACGTCGTGATCACGCTGTTCTTCGGCGGCGGGCTGATCCCGCTCTATCTGGTGGTGCGCAAGCTGGGGCTGATGGACACGCGCTGGGCGCTGGTGCTGCCGGTGATGGCCAACGGCTTCTACATCGTGATCATGCGCAACTTCCTGATGACCCTGGACCTGGCGTACGAGGAGGCGGCCCTGATCGACGGCGCCAACTACCTGCAGGTGCTGGCCCGCATCGTCGTGCCGCTGTCCGCGCCGGTCATCGCCGTGGTGGTGCTGTGGGCGTCGGTCCAGCACTGGAACGAATGGTTCCATGCCATGCTCTTCACCAAGAGCCGCGACAAGCACGTGCTGCAGTTCCTGCTGCGCCGCATGCTCCAGGAAATCAACGCCGTCCGCCTGGAGATGGCCACGTTCGAGGAGGAGGTGGACCTGCTGCCGCTGCCGTCGGTGCGCGCCGCGATCACGGTGCTGACCATCGGCCCGATCATCCTGCTCTACCCGTTCATCCAGCGGCACATGGTCAAGGGCATCTTCATCGGCTCCCTGAAAGGCTGAGCGATTCCCGGTAGCATGAGAGCCGGAACGCAACGACGGTACACGCCGGTCGCGCTGGCCGGCGCAGATCCGCATCGACAGGAGGAGCACAGATGCGACACAGAACCATAGCGATCGCGATGGTGCTGGCGTTGGCCGTCCCCGCGGCACTGCTGGCATCCGGCGAAGAGGAGGCGGCCGCCGCCGACGCGCACCTGGAGATCACCTGGCTCGGCGACTCGCCCGACGAGTCGTGGTGGATCGGCCAGCTCGAACAGATGTTCAACGTGACCATCACGCTGGACGGCACCGCCCGCTTCGACGGCGAGCGCGAGCGCATCATCGTGGCCGCAGGAGAGTTCCCGGACACCGGCGCGCCGTGCTGCCTGAACACCCTGACGCTGTACGAGGACCAGGTGATCCGCAGCCTGCCGGAGGAGATGCTGCGCACCCACGCGCCCGACTACTCACGCGCCATGGACGAGCGCTATCCGGCGATCTGGACGATCTACGCGGCGACGGACATGGAAGGCGAGCAGATGGCGATGGGCGCCATCTCCGAGGGCTCGATGGCGTCGGTGTTCCACCTGTTCACCCGCAAGGACTGGCTGGACGCGCTGGGCGTGGAACTGCCCGACTACGATGCTAGCAAGGTCTACCTGAACCGCGGCATCCACTACTACGAGAACGACGCGCTGACCCTGGACTGGCTGGAGAACCTGCTGGTCGCCTACCGCGACGGCGATCCGGACGGCAACGGCAAGAACGACACGATCCCGTACGGCGCCTACACGCAGGGCGCCTCGCCCTACAACTCCTGGCCGTGGGGGGCGATCCAGGGCGCGCTGGGGGTGCCGACCATGAACCTGGACCGCAACCACTACGTGGACGGCGAGCTGTACATCGCCCACGTCAGCCCGCGCTTCCGGGAATTCACGGAGCTGGTCGCGCGCTGGTGGGACATGGGGCTGATCGACAGCGAGTTCTTCACCATCGACCGCGGCGCAAGCTGGGAGAAGGCGGCGACCGGCGCGTTCGGAGTCTACAACTCCAACTACAACTACGTCGGCCGGGTGCCGGCGCGGCCGCCCGACAACCTGATCTCCGACGAGGACGTGGCCAACGGCGTCGAGCTGGTGATGTTCGCGCCGATCGGACCACGCGGCGAGCAGTTCGCCGGCATGTACGGCACCTCCTACGTGCGCCCGCAGGTGCAGGTCATGAACAAGAACCTCGACGACGCCAAGACGGCTCGGATCATGGAGATCGTCAACACCAAGTACCGGCTCAACGACGGCACGAACGAGGGCATCGACCTGTGGATCCAGTGGGAGTACAACCACGGTGAGGAAGGCGTCCACTGGGAGTGGGCGGGCGAGCCCTACAAGTCGCAGACGCGCAGGATCCCTCCCGACCAGCGGCCCGAGGGCGCGGCCGCGCGCGGCGGCTTTCCCACCAACTACCCGAACTACAACCCGGTGGAGAGATTTGCGTTCACCTATCCCCCGCAGCAGACGGACTGGATCCTCAACCACCTGTTCGGCGACCGCGTGCAGGGACAGACGTTCGCCACCGAGTACTTCGACATCTTCAACGAGACCGACTTCCGCAAGGTGTCGGGACGCCGCGGCGAGGCGCTGCAGACCATGGCCGCCGAGTTCTTCGCCAAGGCGGTCACGGGCGAGATCGACATCGACACGGAGTGGGACGACTACGTCTCCCGCTGGATGGAAGCCGGCGGCAACGAGCTGATGGCCGAAATCGCCAAGATGCCGCGCTGGTCGGACTTCTTCTGAGCGCCGATCCGACTCACGTGATCACCGCGCCTCGCTCCGAGCGGGGCGCGGTTCTTTCTGCCCTCACGGCGACTGGTCTCCAGCTACGGCAACGTCCGCGTCGCTACCTCAACTCCATCGGCTCCCTGAAAGGCTGTGCGATTCCCTGTAGCATGAGAGCCGAAACGCAACGACGTTACACGCCGGCCGCCCGGGCCGGCACACACCCGCATCGACAGGAGGATTACAGATGCGACACAGAACCGTAGCGATCGCGCTGGTGCTGGCCCTGGCCGTTCCCGCGGCCCTGCTGGCAACCGGCGAAGAGGAGATGGCCGCCGCCGAGGACGCCCACCTGGAGATCACGTGGCTGGGCGACTCGCCCGACGAGTCGTGGTGGATCGGCCAGCTCGAACAGATGTTCAACGTGACCATCACGCTGGACGGCACCGCCCGCTTCGACGGCGAGCGCGAGCGCATCATCGTGGCCGCAGGAGAGTTCCCGGACACCGGCGCGCCGTGCTGCCTGAACACCCTGACGCTGTACGAGGACCAGGTGATCCGCAGCCTGCCGGAGGAGATGCTGCGCACCCACGCGCCCGACTACTCACGCGCCATGGACGAGCGCTATCCGGCGATCTGGACGATCTACGCGGCGACGGACATGGAAGGCGAGCAGATGGCGATGGGCGCCATCTCCGAGGGCTCGATGGCGTCGGTGTTCCACCTGTTCACCCGCAAGGACTGGCTGGACGCGCTGGGCGTGGAACTGCCCGACTACGATGCTAGCAAGGTCTACCTGAACCGCGGCATCCACTACTACGAGAACGACGCGCTGACCCTGGACTGGCTGGAGAACCTGCTGGTCGCCTACCGCGACGGCGATCCGGACGGCAACGGCAAGAACGACACGATCCCGTACGGCGCGTACACGCTGGGCGGTCCCTATGGCTCGTGGCCGTGGGGGGCGATCCAGGGCGCGCTGGGCGTGCCGACCACGAACCTGGACCGCAACCACTACGTCGACGGCGAGCTGTACATCGTCCACGTCAGCCCGCGCTTCAGGGAGTTCACGGAGCTGGTGGCACGCTGGTGGGACATGGGGCTGATAGACAGCGAGTTCTTCACCATCGACCGCGGCGCGAGCTGGGAGAAGGCGGCGACCGGCGCGTTCGGGGTCTACAACTCCAACTACAACTACGTCGGCCGGGTGCCGGCGCGGCCGCCGGACAACCTGATCTCGGACGAGGACGTGGCGAACGGCGTCGAGCTGGTGATGTTCGCGCCGATCGGACCGCGCGGCGAGCAGTTCGCCGGCATGTACGGCACCTCGTACGTGCGCGGACAGGTGCAGGTGATGAACAAGAACCTCGACGACGCCAAGACGGCCCGGATCATGGAGATCGTCAACACCAAGTACCGGCTCAACGACGGCACGAACGAGGGCATCGACCTGTGGATCCAGTGGGAGTACAACCACGGCGAGGAAGGCGTCCACTGGGAGTGGGCGGGCGAGCCGTACAAGTCGCAGACGCGCAGGATCCCCCCCGACCAGCGGCCCGAGGGCGCGGCGGGACGCGGCGGCTTTCCCACCAACTACCCGAACTACAGCCCGGTGGAGAGCTTCGCGTTCACCTATCCCCCGCAGCAGACGGATTGGATCCTCAACCACCTGTTCGGCGACCGCGTGCAGAGCCAGACGTTCGCCACCGAGTACTTCGACATCTTCAACGAGACCGACTTCCGCGAGGTCCGGGGGCGCCGCGGCGAGGCGCTGCAGACCATGGCCGCCGAGTTCTTCGCCAAGGCGGTCACGGGAGAGATCGACATCGACGCGGAGTGGGACGACTACGTCGCCCGCTGGATGGAAGCCGGTGGCAATG
Organism: Spirochaetaceae bacterium; assembly: GCA_028820215.1. Next base: position 14,372 of record JAPPKD010000093.1, on the reverse strand, counting down.
AGCTGATGGCGGAAATCGCCAAGATGCCGCGCTGGTCGGACTTCTTCTAAGCGCCGATCCGGCTCACGTGATCACCGCGCCTCGCTCCGAGCGGGGCGCGGTTTTCTTTGCCCTGAGTAGCCTATCGGCACGATCGGCCCCGAGACCCAGCGAAGCTGATACGATCGGCGCATGACAAGGACGACCGACAGCGCCCGTGAGCTGGAACGCCGCATCATGGACGCCTCTCCGCAACAGTTGTCGCTGCTGGAGCACGCGCGGGCCGAGGGGCTCATGGAGCTGGCGCCCGTGGTGCTGCCGGTGAACCCGCTCGGCGACAACGACCACATGGGCTGGCCCGTAGCCACCGCGGTCGACGGCGCGATCGTCGTCATCCACCGCCGCATCCCCGGCCACAACCCCAAGGGGTCCGGCCGCGGCGGCGCCGACTCGACCTTCTCCATGGCGACCCGCTCGACCGACGGCGGCGGCACCTGGAGCGAATCGTACGATCTGCGCGACGCGATGGGAGCCGAGCGCAACCGCGGCGGCGAGCTGCCGCTGTCGCACCGCTACAAGTTCGGCCCGTTCAATCCAGGCAAGCAGGGTTACAAGCTGCACCTCAACGCGATCGGCACGGCACGCGACGGCACGGTGGTGGTGCTCTGCAACTACGGCGCCTTCCGGTCGGAGGACGCAGGCGTCACCTGGGAGCACGAGAGCGAGCCGTTCCGGGAGGACACCACTCCGGGCGAAATCGTCTACCTGGGTCCCCGCATCATCGACCACCCCGAGCACGGCCTGCTGGCCTTCGGCAACACCGTCGGCTACGTGCCGGCCGGCACCGAAGGCGCAAACTACTCCCAGAACGCCGTGGACGCTCCCGGCGACCACCGTCGCCCGTTCCTGGTCGTGCTCCGCTCCGGTGACGGCGGCCGGTCGTGGGAGCGCGTCGACCACCGGCTTCCCGACTGGGCGGCGCAGTACGAGCCGGCCGCCCTGCTCCACGAGGACCGGTTGTGGGTGATCGGCCGCGACCAGATCACCGGCACCGATCACGTGCAGATGCGCTTCCGCTCCCTCGGCGACCCGGTGGACACACAACGCACCAACATGCGCAACCGCCGGAGCATCGACACGGTCGACCTGGACTTCAACCCGGTGACCGGCCGCCTGGAGGTGGTGCGCTCGAAGCGCGAGGCGATGCGCGTCGACCTGTGGAGCATCGACCCGGCCGACTGGGATTCGGCCGAATGGCGGCTGGAAGCGACCCTGTACCGCCGCGGCGGCAGCTTCTACCGCGACGGAGACGGCTTCCATCCCGCGGGCGCGATCATCGATGCCGCGGCCGGCGTGCAGCACGTGTTCATCTACATGGGCCACCCCAACGGGCCGGCCGGCTCGTTCCGGCTCACCCGCACGCTGGACACGCCGCGCCTGGCGGAGTTCCTGCGCTCCAGTAGCGCCGGTCCATAGGGAAACGCGCCTCGCTCGGGCGGGGCGCGTTTTCTCATAGCTGACTATCGTCGCAGTCGCCAGCGGCGCGGGTTCTGGCGGCCATGGACCGCCAATACCACGATATCGTCCCCCGCTACTTCGTCCTCAGCTTGCGGCCGGAAGTCGACGCGTCGAGTCACTCCCGATCCAGCAGCTTCCGGCGCACGTTATCCCAAGGTACGGCAGAGCCCGGGGTCTCGAGGTGTTCCCTCATCGACGATCGAGCTCAGCGGCCTCGCCCGGACTCAACGTCAGTTCGGGTTCGCGTTCGTCGGCAGAGGGGCTGTCCCAGAGAGCCATCGCGAGCTCGGCTCGCTCGCCCGCTGGAAGCTTCAGGAGCTCCGAAAACGGAGGCGACGACATGCGCCGAATCTTCGCATCGAACGCGGTACTCGGCAACGCTCCCTGTTGACGTGTCAGGGCAAATGGATGATGTCGAGCCTGACCCGCGCGACGCCGGCCTTCACCATGTCGAGGTCGTTGGCGGCGCCGTTCGACAGATCGATGACGCGACCCTCGACGTGTGGTCCCCGGTCGTTGATGCGCACGACCGTGGATGCGCCGGTGTCCAGCCGGGTTACCCGCACCAGCGTCCCGAACGGCAGCGTGCGGTGCGCGGCGGTGCGCCCGTGCATGTCGTAGACCTCTCCGTTGGCGGTCTTGTTGCCGTGGAACCCCGGCCCGTACCAGGAAGCGACGCCCATCTGCTCCTCCGGAGCCATCCAGGTGGCGCAGCCCGCCACGGCAAGACAACAGACGACACCCGCACACAGGATCCGTCGCACCTTCATGTTCTAGCCTATCGGCACGATCGGCCCCGAGACCCAGCGAAGCTGATACGATCGCGGCATGACAGGGACGACCGACGCTGCCCGTGAGTTGGAACGCCGCATCATGGCCGCCTCGCCGGAGCAGGTGGCGCTGCTGGAGCGCGCGCGGGCCGAGGGGCTCATGGAGCTGGCGCCCGTGGTGCTGCCGGCGAACCCGCTCGGCGACAACGACCACATGGGCTGGCCGGTGGCGACCGCCGCCGGCGGCGCTATCGTCGTCATCCACCGCCGCATCCCCGGCCACAACCCCAAGGGGGCCGGCCGCGGCGGCGCCGACTCGACCTTCTCCATGGCGACCCGCTCGACCGACGGCGGCGCCACCTGGAGCGAGTCCTGCGACCTGCGCGACGCGATGGGCGCCGAGCGCAACCGCGGCGGCGAGCTGCCGCTGTCGCACCGCTACAAATTCGGACCGTTCAACCCCGGCACGCAGGGCTACAAGCTGCACCTCAACGCCATCGGAACCGCCGGCGACGGCACGGTAGTGGTGCTCTGCAACTACGGGGCGTTCCGGTCGGAGGACGGAGGCGTCACGTGGGAGCACCAGAGCGAGCCGTTTCGGGAGGACACCACCGGCGGCGACATCGTCTACCTGGGGCCGCGCATCATCGACCACCCCGACCACGGCCTGCTGGCCTTCGGCAACACCGTCGGCTACGTTCCGGCCGGCACCGAGGGCGCCAACTACTCCCAGAACGCCGTGAACGCTCCCGGCGACCACAGCCGCCCGTTCCTGGTGGTGCTCCGTTCCGGCGACGGCGGACGGTCGTGGGAGCGGGTCGACCACCGGCTGCCCGACTGGGCGGCGCAGCACGAGCCGGCCGCCCTGCTCCACGATGACCTCCTGTGGGTGATCGGCCGCGACCAGATCACCGGCACCGATCACGTGCAGATGCGCTTCCGCTCCCTCGGCGACCCGGTGGACACACAACGCACCAACATGCGCAACCGCCGGAGCATCGACACGGTCGACCTGGACTTCAACCCGGTGACCGGCCGCCTGGAGGTGGTGCGCTCGAAGCGCGAGGCGATGCGCGTCGACCTGTGGAGCATCGACCCGGCCGACTGGGATTCGGCCGAATGGCGGCTGGAAGCGACCCTGTACCGCCGCGGCGGCAGCTTCTACCGCGACGGAGACGGCTTCCATCCCGCGGGCGCGATCATCGATGCCGCGGCCGGCGTGCAGCACGTGTTCATCTACATGGGCCACCCCAACGGGCCGGCCGGCTCGTTCCGGCTCACCCGCACGCTGGACACGCCGCGCCTGGCGGAGTTCCTGCGCTCCGCGTAGCGCCTCACGATCGCGACGGCATGCTGAAGACCCTGCGCTCGGTCATGCGCTTCCGCCGCCGCGGACGCACCCGCGGCGAACGGTTGCGCGCGCGGGCGGTGAATATCGCCGACCTGCGCCTGCTGGCGCGGCGCCGCCTGCCCCGCGGCGTGTTCGGATACATCGACGGGGGCGCGGAGGACGAGATGACGCTGCGCGCCAACACGCTCGCCTACCGCCGGCGGCGCTTCGCGCCGCGGGTCCTCCGCGACATGTCCGTGGTCGACACCACCACCACGCTGCTCGGGCAGCCGCTGTCCATCCCCCTGGTGCTGGCCCCCACCGGATTCACCCGCATCGCCGATTCCCAGGGGGAGCTGGCCGTGGCGCGCGCCGCCGCCCGCGCCGGCCTGCCCTACAGCCTGTCAACGGTGAGCACCCGCTCCATCGAGGAGGTGGCGGCGGTCAGCGGCGGGCCGCTCTGGTTTCAGCTCTATTTCCAGCGCGACCGCGGCCTGGTGCGCGAGCTGGTGGAGAGGATCGCCGCCGCCGGCTACACCGTGCTGATGCCCACGGTGGACATCGCCGCTCCGGGAGGCCGCGAGCGCGACGTCCGCCACGGCTTCACGCTGCCGCCCCAACTCGAGCTCTCCACGCTGCTCGACGGCCTGCGGCGGCCGGGCTGGACCTGGGACTTCATCCGCTCCGAGCCGATCACCTTCGCCAACTTCCGCGGCCGGGTCGCAGCGGACGGCTCAACGGCGGTGGCGCTGGCGCAGTACATCAAGCACCAGTTCGACCCCACCGTGAACTGGCGCGACCTGGACTGGCTGCGCTCGATCTGGGACGGGCCGCTGGTGGTCAAGGGGATCCAGAGCGTGGCGGACGCGCGGCTGGCCGCCGAGCGCGGCTGCGAGGCGATCGTGCTGTCCAACCACGGCGGACGCCAGCTCGAAGGGGCGCCCGCGCCGGTCGACCTGGTGGCGCCGGTCGTGGACGCGGTGGCCGGCAGGACGGCCGTGATCTGCGACGGCGGCGTGCGCCGCGGCGGCGACATCGTCAAGGCGATCGCGCTGGGCGCCGACGCCTGCATGGCCGGCCGCTTCTACCTGTACGGCCTGGGCGCCGGCGGCGAGGCTGGCGTCGACTACGCCATCGAGCTGCTGACCGGGGAGGTGCGGCGCACGATGACCCTGCTCGGCTGCACGGCCGTGGATCAGATCGGCCGAGACTACCTCATGGACGGGTGAGCCGGTCGTCGCAGGCCCTTCAGGAGAATCGCCGGCAGTCGCTTCAACTGCTGCGAGCGCGGGTCCACTTCGAACCCGCCGGACTCCAGTGCAGTCACTCCCAGCAGCGGCTCGGCGTGCGTGTCGCCGAAGACGATGGTACCGCCGACGATCTTGCCCTCGAACTCGAGCTGTCCGACCGCGGTGTCCATCGTGATCGAGCTGCCGTCCGCCAGCACATACTGATCGTGGGACACCGGCGCCAGGCCGATCGCCTGCAGATGCTGGCGCGGCACCAGCGAGTCGAATGCACCCGTGTCGACCAGGAACCGCCCGGTCCAGCTCCTCACCGGGGCGGCTGGGTTGCGAATCGTCACGTCGACGTAGGTGGCTCCCATGGCTACGCGATACGGTAGGCAGCCCGGCAGGGGTGGTCAAACCGCACGGCTTTCCTCCCGGCCGCGGGGATCGGTGGCGGTCACCAGCGCCTTGGCGTAGGCCACCGCCCAGGCGGTTCCCAGCTTCTTGTCCCACTCCTGCTCGATGTCCAGGATCGGGATGTGGTCGATGTTGAGCACTCCGTCGTAGCCGGCGGCCTCCAGTGCGGCGACGACCGCGCCCATGTCCATGTCGCCGTCGTCCAGGAAGGTCTCCAGGTACTCGCCGCGCGCCGGGATCGGGCCGATCACGTTGCGGAAGTGGACGTTGAAGATGCGCTCGGAGCCGAAGTGGGCGATGCCGGCCAGCACGTCCTCGCCTGACTCGTAGCGGGTGCCGACGCAGTAGGTCATGCCGTTGGCGGGGCTCGGGAACTCGCCGAACAGCCGATCGAAGGCCGCGAAGCTGTTCAGCACGTGCGGGATGCCGCGGTAGACCGGGATCGGCGGGTCGTTGCCGTGCTGGCAGAGGCGAACCCCCGCCTCCTCCGCCACCGGCAGCGCCGCTTCGTAGACCCGGCGGTAGCCGTCCCAGATGCGCTCCGGCTCCACGTCGCCCAGCGGCGCGTCCATCACCCGGTCGGCGTCCGCGAAGTTGATGCCGGGCTGCCCGTAGCCGCCGCGCCCGCGCCCCACGGTGTGCCCGGGCGGGCCCGCGGGCGGCAGGTATTGGGCGTTGTTGGGCTTGATGCCGACCAGCGGGATACCCGCCTCGCCGACGCTGCGGATCAGTTCGCAGAGCTGGCCGATCTGCCGGTCGGCGCCGGGGCGCCCGTAGTAGGCGTCCCAGAGATGCTCGATCGCGGTGTTGGCGACACTGATCCGCAACCCGAACCCGGCGTAACGCTCGACCACGCCGCGCGCCGAGGCGGCCGTCAGCGACCCGGAGGCGCGGTACTCCTCCAGGTACTCCAGCCGCAGGTCGACGTCGTCGACGCCGATCTGCTTCAGGAACCGCAGGCCTTCGTCGCTGGTGTCCTTGGCGAAAACGCCTACGCGCATGGCTCCACCTCCAGGTCGGTGACGAGCGTGTGCTCGACCATCGCCTCGGTCAACAGCAGCAGGCGGTAGGCCGGCTCCTTGGTGCCCATGACGAAGTCCTCTCCGCCCTCCTCCGCGTGCGGCTGCCAGCGCGGCGTGACCGTGAGGCGGCCATGCGGGCCTTCGGTGGCCCAGCCGCGCCCGCGTTTCTCCCACGGGTAGCGGCTGTGCAGGGAGAAGCCGGCCGCCAGCGGCCGTTCCAGGAGCAGCCGGTCGGTGACCGCCAGCCGGCGCGGATCGTCGGAGTCCAGCAGGCGTTCGGCGCCGGTGACCGGCTCCGGCCAGACGCCGTCCAGATCGACCCGGCAGTGCAGGCGCTCCTCGTCACCCTCGCCCTCGGCCACGGTGGCGACCGGGCACGGGTTGAGCTGGCGCAGCGGCGTGCCGTCGGCCGCGTGCGGGACGGTCAGGTTGTGGTAGCGCGCGTGCTTGATGATGGTCGAGCGCGGGTCGACGTACGGCATCTGGCCGCGGTCGACCGCCAGCTCGTCGCCGAACGCCTCCAGCACGAAGCTGCCGCGGTCGTCATGGCCGTGCCCGGCGCCCGCCGGGCCGCCGATGATCTGCACCCGCACCGGCCCGTCCGCGGTCGGCCGATTCGAGCACAAGAGGCCGGTCACCGACAGGTTGCGGAACACCGGCGGCCGCGCGGCCGCCGGCGGCAGCTCGTCCGGTCCGTAGATGATGTTGAGCTCATGCTCCGGGGCGTAGTTGGCGCGAGGCAGCTCCTCCTTGACGCCGGCCAGCAGCTCCGGCACCGCCGGATCGTCCGACAGGCGGCAGAGGAGCCCCAGCGACCCGGACGCCACGCAGACGCCGGCCCGGCCGCCGTCGGAGTGCTTGATGACCGCGCCCACCGGCGGCTCGGTGCTGAGCATGGCCGTGATGTAGTCCACGGAGCGGACGGCGACCTCGGGAACGATCGACTCCAGCGGCACGCCGCGGTGCCGGGCGTAGACCGCATAGCCGGCCAGCACCTGTTGCAGTGCTCCGGTCGCGTAGCCGATCCCCTCGTAGGTGCCACCGTCGGCCGCGTAGTAGGCGCGCACGGTCTGGTCCAGCGCGTCACGGAACGGCTCCAGGAAATCGCCGCCGTATGGCCAGTGCCGGGCCAGGGCCACGCTGGCGACGATGCCCCCGAACGCGAAGAAGATGCCCTGGTTGTTGCCGCGCACGTACGGGTGGCGCATCAGCGTCTGCTGGATCCACGGCATCGCCTTGATCGACACCGCCTGCGCCAGCAGCTCCTTGCCGGCGTCCGTCAGCAGCGATCCGGCCCAGTCCCAGGCGAAGATGCAGTTGATCGCGACCCGGTACTCGCTGAAGCAGCGCGTCTCCCAGCTCGATCCGGGCATGCCGCTCATGAAGCCCGGCGTCCAGACGTCGCAGTGCGCGGCCGCCACGGCGTGCTGCAGCGCGATCCGCATCAGCTCGCGGTCGCCGTCCAGCAGGCCGACGAAGGCGCAGATGCGCATCGCCGCGATGTCGATCCAGTGGTGGGGCGTGTTGAGCCCGTCGCCGCGGTGGCCGTTGCGCACCGGGAAGTTGTTGATGGTCTGGCCGATGCCGCGCCACGGCTCGCTGCCCCGGAACGAGCGGGCTACGTCGCGCAGGCGGTCGTACACCGGTCCCCAGGTGGGCCCCCGCACGCGCGCACGCAGACGTTCCAGGTCGGCGGTGTCGAAGAACAGGCCGAGCTGCGGCTCGGCCGCGGCCGGCTCCACAGCGTCGGGCAGCAGCAGGTCGTGCCAGTCGTCGGGATACGGCAGGACGCGGGCGCGGCGGGCGGCGCGCGCGGCGCTGTCGGTGACGCCGAGCCAGAACAGGTCGGCCACGCCCGGCAGCTCCCCGGGATCGGTGAGCTCGATCTCCAGGGCGGAGATCCGGCGTCCGCCGATTTTCCCTTCCAGTTCCTGGCCGGCGTCGATGCCCGCCGCCCCGTCCACGATCACGCGGGGCGAGCCGTCCACGGTCGCCCGCACGGTGATCGCCGTCGACCGCATGGACTGCACGCACAGCACCAGCAGGTCGTAGCCGTCCACGTCGATGTCGACCTCGCGGCGCAGGACGATGGCCAGCGGGCGGCCGCCGGGCCACGTGCACTGGATCGAGTGGAAGGTCTCCCTGAGCTCGCCGGAATCGGCGCCGTCGATCGTCCAGTCCGCGAGCGGGTGCCGCCGCGGATCGAACATGCGGACCAGGATCGCCTCGCCCTCGCTGTGCCGGATCGGGAACAGCCTCTGACTCATGATCGTACTCCTTCGCGTCCGCGTCCCGCGGGCAGCGTCATCAGGCCGGAGCCCTCCGTCCGGCCGGCCGCGGTCGTCAACCGGGTGCCTCCCAGTGCCGCCGCGACGGCGGGCGCGCCGCCGGTATCCAGGATCGTCGCGAGCATCGCGCCGTCCGTCGAGCAACCCCACGCCTCGATCCCGGCGTCGCCGCACGCGACGCACCCCGTCCGGCCGTCGGCCGTGGCCGATTCGACCGCGAGCTCCAGCGTGTCGAGCCGGTTCGGCGGAGGCGGCAGACCGCCGCCCGGCGGTGCGGCCTGAATCACGGACAGCAGCCGGTGGCGCCGGCCGGCCGGGGTCGTGAACGCGGCGCGCCACGCGGGCACGTGGTCGCCGCCGTCGGTGCGGTGCACGGCGTCCTGGGCAGCGCCGAGCTCGAATCCCTCGTGCCGGTCCAAGGCGAAGGTCGTGACCCGGACGGCCGCGCCGGAGGCGCTACGTGCGGCACAGCTCCGGCCGTCGACGCGCCACGGCATCAGGCTGTGCCAGCTCAGCACCGCCGGCTCCACCGCCGTGAAGACAGCCGTGTCGTCGACGATCAGCAGGTTCGGCCGGATCAGCAGCAGCCGCCGCAGCGCCTGCTCCACGCCGCCCTCCCATGCGCTGGCGGCATCGCTCTCGGCCGCGGCGAACACGCCGGCATCGGCGGCCATCAGCAACCGCGCGCCGGCGCCGGCACGCCCCTCGTCCTGGCTGCGGCCGGCCGGCGTGAGCGTGTTGTAGGCGGCGGTGCGCGCCGTGTGCTCGTAGCGCGAGTCGAGATAGGCGACGTGATGGCGGTGCAGCAGCAGCGGCTCTCCCCAGCCGCTCAGCTCGACGGCGTTCTTGCGCTTCCAGGTGTGGCCGCGCGGGTCCCACAGGCCGCTTTCCAGCGTCACCTCAGGCTGCCGGGGGTCCGCGTTGCGGAGCAACACCCAGCCGCCGTCTCGGTACGCCGACAGAGGCCGCCGCGGCGGCGGCAGCGCCTCGGCCCGCTCTGCCTGTGCCCAGATCGCGTCCAGCCCCAGCACCCCGAACTCCGCCCAGTTGCGTTTCCCGAAGATGTCGGCAAGCGCCGATGACGGCACGCATTGGTCGCGGAAGCCGCCATCGCCCAGCACGCCGGCGGCGAAGGCGGCGCCCAGCGGGCTGATCGTCTGCTCGATGTCGCGTGAGAAGCGCAGGCAGGCGAGCGCCCGCTCGAACACCAGCTCCCGTGCCGGGACGCCCAGGCAGCGCGCCGCAGCGTGGTAGCTGGCGAACGCCGACCCCAGCGTGCCGAGCCCGTAGGCGTTGCCCTCCACGTAGGTGCCGTCGGCCCGCGTCTGATCCATCATGCCGCCGGACAGCCGGTCGACGTAGTCGGCGACGGCGGCGCGGGCCGCGGGGGCATGCGGGTCGCCGGCGGTGGCCAGCGTGCCCAGGATCGCGCCCTTCATGAAGCGCACGCCCTGGTTCATGGAGACCAGCCGGTGCCCGCGCGCCACGTACGGCTCGATGTACGGCAGCCCCTTGTCGCGGATCGCCCCCCGGATCAATTCCCTCCCCGCCGGCGTCAGCGCGTGCCAGGCGAGGTCCAGCAGCAGCGACGCCTTGATGGTGGCCACGTTCGGGGCGAAGGCGGTGTGTCGCCACGGCGAATCGGGAAACCGGTCGGTGAAGCCCTCCGACCAGTGCTGCATGTGCGCCATGGCGACCGCGTAGCGGGCGGCCTGGCGCAGGTAGCCGGCGTTGCCGGTCAGCAGCCCCTCGATGGCCAGCGCCATGCCGTCGTTCGCCAGGTCCACCCGCTCGTCGGCATCGCGGCCGAACCGGTCCGGCGCGTACAGCCAGTGCTGGCGGAGGGTGGCCCGTGGATCCAGCGCGGCCTGGGCAGCGGCGCGGGCCGCGTCCTCGGCCACGACCGCGGCGTGGAGCGGCGCCGCACGGATCTGCCGCAGCCGCTCCAGGTCCTCGGCGTCCAGCAGCAGGCCCAGCCCCGGCTCGCAGGCGGCCGGGCCGGCGTGGATCATCCCCGCAAAGGGATCCGCCGGCGGCTCCCACGCGGACGCGTCGCGGCCCACCAGCAGCCAACGGAACCACGCGTCGCGCTCGGCGTCGGTCACCCCTTGCAGGATGATGCGCACTCGTTCGAGCCGGTCGCCGGCCAACGGCCCGTCGTATTCCTGCTTGCGGTTGCAGCCGGGGCGGTCCTCGACCACCGGCTGCTCGCGGCCGTCCACGGTTGCGTACACGCTGACCCGCGTGTCGGTGTCCAGCCGTATCGCCAGGCTCAGCCGCGTATACCCCCGGATCGACAGGTTGTAGGAGCGCGTCAGCTCCACGGCGCCGGTGCCGGACCAGCACAGCTCGTTGCCGTGGTGGCCGTGGTGGCTGCGCCAGCGCGGCCCGCCCGGCGGGGCCGGCCAGCGCCGGTCGGCGGCGAACGTCCCGTCCCAGAACACCTCGATCACGGCCTCGCTGCCGTTCACGGGCACCGGGGCGGCCGGCCAAGCGGAACTCGCCTTGTCCACGGTCACTCCAACCCGATGGAGCCGTCTCCCTGCACGATGATCGGCCGGTCGTACGGGCGCGGGGGGAACTCGGCTGCCGCCTGCTCGTCCAGCTCGATACCGATGCCGGGCGCGTCCGGCAGCTCCAGGTAGCCGTCCCGGATCACCGGCAGCGGCGCCAGGATGCTGCGTGCCACCTCGTCGTAGGGGAAGCAGTTGCACTCCTGGATCAGGAAGTTGGGGATGGCGGCGTCGACGTGAGCGTTCACCAGCAGCGACACGGGGCTGCACGCCTGGTGCGGCGCGACCGTGATATGGGCGGCCTCCGCCATGGCGGCCAGCTTGAAGGTCTCCAGGATCCCGCCGTTGGCGGTCGGCTCCGGCTGGATGATGTGCACGGCGCGCAGCTCGATCAGGTCGCGCATGTTCGTCCGCGTCACCGCCCGTTCGCCGGCGGCGATCGGGATCGTGGTCTTGTCCTTGGCCTCCAGCAGCGACCGCGGACTCTCCGACAGCGCCGGTTCCTCCAGGAAGTAGATGCCCAGCGGAGCCAGCTCGCCGGCCAGCTTGACCGCCTCCACCGGGCTGAAGCTGCGGCCGTGGTAGTCCAGGCAGATGTCGACGTCCGGCCCGACCCGTTCCCGCACGGCGCGCACGCGGGCGACCGAGCCGCGGACCACCTCCGTCTCGCCCATCGCCCCGTACTCCGGCGGCTGCGGGCTGAACTTGAGCGCCCCGAACCCGCGCGCCACCACTGCGGCCGCGGCGACGGCCGGCTCGGGATCGTCCCCCTTCAGGCCGGAGTACAGGCGCACCCGGTCGCGGGTCGGTCCGCCCAGCAGGCGGAACACGGGTGCGCCCAGCCGCTTGCCGGCGATGTCCCACAGGGCGTGCTCGATGGCGCTCAGCGCCGACAGCTCCGCGGTGCCGAGCGGATAGCGCAGGCCGCGGTAGACGCGCTGCCAGTTGCGGGTGACGGCCGCCGGATCCTCGCCGATCAGCGACCGGGCGAACTTGCCCACGCACGCGGCGATCGGCTCGTCCAGGCTGTGGAACCCCTCGCCCAGGCCGCGCATTCCGGTGTCGGTCTCCACCACCACGAACACGTAGTTACTGCGCACCATGACGTCGGCGCCCTTGCCCACGGTCACGGTGCGGATCCGCTCTATGCGCATGGTTACCCTCCGCTCAGTCTCAGCGTGGCTCTGTCCCGTGGCATCAGCGGATCAGGGCGAGCGCCTGATCCAGCGGCACCTCGGCGAACGACTGCTCCGGAATCGAGCCCCCGTCGACCACGCGCTGCCAGTGGCTGCGGACGCCGGAGCCGTCGTCCGGCAGCGACTCGACGACCGTGCGGGCCCACTCTGCCGGCTCGTCGCGCGTGCAGGTTACCGACAGCGTGGGATGCTCCGCCGATCCGGTCGCCGAGTACGCGTAACACCTCCGGATGTTGCGCCGCGCGCTGGCCATCTGCACCGGTGTCCGCTCGGTGGTCCCGGGTGTACCGGCAGGCACCAGCAGGACGTTGATCGCCCGGTCCAGGATGGCATCGAGCGTCCCGGATGCGTCCTCCGGGACCGTCACGTCCTTGTGCCCCGGCCACACGTCGAGCATCGAGTACGATGCGGCCGGCGTTCGGCGCTGGAACGTGAAGTAGTCGGGATACGCGAAGAACTCGCTGCCGGACTCCCGATAGCGGTCGTAAAACGCGGTGGTGTGTGCCAGCAACAGCAGACTGGCGCCCAGCCCGTCGAGCCCGCCGGGAGCGAACACGCCCACGCGATCGGTCGCGCCGAGATCGCGGAAGAAGCGGTCGTGAGGCACCTCTTCCCGCTGGAGCGTGATCCGGAAGTCGGATCCCCGGAGAAAGCTGCTGTGCATATCGCCGCCGTCCCCCATTCAGGGCCACGGGCCGCGTGCCGTCAAGGTCTCGTGAGGCATGCCGCCACGATTTGCCGCATGGTACGTTGCTCGCCGTGAGGCAGCCGGCACAGGTCAGGGAGACGGTCATCCGCCGCATGACGCGCCTCGCGGCTGCCCACGGCGCGGTGAACCTGGCGCAGGGGTTTACCGATGAACCGCCGATCTACGACATGGTGTGGAGTGGCGTCGCGGCGCTGCTCGGCGGCACCGAGGAGGGAGCGCGCCGTGTCGAGTCGCTGACCGTGGGTGAGCTCCTGCGCGCAACGGGGAGCACCGATGCCGATTCGCTCGATCGCCCGGTGAAGGAGCTGTTCGAACGGATGCGCGGCTCACGCGACGAGCTCAACCAGTACTCCTACCCGTTCGGACTCCCCGAGCTGCGGCACGCGATCGCCGACTACACGCAGGCGTGCCACGGCTACCGGCCCGACCCCGAGGAGCAGATCACGGTGGTGCTCGGGGCAAGCGAGGGCATGGCCGCCGCGTTCCGCTCGCTGCTCGACCCGGGCGACGGCGTGGTGGTAGTGCAGCCCTACCACGAGCTGTACCCGTCGCAGGCGGCGATCTTCGGGCTCGTGCCCCGCTTCGTGACCCTGCGCGAGGACCGCCGCGCCGGAACGTGGCGGCTGGACCGCGACGAGCTGCGGGCCGCGCTGTCCCATCCGTCGGTCAAGGCGATGGTCGTGAACACCCCCCAGAACCCGACCGGCACGGTGCTGAACGCCGAGGACCTGGGATTCATCGCGGAGCTCTGCCGCGCACACGACCGGTTCGCGATCACCGACGAGATCTACGAGCACATCACCTTCGACGGCCATCGTCACTGCAGCCTGGCGCGCTTCGAGGGGATGGCCGAGCGTACGCTGGTGGTGAACGCGATCTCCAAGACCGGGCGCGCGACCGGCTGGCGCGTCGGCTGGGTCATCACGCCGCCGGACCGCACGCCGGCGTTGCGCGCGGTCCACGACAATCTCGTCGTGCAGGCGCCCACCCCGCTGCAGAAGGGGGCGGTGACGCTCCTGCGCCAGCCCCGGCCCTTCTTCGCCGGCATCGCCGAGGGCTATCGCGAGAAACGGGATCTGCTGGTCGGCGGCCTGCGGGAGATCGGGTTCGCGGCGACCCCGCCGGAAGGCGCGTACTACCTGTTCGCGGACTACCGCGGGGTCCCGGCGCTGGCGGCGATGTCGCCGATGCAGGCCGCCATGCATCTCATCGAGCAGGCCGGGGTGGCGACGGTGCCCGGCGACAACTTCTACGCCACCGGACGGGAGGGAGACCGTTACCTGCGATTTGCCTTCTGCCGCTCGCTCCAGACGCTGCAGGAAGCCATCGAACGGCTGCGTGCCCGGCCGTGTTGCCTCACCTAAGAATCGTACCGTAGCGAGATCGTGCCTCAAGTAAGAA
>JAPPKD010000168.1 GCA_028820215.1 Spirochaetaceae bacterium | reverse complement strand
GTTCTCCTCTCACGACTAAGGTCACTGCCCCGCCCACGGGCGGATCGGTGGCCATAGTGGGCCGAACCTATCGCCGCGTCCGCCGCCGGGTCAAGGCGACCGGGCCGGCCCCTGCGCCGCCGGCGGACGGCACGCGCGGGTCAGGCGTCGTCGTAGGGGGTGAGCGGACGCAGCCAGATGTTGCGGAAGCGGGTCGGGTTGCGGTGATCCTGCAGGCGCAACGGCCCGGTCGGCGGGTGCGGCGCATCGTAGGCCGCGAGGACGCGGTGGCCGGTCGGTCCGAGCGCCTTCTGCCGGTGGTGGATCAGCACGCCGTTGTGGATCAGCGTCAGGCAGGTGGGGCTGACCAGGCGTTCGCCGTCGAAGCGCGCCGACTCGAACACGATGTCGAAACTCTGCCACTCGCCGGGCGGGAGGCAGGCATTGACCAGCGGCGGGTACTGGCCATAGATGGCGCCGGTGTGGCCGTCGGCGTAGGTGCGGTTGTCGTAACTGTCGAGCACCTGGATTTCGTACCGGCCGAGCAGGAACACGCCGCTGTTGCCGCGCCCCTGGCTGCTGCCCTCCACCTTCGCCGGACAGGCGAACTCCAGGTGGAGCTGGCAGTCGCCGAAATGGGCGCGGGTCTCGATGTCGCCGGTGCCGGACACCACCTCCATGAAGCCGTCGCGCACCTGCCAGCCGGCCGCGCCGCCGTCCATCGCCTGCCACTGGTCCAGGCCGCTGCCGTCGAACAGCGCTACGGCATCGGCGGGCGGCCCGCCGGGTGCTGCGCCGGGAGTCACCACCCGCGGTTGCGGGCGGTTCGCGTCGTGCACGCGCCATCTGCCGCCGGGCAGGAACGGCGTGTCGTCGTAGCCGAGCACCGGCTGTTTCTTCGCCATTACGGACTCCTTGTTATCGGAAGCTGCTCATGTCCACCATGGCGCGGGTCTGCGGGTTACGCAGCGGCTCGCCGGCGAACAGGCGTGCTACCTCGTCCAGCACCCAGCGCAACTGGTAGCGGCCGGAACCCTCGATCGAGCCGGCCACGTGCGGCGACAGGGTCAGGTGAGGGCAGCCGAACAGCGGCGAGCCGGCGGGCGGCGGTTCCGGGTCGGTGACGTCGATGAACGCCCAGATGCGGCGCCGGTGCAGCTCGGCGACCAGCGCCTCCTGGTCGACCAGCGGCCCGCGCGAGGTGTTGATGAAGATCGCCCCGTCGCGCAGCAGCGCCAGCCGTTCGGCGTTGACCATGTGGCGCGTCTGGTCGTTGTTGGGGGCGTGCACGCTGACCACGTCCGACTCGGCGAACAGCTCCTCCAGCTCGCGCTTCTCGGCGCCGAGGGCGGCGGCCTGCTCGGCGTTCACGAACGGGTCGGCCAGCAGCAGGCGCGCCTGGTAGTGGGCCAGCAGCGCCAGCACGCGGCGCCCCACCTCGCCGGCGCCGATGATGCCCACCGTGATGCCGCGCACGTCGGACGAGGGCCGGTGCAACTGCACGCCGCGCCACTTGCCCTGCGCGGTCTGCGGCGCCAGCTCCATCAGCGAACGGCGTCCGATCACGACCAGCGCGGCGGTGTAGTGCGCCACCTCCTCGGCGATGGCGCCGGCGGCGCTGACCACGGCGATGTCGCGCTCCCACACGGCCGGCGTCAGGTAGGGTCGCAGCGTGCCGGCGGCGTGCGCGATAATGCGCAGGTCGGGGGCGGCGTCGAGCAGATCGGCGCTGATCGGCGGTGAGCCCCAGCACGTAATGCAGCCGTCGGCACCGGCCAGCAGCTCCTTCGCCATGGCGGCGTCGACCGCGTTGCGCGCCTCCGATGCGCGGGCGGCCGCCGGCGGGTGGCGAAACCGCAGGCGGTCCTCGTAGCGGGCGAACTCGTCCGGCAGCATGACCCGCGAGTTGCTGTTGAGCACGGCGATGAGCGGCCGTTCAGTAGCCATCGCCCGGCAACCTACCCGCCGTCCCGCCAACGTGGCAAGGTGACCGCCGCTGGCCGCCAGCGGGGCAGCAGGACACCTACCTCAACACACACGGTCGCAGTACGGTGTCGGCTCGCCCTCGAACTGGGGCACCGTTTGGTCGAGGCCGGCACCCTCACCCAGCCGGACGAGCCGGTGCACCAGGCGCCGCTCACCCCTGCTCCGTCCATGCCACCTTGACGGAGTTTGCGCTGCCGCGAGTCAGCTTGAGGGTCCCCGTCGGGGCAGCAATGGTCTCCGTGGCCAGGACGACGCCGTCGCACCGGAGTTCGACGGTGGCCGACACGTTCCGGTATTTTGCCGTCGCGAGGCGCTTGGAACCACCGGTTCCGGTGAGGTCGAAGGCCTCCGCCGTTGAGCCGCTGGCGGTAGCACGAATGCGCGGGTTGCGATCGCAGGTGCGGGAAAGGCTCCATGCAGCCGTGACAGCGATGGTCTCCTCGACCACGGTGGTGTCGGTCGCAGGTGCGCGCGTGCCGACACCCGAGCAGCCGATGAGCGCGACGGCAGCTACGCCAGCCGCAAGTGCTTTCGATCGTGCAGGAGGGCATAGCCCGTGTTTGCCGACCATACGCATCAGTGTCATGTGATCGTGGCCCATGTCCCGGTCCGCCGTTAATGCCCTATTCATAGCACGCACGCAAATCCACGTCTCCTTTTCATCGTATTCTGGATTCTGAGAGGGGCGCCACGCCGTGACCGTGTCGAATCCGTTGCACCTCGCGCCTTGGAGACGATAGAGTGAGTGTCTGGCTGCCTCTCGGCTGCCTCGGGCTAAGGTAGTGAGCACGCCACCCACGCACCCGCGCATTCCCTACGGCGAGGCCGACTTCAGGCGCATCCGCCTGAACCGGTGGCTGTACGTCGACAAGACCCGCTTCCTGCGGCGCCTGGAGGAGGAACGCTACGCCTTCCTGATCCGCCCGCGCCGGTTCGGCAAGTCGCTGTGGGTGTCGCTGCTGGAGAACTACTACGACCGCTTCTGGGCCGGCGACTTCGGCGCCACCTTCGCCGGCACCGACATCGGTCGGGAGCCGACTGGGGAACAGAGCCGCTACGTCACCCTGCGCTTCAACTTCTCGGCGGTCAACGACAAGCTCGAAACCCTGGAGCGGGAGTTCGAGACCTACTGCATGATCGAACTCCGGGGCAGGCTGCGGCGCCATCCCGACCTGTTTCCCGAAGCGGCGGTGCGGGACATCCTGGCGCCGCCCTCGATCGCCAGCAAGCTGACCGAGCTGTTCCAGTACGCGGGCGACCACGACATCTCGCTGTACGTGATCATCGACGAGTACGACAACTTCGCCAACACCGTGCTCGCGTACCACGGCGCCGAAGCGTACCATTCGTTCACCCACGGCGGCGGCTTCTACCGCAACTTCTTCGCCACCCTCAAGTCCGGCGCGGACCGCAGCGGCGGCGGTCTGGAGCGGCTGTTCATCACCGGCGTGTCACCGGTCACCATGGACGACGTCACCAGCGGCTTCAACATCGGCACCAACATCAGCCTGCACCCCGACTTCAACGAGATGGTCGGCTTCACCGAAGCGGAGGTGCGGCGCCTGGTGGAGACCTACCGGGAGCTGGGCGTGTTCAACCAGGAGCCCGCGACCGCCATGGGCATCATGGGCCAGTGGTACAACGGCTACCGCTTCGCCGAGGAAGCCGACACCGATCTGTACAACACCGACATGGTGCTCTACTACCTGGATCAGTCGATCCCCAATCGGCGCGTGCCGAAGTACCTGATCGACACCAACGTGCGCATCGACTACGGCAAGCTGCGCCACCTGCTGGTGACCGGCCGGCAACTGAACGGCAACTTCGACCTGCTGCGCGACGTCATCGGCGAGGAGCAGGTGGATACCCGCATCCGGCCCGGCTTCCCGCTGCAGGACCTCACCGATCCGGAGAACTTCTTCTCCCTGCTGCACTACTTCGGGCTGCTGAGCATCCGCGACGTGGTGCAGCGGGTGCCGCGGCTGGCGATCCCGAACCAGACCGTGAAGCGGCTGATGTACGGCTACCTGCGCGACGCCTACCGCGACGTGGGGGTGTTCGCGGTCAACCTGTTCCGGTTCGAGCAGTTGATGAGGCGGATGGCCAACGCGGGCGAGTGGCGACCGGTACTGGAGTTTCTGAGCGAGGCGATCGCGCGGCAGACCGGGATACGCGATTACATCGGCGGCGAAAAGGTCATACAGGGGTTCCTGGCCGCCTACCTGAGCGTGACCGACTACTACGTGTTCCGGTCGGAGGCGGAGTTGGGAAAGGGACACGCGGACATCGCGCTGGAGCCGCTGGTGGCCCGCTACCCGCACCTGCAGCGCGGCTACCTGATCGAACTCAAGTACCGCGCGCGCTCCGAGTCGGCGGATCAGGCCGCGGTCACGACGGTGGTCGAGGAGGCGCGGGCGCAGCTCCTGCGCTACCTGGCGGACGAGCGCCTGGCGCGGCAGTTTCCGCGGGTCCGCTTCATCGGCCTGGTCGTGGTGTTCCACGGCTGGGAGCTGGTGTACTGCGACGCGGTGCAGCGGTGACACGCTGACGCTGCGGCGCGGCGAGTCGGAACGGAGCTACACCAG
>JAPPKD010000230.1 GCA_028820215.1 Spirochaetaceae bacterium | reverse complement strand
TCTTCTCCAGGATCTCCGATGCGGCGCGCCACGCGATCCTGCACGAGAACGCGGAGCGCATCTTCGAGCGCTGGCTCTAAACGCTCCACCCCCGCAGAGGGATCCGGCGTACGGGCTGAGTCAGCACCGCTTCAGGGTGTGAGCGTCCGGGCTACACGGAAACCGATGTAGTCGAGCCGTTCGAAGGTCTGGATCGCGGCGCGGTTCGCCGAGCGAAGTTCTTCATGAGAGTTGCGCCAGGAGCCGCCTCGCCATACCCGGATGCTGCAATCCCCTGTCTCCCACGCACTCCCATCACCCGGTGCCCCTCGATAGCTGATGTTCCAGCAGTCCTGCACGTATTCCCACACGTTCCCGTGTACGTCGTGCAACCCGAACGCGTTCGCATCAAAGGACCCCACCGGCAACGTGTGCCCGTGCCAACCGTTGTCGATAGAGCCATTCGCTTGGTTCAGTGCAATCGCTTCGCCATAGTGGTACGCCGTCGTCGTTCCCGCTCGCGCCGCGTATTCCCACTCTGCCTCACTCAATAGCCGGTACGACTCTCCGGCGACCTCTCTCAGCCACTCGACAAATCGCTGCGCGTCCTTCCAGCTCACGTTCATCACCGGCCGCCTTCCTCGTCCCATGCCACCGTCATCAGGCCGATACTCTCCGCAACCGCCGGCGTTCACGCACGCGTCCCATTCCTCGAACGTGACTTCAAATACCCCCGCGGCAAACGGCTCGCCGATCGCCACCGGGTGCTGCGGCCCTTCATTATCGTCGCGCTCTTCTTCCGAAGGCGGTGATCCCATCAGATAGCTCCCCGCAGGCACCACCACCATCTCAGGACAGTCCTCACAGTCCCGGAATCGTGCCCCCGGACGCGTCCGCTCATTCGCTTCAGTTTGCGCCAGACTCATGTCAGCGCGAGCCTCCGGCGCCGGTTCGGCACGCACGGGCGATGCTGGTTCCCCCGGGACCGGCGGCGGGGAAGCTTCCGTCAGTGTCGGCGGCGCCGTAGCGCAACTCGCGGTCAGCAACGTGATCAGTCCCGCCAAGGCGGCCCCGAGCAGCGCCGCGCCGATCCGAGGATCGCCAGCCGGAAGTGCCGCAAGTATCGGGCGTTCCCCGCGTTCCCGGCACCCGATTCCATGAGACGCGCTCCCAACCCGATCGCAGGCCCGCTTCAACATGCCACGCTCCTTCCTCAGGTCGAGCCCGGGCGCGGCACGGCGAGCGCGTCCGCTCGGAGCCCGCTACCGTGGCTCCAGTCCGAGAATGCATGGTATCGTGAATGGCCCAATGACAGACACCCAAAAGTACCTGTTCGACCTGCAGGGCTACCTCCTCGTCGAGGACGTGCTCACCGACGAGGAGTGCGAGACGGCCAAGCACAAGATCACCGAGCGCATGCAGCCGCTGGAGAAGACGCCGGACGGTTACGACGCCAACGGCACCTGGCACCGCTGCGCGGGCCTGATCGAGGCGGGCGAGCCGTTCATCTCGCTGATCGACCACCCCAGGCTGGTGGAGGTGCTAGCCGAGATCATCGGCCCCAAGCTGCGCCTGGAGAGCGCCTACAGCTTCGTGCGCTCCAAGGGTTGCCCGCAGTTCGAGATGCACGGCGGCCATCGCGGCGGCCGCGTCAACTTCCGCTACACCGTGCAGGGGGACCGGATCTTCACCGGACTCACCGTGATCTCGTTCGCTCTGCAGGAGGTTGCGCCCGAGGACGGCGGCTTCGCCTGCATCCCCGGCTCCCACAAGTCCGACTTCCGCGTCCCCGACGAAGACCGCGCACGGCTCTACGCGGTCGACGGACCGCTGGTGCAGAACATCCCCGCGCCCAAGGGGTCGGCGATCATCTTCACCGAGACGCTGGCCCACGGCGCCAACCGCTGGCAGGCAGACGAACCGCGCTACGGCCTGTTCTACAAGTACAACGACCGGGCGGCCACCTACCACTGGCAGCGCGACCGCATCCCGGGCCCGGAGACCATGGCGAAGCTCACCGACGCGCAGCGCGCCTTCTTCAACAGCGCCTGGGAGGCGTTCGGTCCCGAGGACAACTTCCGCAACGAGCTGCCCGAAACCTGATCGTCAGGAGCGAATCGTGACCTCCATCACCGCCACCACGCCGTACACGCAGCTCCCCGCCTGGGCGGTGCTGGAGCGGCGCCTGTTCGACCTGCTGGACGCATCGGTCGATCCGTTCCTGGACAAGTACACCGCGGACGACGGCACCCTGATCTGGCGCGACGCCGCGACCGAGGGGTACCCCAGCCGCGACGGCGGCGACGACTTCTACGAGAGCTTCGGCAACTGGCCGCTGTACTACCTGCTCGGCGGCGGCGACCGGCTGCTACCGCTGAGCCACCGGCAGTGGGACGCGGTGACCCGGCAGCTCACTTCCTACGGCGTGGTCGCGCGCGAGTACGAGCTGGGCTACGACCAGTTCCACCAGTCGGAGAGCTACATCTACTTCTACGCCCTGTGCCTGGCGGACCCCGGCAACGCGCTGCTGCGCGAACGGGCCGAGCGGTTCGCCGGCTTCTACCTCGGATCGGACCCGGAGGCGCCCAACTACGACCGGGAGCGGCGCCTGATACGCGCCCCGCACAACGGCGCCGGCGGGCCTCGGTGGGGCCTCAGTGATACCGAACCAAACTATGGCTGGTCCCCCAGGATGGCCCGCTATGGCCTGCCGTACCACGACGTGCCGGGTATCACCTCCTACGACGACCTGCGCGATCCGGCGCTGGCGCGGCGCATGGGCGAGGTGATGGAGGAGCGCATGGGGCGCGGCGACGTGGCCGGCAACCTGTGCGCGACGAGCCTGCTCACCAACGCGTTCCTGCTCACCGGCGAGGAGCGCTACCGTGAGTGGGTCCTGGAGTACACCGACGCGTGGCTGGCCAGGGCGGAGGCGAACGGCGGGCTGCTGCCCGACAACGTCGGGCTGTCCGGCCAGGTGGGCGAGTACCTGGGCGGCAAGTGGTACGGCGGGCTGTACGGCTGGACCTGGCCGCACGGCTACTACAACATCGGCTATGCGGCGGTCGACGCCGCGCTCAACGCGTTCCTGATCTCCGGCGAGCGGCGCTTCCTGGACCTGCCGCGCCGGCAGTTCGACGCGGTCTGGGAGCAGGGCCGCGACCTCCCGTACGCCGAGCTGGAGATGAGCCTGGAGGAGTTCTTCGTCACGCAGCCGCCGGACGAGATCGAGTTCGTCGTACCCTACCGCTATTCAGACCACGGCTGGTTCGACTTCCAGCCCATGTCGACCCGCGTGCCGGCCGCGCTCTGGAACGTGACCGAGGAAGCCGAGGACTGGAATCGGCTGCTCGCCATCCGCGCCCGCTCCACCGCCGACTGGCACCGGGTGGTGCCCATGCGCGGCAAGGAGGACGCCGACCACGAGCCCGCGTGGCTGGCCTACCTGTGCGGGGACAACCCGGACTATCCCGAGGCGATCCTGGGACAGGCCTACGCCCAAGCCAGTCGCCGCCTCGACCAGATCCGCCGCGACGACGCGGACATCACCACCGTGCACATCCACCACTGGCAGGACGCCAACCCCATCACCACGGAGGCGCTGGTGCAACTGACCACCGGCTCGCCGCAGATCATCTACAACGGCGGTCTGTTCAACTGCCGCCTGCGCTACTTCGACGCGGAGCGGCGCCGGCCGGGTCTGCCGGCCGACGTCGCCGCGCTGGTGACATCGGTCGACCGGGGAAGCCTGGACCTGCACCTGGTCAACACCAGCGGCCTCGCCGACCGCACCGTGATCCTGCAGGCGGGCGGCTTCGGCGAGCACCGCTTCCGGGAGGCCGGGTTTCAGGAACGCGTCAGCGACTACCCCGGCGCCATCGGCAACGGACCGCCGCCGGAGATCCACACCGAACCGCGCACGATGGAGACGGACGGCCGCTACCTGCAGGTGGTGCTGCCGGCCGGCACCGAGCTGCGGCTCTCCCTGGCGATGGACCGCCACGCCGGCGCGCCCGGCTACCATACCCCCTGGGACTGACCGACCGGTCACCCGCCAAGGAGCACCCATGTCAGAGCACGAGGAACGGCACGTCGGGCCCCAGCACATGCCGGACGGCCTGACGCTGCCCATTCACGGACCCGACTTCCCGCGCGCGGACCCTGAACTCATCCAGGAGCTCAGCCGCGTCTCGGCCGCCACCGCCGCGGCCGGCCTGCACGGCATGGGCGTGCGGCAGAGCTTCGTGCAGGGGCCGGTGCAACGGCTGCCCGGCACCAGCATCATCGGCACCGCCGTCACGCTGCAGTTCATGCCGCAGCGCGAGGACATCGCCTCCGGCATCGGCCAGGAGCACACGGAGAAGGTCAGCGCGCTGTGGCGGGTGCTCGACGAGATCCGGCCCGGCGACGTGCTGGTCGTGCAGGCGTACGGGGACCGCTACACCGGCTGCCTGGGCGAGATGCTGGTCACGTACCTCAAGGGCCGCGGCGGCGTCGGCCTGGTGGTCGACGGCTGCATCCGCGACTGGCCCAAGGTGCGCAACATCGGGCTGCCGCTCTGGACGGTGGGGGCGACGCCTCACTACGCCTCGCAGGCGTCGCTGTTTCCGTGGGCGTACAACGTGCCGGTGGCGGTCAGCCGCGTGCTGGCCATGCC
>JAPPKD010000139.1:30868-37421 GCA_028820215.1 Spirochaetaceae bacterium | reverse complement strand
CAGTCTCTGGGAGGGCTTCTCTTCCCCAGTCGTCACAGGAATGGAATGCACCCATGGCACGATTCCGGGAGAGCTCTCCGAACCGCTGCTCATTGCTTCCCCACCCCGTACCTGAGCCGCGCCACGGCCCCGCGCGCTGCCAGTTGATTCCGCGCGTAGTAGCTCGGCATGTTCGGCGACTTCCAGTCACCGGCCTCCTGTAGCTCGACCAGCCCGGCCCCTTTAGCCGCCAGGGACTGCGCCGCGCCCACCCGCAGGGACTGCCCGGACACCCGGCCATCGATGCCGGCACGCTTCGCGCGGTGAGCGATGATCCGGCGGATCGATCCCGCGCCAAGCCTGCCGCCGACGACGCCCCTGTCGAGGCGGCGGAACAGTGGGCCGTCGGCCACACCGGCGGCACTCAGGTAGTTCTGCACGGCCGCGATGGTAGGCGCACCGAGATAGCGCACGTGCCCCCGGCCCTCCTGGTCCGTCTTCGAGTGGCGAACCGTCACCGTACCGATGCCGTCCTCCTCCAACTGCACGTCGGCGACATCGAGCTCTGACAGTTCGGTGACCCGCAGGAGCGCGTCGGAGCCCACGCGGATCAGCGCGCCGTCGCGAAGCCCGATGAGGGTGCGCCCACCGTTCTCGGCGAGCGTGGCGATGCGGTCGGCCGCGTCCCAGTCGAGCCCCTGCACCTGACCACGTCCGCGATCGCGTCCTGCCTTGGCGATGGAGCGCATCACCTCGTGCACCACCGCAGAGGCGGTGGGATCGGCCGAGCCGATGGCCCGGTGGGCTGCGGAGATGGCGGCTCGGTCCACCCGCACCGTTGCCGGGGCGCAGCCCTGACGTGACCTGCCGGTCAGGTAGGCCGCGACCGCCGACGGATCGGCCGGCATGACGCGCGCGCTGCGCTTGAGCGCCCACGCCTGCCAGCGTTCCCATCCGGAGCGATAGGCGCGCCGCGTGTTGGGCGACGTGGCGGAAGCGAGCGCGGCGACGACCTGTGCCCTGTCGACCGCTGTGATGCCGGTGCCCTTGGACTCGGCGATGAAGGTCTGCGAGACGACTGTGTCCATGTTCCATCAAGCGCACGAGCGGCGCTGGCGCTTTCGCGCACTCCGAACGAGTCGCAGTCCGCATCCTCCTGCGCCTCGGGAGCCACCGATCGATAACGCAAGACACTTGTAGTTATCAGCACCTGCGGCGCTCCGGGACGTACCTGGCGCGGCTGCTCTCCGGGCTCACGCGGTTCGAACGCCGCTCAGGTACCTGTGCCGCCGGAGAGGCCCTTCTGAAGCCCGCCCGAGGCACGGTGATGGTGTCTGCGGCGCTGCTGTCGGCATGGGCTGCGTGGTCCGATCCCGCAGCCACCATCGGCGGCGCCGATGCTCTGAGTCTCGCCGATCTGTACGACGCTGCCGTTCCGGCGCTCGACAGCCACGAAGCCGCCCTCCGCCGCTGCCGGATCGACGTCGACCGCGACCGCCACGCGGCGCTGGAGACGACCCTGCGGGAACTCGTACGCGCCCGGTTGCTCACGCTGGAAGCCGACCGGCTCGGCGTCACGGAGCAGGCGCTCCAGGCGCGCATCGACGGTGCGGCGGAACCGGTCACCGAGGCCGACGTCAGCGCCTTCCATCGGCAACGAGGCCTCACACAACCGCTGGCCGACATCGCCCCGCGGATTCGCCTCTACCTGCAACAGCAAGCGGTCGACGCCGCCCGCGCATCGGCCTACCGCGAGTTGGAGCAGCGCTACGCGGTGGCGTACCTGCTCGAACCGCTGCGCTACGAGGTGGCCGCCGACGGGTTCCCGTCCTCCGGCCCCGCGGATGCGCCGGTGACGATCGTCGAGTTCTCCGACTTCGAGTGTCCCTTCTGCGCCCGGCTGCTGCCGACCCTGGAGCAGGTCAAGCGCCAGTACGCCGACGCCGTGCGCGTGGTCTACCGCCACTACCCCCTGACCGGCATCCATCCGAACGCCTGGAAGGCCGCTGAAGCGGCGCTCTGCGCCGGCGAGCAAGGCCGGTTCTGGGCGTTACACGACCTTATGTTCTCCGAGCAAGGCGCCCTGACGCTCCCGGACCTGAAGGAAAAGGCGGCTCGGTTGGAGTTGGATAGCGAAACATTCAACCAGTGCCTGGATTCCGGCCGTCGCTACGACGAGGTGCTGGCCGACGTGCGTGCCGGCGATGCGGTCGGCGTATCGGGAACGCCGGCGATGTTCGTCAACGGGCGGTTCGTCGGCGGCGCGGTGCCGTACGCAACGCTGGCCGTTATCATCGACGATGAGTTAGGCCGCGCGAACCGATGACCGCACGGCGGCCGGCCGACGTGACTTACGACCCAACGGCCGAGCTTCCGCTCCTCGTGATAGGGGCCGTTGACCAATGCGGGCTGGCCCCGGGTAGCCGCCAACCGTCGGCCGAACTGCGCGACGTGGTTGTCTGCGTCGAGGACCGCGACGGCGCTGAGTTGCTGAGTCTGACCGCGCCGGTTCCGGCGCGGCCCCGAACTTGGTCGCAGGCTGTGAGCGGCCCGACTCGATTCACTCAAACAGATTACGGCGCCGTGGTGCGCCGCGAGCTCAATCGCCGGCGCGTGGAGGCGCTTGGCAGCAAGCGTCGCTCAGGCCAACAACGAGGCTCCCGTATGAGGCGGCCCGTTGCTGCCGCTACGCCAGTGGGTTGCTGACCGAGCCTATGGTGCCGTTTGGGGTCATGGAGGCGCCCGATAACGCACGGACTGCCGCCCGAGCCCCCAGAGGAGGGTTCCCTATGGAGTGATTGATCGGATTAGTCCGCTAACGAAGACGGATTATCGTCCTTGGATTTGGGGATTACCCCGAAGGAGTGAGACATAGATATGAATCGATTCGCGGCTGTGACGTTAGCGCTCTCTTTTCTGATACCGGTCGGTTCGGTAGCGTTCGGGAGCGGTGGTAACGAGGCTCCGGAGACTGGTGGCTCAACTGGTGGCTCAGTTATGTCCGATCCTATCGAGTGCAGTTGGGAGCTTTACGGTAGTCCTTGGACAGAGCGTGACGTCGACGAGGTGAAAGAAAAGCGCGGCTATGGTAGGTATAAGAAGTGTCGTCATTGCCTCTACAGAGTGTATCGGACATGCACAAGGCATTGCCGTTGGTGCAACCTTGTGCGGAATCCGCACGCTGGTTGGTGCACGGCTTACGCGACACGATGTGGCTCGTGGGCGAGGAACGCTAGTACTCCTACCTGCACTAGTTGGAGTAGAAACAACTGCACCATATGGTAGTGTATATGTCCCCTGTTTGGTGAACAGTTATCAGTAAGTCTCTGAGGAACGTTCCCTCCGCGTAGAGGGAACGTTCCTCAGGGATAGGAGGCAGCAGTATGAGCACACCAAGATCTCCGACTCATTCACGGCGCCCAACGCCGTCATCGAGCGCCGATTCGCGATCCGCGCGCTGGTCCCCGTCCGAACGGGCCTTATGGCGGCCCGGGTCGCAGCACTCCCCCAGATGGCCGCCTCGGCGCCCATAAAGCCCATCCGCATCCCGCCTGAGCCGCGTACGCCGCGAAGTCCTTGCGTGGCCCGTAGCGGGCTCCAGTCCAACGGTCGGTGATCTCGTTGCCATCCCGCTTCTCGATCACCAACAGATTGCATTCCTTGAAGCAGGTCTGCGCGCGCAGGCTCTTGCGGCGGTTACTCCCGGCTGTGGTGATATTTGCGGGCTCGTGGTGCCGTCCACTTCGACCACCATCAACGGACATGGCTGCCCATGATGAGCGGCATCGATCAGTTCTGCTGGATCGTCGGGGATGCGCCGGTCTTCTCGGTGGTGCGCTGCACCGCCGTGGAGCTCACCGCATACCCCAGCAACGCCTCCGGCTTGGTCGCTGAGCGCTCAAACGCCTCCTCGGCTCCCAGAAGGCAGATCAGCGTCGTCATCAGCGGTGAGAACCCGAAGCACTCCTCGATGCCCAACTGCGCGTCCAGCGGCGCGAAGCTGCCGGGCTGGTCGAGGAACTTGCAGCACCGCCGCGGTCGCACCACGTACTCGCCGAACCGGTTGATGAACCGCAGGTTGCGCACCTGCTCGAACACCGCGACCTCGCCGTCCACGATGATGCGGTTCGCCCGCGTGGGCTCGGCGACGCCTTCGACCACCTCCTGGACCATGAGATCGCCGACCCAGTTGACGAACTCCACGATTCTCTGCTCGGCGTCCTGCAGGCCGATCTGGCCTGCGTTCAGCCGCCTCGACAACTCCTTGACGATCCGCTCTCGGTACAAGCTCCTGACCCTTTGCCTACCTGCCTCTTGGGTGATTACTTGTGGGCAGGTAAGCCTCTTTCGTCCCTGGAGTCAATGGCTGCCGGTTTCGGCGTTCCCACCCAACGAATCCAAGCCGTTGCGCGCGCCGCTTCCCATCTGCTACCCTGCCGGCCGGCTGCTGTGCAGCGGCCGATCAACCCTCCCAAGGAGCACGAAATGAAGCGAATCGTTACGTACGCTGTGCTCGCGGCGGTGGCGCTTGCGCTGCCATGGGCCGCGGTCAGCCAGCAGTACTCGGAGTCGCCGGTACTCGCGGCGCAGGTCGCGGCCGGAGAGCTCCCTCCCGTAGAGGAGCGCCTCCCGCCCAACCCGTACGTCAACGCCGAGGCGCCGGAGATCGGCACCTACACCGAAACGGTGATGACCCTTCCGCACGAGTCCGACCTCGACCTGCCGGTCAACTACTGGGTCACCGGTCAGTACGCGCGCAGCGTCCTGCACTGGCAGGAGCAGCTCGTGCAGTGGAAGGTCGATGAGACGATCGGCCATCCTTCGGGCATCCACAAGGACATCAGCATCGAGCCCAACCTGGCCGAGAGCTGGGAGATCTCCGAGGACGGCAAGGAAGTCACCTTCCACCTGCGCCAGGGCGTGAAGTGGTCGGACGGCGTGGAGTTCACGGTCGACGACATCATGTTCACGTGGAATGACGTGGTGCGCGGCGGCGTGATCGCCAGCACCCAGATCCCGAACATCGAAGGTCTCTACTTTGCCGATGGCGGCCCCCTGGCCGGCGCCGGCGGCGTTCCCGAGTTCGAGAAGATCGACAAGTACACCTTCAAGGTGACGATGCAGAACTCCTACCCGGAGATCGTGCCGATGTTCTTCTCGCCGGCCATCTGGCCGTCGGTCTCCATTCCCTGGCTGCCCAAGCACCAGATGGAGAAGCTGCATCCGAAATACAACTCGGAAGCCACCATGGAGGACTGGAACTCGGCGCGCTTCCCGCGTGACCGCCCGCCCGTCCTCAGCGCCTTCCAGCCCACCGGCGTGGTCGGCGACAAGCTGATCTTCGAGCGTAACCCGTACTACTGGAAGGTGGACGCCGATGGACAGCAGCTCCCGTACTTCGACACCGTGGTGATGAAGTACCAGACCAACGGTTCCGACATCGCGCTGGGACTGGCGTCCGACGAGCTGTGGGGCGACTTCACCAAGGCCAGCACGCAGGAGGCGGGCGTCATCCGCCAGAACGAGGAGCGCGGCAACTACTCGCTGCTGCCGCTGAGCAAGGTCGGCATCTACCAGGGCCTGCGCCTTAACCTGGACACTCCGGACGACAGCCTGCGGGCGCTGTTTCAGAATCCCGAGTTCACCATGGCGTTGAGCACGGGTCTGGACACGGACGCGATGGGCATGCACACCTGCATCGTCTGTCCCGCCCACAAGGAACTGCATTCGCCGGCCATGCTGGCCGCGTACCCGCAGTACGCCGACAGCCATTTGGAGACCTTCGACCGTGACGCCGCCCTCGCGGTGTTCGACGAGCTGGGCCTGACGGACTCGGACGGCGACGGCTACCGCGAGTATCCGGCCGGCTCGCCCAAGGCAGGCCAACCCATCGGCTGGATGATCGTCGCCCCGTCCCACGACTGGATGCGCGTCCGCTGGATCGAAGGAGCCGGCGAGCAATTCAACCAGATGGGCTTCAAGGTTGCGGTCAACCCCATGAACGAAGTGGTAATGAACGAGACGCTCGTCGTGACCGGCGAGTACGACATGCGCGGCAACAGCTCGTTCCTGTGGGGCGGATGGAGCAACCAGTCGGGCTTCGAGTCCACGCTGCGCAACGGCGGCGGGCTGTATCCCGAGAATGACGGCGACCCCAACCCGATGCTGCCGCGCACCCAGTCCACGGAGCTGTTCGACTGGCAGGTGGAGGGCATGAAGATCCGTGACGCCTACTTTGCCGGCGACCTGGATCTGGAGACGGCGATGGACCAGTTCGTCGCCTGGGGCGCGGAAAACGCGCCGCGGCAGGCGTTCGCCCGCGGCGGCGTGACCGAGACCGTGGTCGTCGACAACACGCTCGGCAACGTTCCGTACTTCTACGTGCCGGAGCTCAAGGCCGGTGGCATCATGCGGCAGAGCTGGGATCAATACATCGCGATGCGCATGTGGCAGTGGTTCGAAATAAAGTAACCCTCTGCTGAGTCGTCTATCGGCGGGGGGGGGGGGGGGGGGGCCCCCCCCGGGGGGGGAGAAAGGGGGGGGGGGGGGGCGGGGGGGGGGGGGTGGTGTGGGG
>JAPPKD010000139.1:0-30858 GCA_028820215.1 Spirochaetaceae bacterium | reverse complement strand
CCTTTGTTGTTAAAAAAAAACCGTTTGGCTTTTGTGGCTGGTTTTCTAAAAAAATAACCCTTTTGTTGTTGCGTATTGGGGGGGGGGGGGTTTTGCCCCCCCCCCGCTTCTGACATACCATGGCGCGCTACATCGTCCGGCGTCTGATCTACATGCTGCCAGTGACCGTGGTGCTGTCGTTCCTCTGCTTTCTGGTGATCGATTTACCGGCCGGCGACTTCGTCAGCGTCTACGAGTCGAGCATCCGCTCGAACCTGAACATGACGGAGCAGGAGAAGGAGGCACAGCTCGCAGCGCTAGGGGAATTGAGGGTGCAGTACGGATTGGACCGCCCGGTCCTGGCGCGCTACGCCTCCTGGATGTTCAACATCGTCACCCGCGGCGACTTCGGCTACTCGTTCCAGGTGGCGCGCCCGGTGCATACGCTGATCCTGGAGCGTGTAGGCTGGACGGTGGTCATCAGCCTGCTCGGCATGACGTTAGGCCTGACCGCCAGCTTCACGCTGGGGATCTACTCCGCCCGCCACCAGTACTCGCTGTTCGACTACGTCGCGAACGTCGTGGCCTTTCTGGGAATGGCGACGCCCGGCTTCTTCCTGGCGCTGATCTTCATGACGGTCATGGTGTTCGTGTTCAACGAACAGGTGGGCGGCCTGTTCTCGTCCGATTACGTCAACGCCCCGTGGAGCTGGGGCAAGGTGGTCGACCTGCTGAAGCACCTCAGTATTCCACTGGCCGTCGGCTTGGTTACCGGCGCCGGCGCCGGGATGCGCATCATCCGCGGCAACCTGCTGGACAAGCTCAACCAGCCCTACGTGCAGACTGCGCGCGCCAAAGGGCTGCCGGAGAACCTAGTCGTGTACCGGCACGCTCTCAGAAACGCCCTGCATCCGTGGGTGATGGGGATGAGCAATACGTTCTCCGAATTGCTCTCGGGCGACACCATCCTGAGCATCGTGCTGGGGCTCCCCACCGTCGGTTTGATGTTCTACACCGCACTGATCCATCAGGACAGCTACGTGGCCGGCACGTTCCTGCTCATGGCGACTATGCTGCTGCAGGTTGGTACCCTGCTGGCCGACATCGTACTGGCGTGGCTCGACCCCACGGTCAGATTCGAGTAGATGAAGGGCGCCGTGCCGGGAACGCCGGCGATAGCGACGGGGCCGCGGACGGCGGAGCCGACGCCCGCGGGACGCACGCGTCGCGTGAGCGGAGCACACCGCACTCGAAGAGTGACCGGGCGCACCTTAGCGTGGCGGAAGTTCCGCAAGCACAAGCTGGCGCTCGCGGCGCTTGCGTTCCTGACGCTGAGCTACACGGTCTGCATCTTCGCCGGCTTCTTCGCGCCGTATCCGCCGGCCGAGTCCTCGGAGCGCGTGTACATGCGGCCGCAGCCGATCCAGTTCTTCGATGGCGACGGCCGGCTGCAGCGGCCGTTCGTGTACGGCACGAAACAGGCCGTCAACCAGGACTTCCAGCTCGTCTATGAACGGGATGAATCAGCCCGCCACCCGATCCGCTTCTTCGTCAAGCGGCCGCGCGCCCAGTTCGGCATCGGCGCGCAGCGCCTGCGCACCAAGCTGTTCGGTGTCGACGGCGAGGGCGCCCACATCAACCTGCTGGGCACCGACTACCGCGGCCGCGACATGCTGAGTCGCATCATCTACGGCGGACGCATCACTCTGAGCGTGGGCGTGTTCGGCGTGGCTCTGAGCACCCTGCTCGGCGTGATCATCGGCTCCATCTCCGGGTACTACGGCGGCCGCACGGACATGCTCATCCAGCGCCTCATCGAAATGCTCAGCTCCATTCCCACGTTGCCGTTGTTGCTGGCACTGGCCGCCATCCTGCCCCTCGACTGGCCCTCCACTTGGAGATACGCCGGCATCGTTGGGGTGCTGGGGCTGGTCGGCTGGACCGGGCTGGCGCGCCAGATCCGTGGCATGGTGCTGAGCATCCGCGAGCGCGACTACATACGCGCCTCCGTCGCGGGAGGCGCCGACTCCCGCTTCATCATGGCCAAGCACGTGGTGCCCAACGTGATGAGCCACCTGATCGTGGTCAGCACCATCGCCCTGCCGGGGATGATCCTGGCCGAGAGCGCGCTCAGCTTCCTAGGTCTGGGGATCAGGCCGCCCCAAACCAGTTGGGGCCTGCTGATCAACGAGGCGCAGAACCTCAACGCCATCCTGCTGTCGACCTGGATCATGCTGCCGGGACTGGCGATCATCCTCAACGTGGCCGCCTTCAACTTCCTCGGAGACGGGCTGCGCGACGCCGCGGACCCGTACAACTGATGGATGGCGGCCATGCCTGAGAGACCCGAGACGGCTCTGCTGCGGGTGGAGGACCTGCACGTGGAGTTCTCGACCCACCTGGGCGTCGTGCGCGCCGTGCGCGGCGTGGAATTCACCATGGCCCGCGGGGAGACCGTGGGCGTGGTGGGCGAGAGCGGCTGCGGCAAGAGCGTGACGGCGCTGTCCATCATGCGCCTGGTGTCGCGCCCCCACGGGCGCATCAGCGCCGGCCACATCTGGCTCCACGACCAGCAGGGCAGTGCCACCGACGTCACCACCCTGGGCTTCGACAGCCGCGAGATGCGCGCCATCCGCGGCGGCGACGTCACCATGGTGTTCCAGGAGCCGATGACCTCGCTCAACCCCTCCTACTCCGTCGGCTTTCAGATCATGGAGACCATCCTCCACCACCAGGCGGTCTCCAAGCTGACCGCGCGGGAGATGGCGGTCGCGGCCCTGCGCGGCGTCAACATGCCGGATCCCGAACAGGTGGTCGACCGGTATCCCCACCAGCTCTCCGGCGGCATGCGCCAGCGCGTGATGCTGGCCATGGCGATGGTGTGCAACCCGCGCCTGCTGATCGCGGACGAGCCGACCACGGCGCTGGACGTCACCGTTCAGGCGCAGATCCTGCACCTGGTGGAGGAGGGCCGCGACAAGCTGGGAATGGCGATCCTGTGGATCACCCACGACCTGGGCGTGGTGGGCGAGCTGTGCGACCGCGTGCTGGTGATGTACCTGGGGCAGGTGGTCGAGGACGCCCCGGTGGCGGACATCTTCGAGGATCCCAAGCATCCCTACACGCAGGGCCTGCTGGCGTGCTCGTTCATCGTCGGCGAGAGCTCCAGCGAGGACGTCGATCCGATCGCCGGCAGCGTTCCCGGACCGTTCGAGGAGGTCACCGGCTGCCCGTACGCGGCACGCTGCCCGCGGGCGTGGGAGCAGTGCCGGGAGACGCCGCCCGAGGTCGAGCACGGACGCAGCAAGGTGCGGTGCTGGCTCTATGCCTGAACCCACGTCCCCGTCCAGCGGAACCCTGCTGGAGACGCAGGACCTGCGCACTTGGTTTCCCGTCAAGCGCGGCTTCCTGCAGCGCGTCGTGGGCCAGATCAAGGCCGTGGACGGCGTCGACCTGGCAATCCGCCGGGGCGAGACGCTCGGCCTGGTAGGCGAGAGCGGCTGCGGCAAGAGCACCCTGGGCCGCACGCTCCTCCGCCTGGAGCGGGCGACCGGCGGGAGCGTCCGCTACCGCGAGGCCGGCTCCATGATCGACCTGCTGGCGTTGCCGCGCGACCGCATGTTCGAGATGCGGCGCCGGGTGCAGATCATCTTCCAGGACCCGTTCTCGTCGCTGAACCCGCGCATGCCGGTGGGCGAGGTGGTCGGCGAGTACCTGCTGATCCACAAGCTCCCGAA
The DNA here is from genome assembly GCA_028820215.1 of Spirochaetaceae bacterium. The sequence continues at coordinate 27,142 of JAPPKD010000139.1, read as the reverse complement.
CCGCCAGCAGCGGATCGAGGCGCTGCTGCAATCGGTGGGCCTGAGCAGCGAGTACCTGTACCGCTATCCGCACGAGTTCTCCGGCGGCCAGCGGCAGCGCATCGGCATCGCTCGCGCGCTGAGCCTGGAGCCGGAGTTCATCGTCTGCGACGAGCCGGTGTCGGCGCTCGACGTCTCCGTGCAGGCACAGATCATCCGCCTGCTGCGCAACCTGCAGCGCGAGCTGGGGCTGACCTTCCTGTTCATCTCGCACGACCTGACGGTCGTCCATCACCTGAGCGACCGGGTGGCTGTGATGTACGTCGGCAAGCTGGTCGAGTACGGGCCGGCGGACAGCGTCTACAAGCGGCCCCGCCATCCCTACAGCGAGGCGCTGCTCGCATCCATCCCGCGCTACCGGCCGGCGGCGGCCGCCCAGGAACGGGTGCTGCTGGAAGGCGACGTGCCGTCGCCTGCCAACCCCGCGCCGGGCTGCCGCTTCCACCCGCGCTGCCGCTACGCGGAGAGCATCTGCCGGCAGGAGGTGCCGCCGCTGGTGCCCGTGGACGGAGAGCCCGGCCACTTCGCGGCGTGTCACTTCGCGGAGCAACTCCGGCTCGCCGGCATCACCCCGCCTTCCGCGGGAAGCGCACCAACGACCGAGGAGGAACCAAATGGTACGTGATCTGCAACACATCACCGTGTATCGAGACCCTGAGTGGAACGCCGCGTTCCCGGAGATCGCACGTCTGCCCGACGGCGACCTGCTGGTGTCGTTCCGGGAGGCCCGCTACGGGCCTCCCGAGAAGGGCGCCGGTCACAACCACAGCGAGCCACGGTGCCGCGGATCGCTGATCCGCTCGACCGACGGCGGCCGCACGTGGCCGCTGTCAGGCTACCAGCAGCTCACCGACACCTTCCCCATGGAGCAGTGCTCGGTGAGCGCCGCCAGCGGCGACCTGGTGCTGTTCATCTACGCCCTCAACGTCCTGCAGACGCAGCCGAAGACGGCCACCCTGCAGGACGGCGCCGGCTGGAGCGCGGAACGGAGCTACATCGACTTCGCGCGCCGATCACGCGATGGCGGACGGACCTGGGATGAGCCCACGCCGCTGATCCCGTCGCCGCTCAGCCACTCGGCCATTCACGCGCCGATGATCGAGCTGGCCGACGGCACCCTGCTGGCGCCCCTGTGCGGCAGCCTGGGCTCCGATCCCGCGGCGCCGCAGCAGCATCCGCAGAGCGTGGTGCGCTCGCACGACCGCGGGGCGACCTGGGGCGACGGCTCGATCGTGGCCCTCGACCCGCGCGGGCGGCGGCGCTACCACCAGGCATCGCTGGTGCCCCTGCCGGACGGAGAGATCCTGGCGGTCATGCACTCGGAGGAGTTCATCGACCTGCCCGACGGCCGCGAAGCGCGGGAAGTGAACGCGTGGCTTGCCCGATCGCAGGACGCCGGGCGCACCTGGAGCGAGCTGGAGTCGCTGCCGTTCCGGATTACCGGCTCCGCCACCAGCACCATCCGCCTCCAGGACGGACGCCTGCTGTTCACCTGGAGCGACCGCCACATCCCCAGCATGCGGGTGGCGGTGAGCGACGACGACGGGCGCACCTGGAGCGACCACGAAGGGTGGTCGGTGCGCGACGGCGAGCACATCCCCGGCTCGCGCCCGATGTTGCAGGCGTGGGCGCACGACGGTTCGGTGTTCGAGGACACCTACTCCGACATCGGCGAGCCGTGCACGGTCCAGCTCGCCGACGGCCGCATCATCAGCGTCTACTACTGGGGCGATCCAGACGACACCGTACGCTACATCGAAGCGGCGCTGTTCTCGCTCGACTGAGCCGCAGCGTGGCAGACGCCGCCTCAAACGGGGTCGGGCGCCGCTACCGGGTGGCCGTCAACGACGACGGCGCATCGCTCTGGCAGTACCGGCAGGTGCCGCTGAGCGCTGAAGGGTTCCTGCGCGCCGCCGTGGACCGCATGGCCGGCGCCGACCTCTTGTGCTGGGGCGCCGGCAACACCCGCTTCTGGTACGGCTCCGGCGTGGCCGAGGACCTGGACATCGGGCAGCAGGTGTTCCCGACCGTGCAGGAGTGGATGGCGCACACCACGCTGCGCAGCCTGCGCGCCGCTGGCCGGGAGCCGCTGGCGCTGGTGTGCGAGCGCTGCCACCGGCACGGGATGCACCTGTACGCATCGCTGCGCATGAACGACGGCCACTTCGCCTTCCCGCCGCCGGCAGAGCCCGACTTCGGCATACCCCATCCCGACCAGCTCTGGAACCACCAGCGCGGCGCGGATGACAGCCCCCTCACCTCGGAGTTCTGGCGCCGCCATCCGGAGTGCCGCATCGGCGCGAACTGGCCGGGCAGCGTGTTCTCCGCCGACCTGCTCGACTACGCCCATGCCGAGGTCAGGGCGTGGTGGGTGGGGATCATCAGCGACATCGCTTCCCGCTTCGAGGTCGACGGGGTGGAGCTCGACTTCATGCGCAACCCGTTCTTCTTCCACCCCGCCCGGGTCGCCGCCGGCCGCCCCCTCATGACCGCCTTCGTGCGCGAGGTGCGCGAGGTGCTGGACGAGGCCGGACGCCAGCGCGGCCGGCACCTGGGCGTGGCGGCGCGCTGCCCCACCGGCCTGGCCGGTTGCGACGCCGTCGGCCTCGACGTGGAGACCTGGGTCCGCGACGGCCTGCTGGACGTGCTGATCCCCAGTCCCACGCGCACCAACAAGTTCGAGACCGACCTGCGTCCGCTGGCCGCCGTCAGCCGCGGCACACGCTGCCAGATGCTCGCCGGCGTCGACACGGTGATGCCCAACCAGACCTGGGAACAGACGCGAGCGCTGCAGGACGAGGACCGCCTGCCGGACCCCGAGGGGACGGAGTCGGATGCCGACTACCGCGTGCTCAAGGACAGCCGGCACAACCGCGAAGGCAAGCGCGGCGTGCTGGAGGGGATGCCGGTCAACCTGTGGCGCGCGCTTGCGGCCAACGCCTACCTGGACGGGGCCGACGGCATCTACGTGTTCAACCTGTGGGACCAGGTTGCCCGCCACGGCCGCCACCTGGACGGAGCGATCCTGCGCGACGGGCGCTCGGCCGAAGCGCTGGCGCGCCGCGACAAGCTGTATTGCCTGGACTTCGAGATCCCCGGCGTCGGCGTCGGACACCCGCACGCGCACCTGGCGCAGCCGGCGTCGCTGCCGCTGGTGCTGGCGGAGGGCGAGCCGGTCGACCTCCGCCTCAAGGTAGGCGACACGCTGGCCGAGGTCCCGGCCGCCGAGCTGGCGGAGGTACGCCTGCACCTGTTGCTGGTGAACCTGACGCCGATGGACACTCTGGCCGTGCAGATCAACGGCGAGGCCATCGACCGGCTGCTCGACGCCCCGACCCTGCGGCCGGGGGCGCCGACCGGCCCCAACAGCGCCTTCGTCGATCTGATCTATGATCTGCGCCGCCGCGTCCCGCGGCAGGGAGTCAACGTGTTCACCATCGAATTGACGCACAAGAACCATCAGGTGCAGCCGGCCGTGTACCTGCGCGAGCTGGAGCTGTCGATCCGCTATCGCCAGGAGGCGGCGGCGTGAGGCTGCAGCGGCACCCGGATAACCCGATCATCCCCGTGCAGCCGGGCACGTGGCACAACTTCGTCACCGCCAACGCCGACGTGATCCGCGTCGGCGACCAGTGGCGGCTCTACTTCCGCGGCAACCGCAAACACGAAGACGGCACCGCCAACGCGGCTATCGGCTTGCTCACGTGCCCGGCGGACCGGTTCGACGGCGTGACGTGGCAGGAGCACGCCTGCAACCCCGTGACCCGGCCGGGCCCGGCCGGCAGCTTCGACGACATGGGCGCGCTGGATCCGGCGATCGTGGTGGCGGACGGCAGGTTCCTGCTGTACTACACGGCGGTGCCGCAGGAGCGGCCCGGCAGCGTGGGACGCGGCTGGGGACATTCCTTCAAGAGCATCGGCCTTGCGGTATCCGACGACGGGCTGCGCTTCGAGCGTTGGGCGAACGAGCCGCTGATCCCGGCGTTCGCGGCCGCGCCGGAGGTCGTGCACCACGACGGCGAGTACTGGATGTTCTACTCCGCGCTGGACCCGCGCGGCGGCACCGACATCTGCCTGGTGCGCTCGCCCGACCCCTACCGGTTCGACCACACCCGGCGGCAGATCGTGCTGGGCGTGGGCGAGCCGGGTAGCTGGGAAGGGCTGACGGTGACCACCCACCGCATCTTCCGCGACAACGGCCTCTGGTACATGGTGTACGCGGGCAGCGACCGGCACGAGGACACTCCCTGGCACTTCGGCGTCGCGGCCTCACACGATCTGCTGAACTGGACCCGCTATCCCGGCAATCCCATCTTCGAGCGCGGCCCCGAGGGCACCTGGGACGATTGTGGCATCTGGTACGGCACGACCGAGAAGATCGATGGCGTCTACTACATGTGGTACGAGGGACGCTCGGGCGGCGAGCCGCGCCACATCGCCGACACCCGTCCGGGCGGCCGCGGCCGCGGCGGATTCTCCCAGATCGGCCTGGCCACCATGCGCGCCGACACCTTCTTCTTCACACCGTGAAACCGAGGGACGACTCCCCGCGGTACGATGTGATCATCACCGCCGGCCGCGTCCTGTGCGCCGCCGCCGGACTGGACGGACCGGGAGCGGTCGCCGTGCGCGGGGGCCGCATCGCGGCGGCGGGATCGGATGTTAGTGGCACGGCCCGGGAGTGGGTGAGCTTCCCGGACGGGCTCTTGATCCCCGGCCTAGTGGACCTGCACGCCCATCCCGCGCGCGGCGGCTCGCGCTACGGCATCGACCCGGACGAGCACCTGCTGAAGCGTGGCGTGACCACGGTGCTGTCGCAGGGCGACGCCGGCGCCGGCAACTGGCCGGACTACCGCGACCGGGTGATCGGCGCCAGCCGTACGCGGGTGCGCCTTGCCATCCACCTGTCGCGGCGCGGCGAGTCCGACCCCGACCGCCCCTACGGCTCGCTGGCAGACGCAGATGTGGACGCCTGCGTCGCCGCCATCGAGGACGGCGGCGCGGACATCTGGGGGATCGCCGTGAACACCGGCCCCTCGATCGGCATGGACCCGCATCCCGTGCTCGATCGGGCACTGCAGGCCGCCGGGCGCACCGGCCGGCCGCTGCTGTTCGGCACGCGCATGGACTCCGACTGGCCGCTGGACAAGCAGCTCCTGCTGTTGCGCGCCGGCGACGTGGTCACCTACTGCTTCAACCCGCTGCCCGAGGGCCTGGTGCGGGACGGCCGCGTGCGAGCCTGCGTCCGGGAGGCGCGGCTCCGCGGGGTGCTGTTCGACATCGGCCACGGCATGGCCTCGTTCAGCTTCCCCGTCGCGGAGGCCGCCATCGGCGAGGGGTTCTGGCCCGACACGATCTCCAGCGACCAGTACCACCGCCACGTCGGCTCCCGCCCGCAGCACGACCTGGCGCTCACGGTCTCCAAGGTGATTGCGGCCGGCATGCCGGAACGCGAGGCATTCCGCCGGGCGACCCTGCGCCCCGCCGAGGTCCTGGGACTGGAAGGCGAGGTCGGCTCACTGCGTCCCGGCACGTGCGCTGACCTGACCGTGCTGGAGCGGGCCGAAGGAGGTGACCCGGTGCCGCTGCGCGACGTCGATGGCGTGGAACGGCACGGCGCGCGCTGGGAGCCGCGCCTGACCGTCCGCGCCGGCAAGGCGGTGGCAAGCACGACACCCTGACCGGTATCATCCGGGGAATGGAACAGATCTACCGGGCCGCGGTCGTCGGCCTCACCGGCATCGGCGCCAGGCGCGCAGAGGTCCTCGGCGGCGGGCTGCGACGGCCCATGGGCCGCTCCCACGTCTCCTGCTACGCCGAGCACCCGCGCACCGAACTGGTGGGGGTCTGCGACCTGCGCACCGAGGCCCTGGACGAGTTCCGGGAGACCTGGGCGGACCTTCCGGACGTCGCCATCCACAACGACTTCGGGAAGCTCCTGGCAGAGCAGCAGCCGGACATTGTCAGCGTCGTCACCGGCGACCACGTCCACGCCGACCTGACCGTGGCCGCCGCCGAGGCGGGGGCACGGGCGATCTTCTGCGAGAAGCCGATCGCCACCACGCTGGAGGACGCCGACCGCATGATCGAGGCGTGCGCGCGCAAGGGCGCGCTGCTGTCGGTGGACCACACCCGCCGCTGGTCGGTCGCTCACACCGAAGCGCAGCGCCTGGTGGCCTCCGGGGCGCTCGGCCCGGTGCGTACCGTGTCCGTAGAGCACTACGGCCCGCGCGCGATGATGTTCCGCAACGGCACCCACATGATCGACCTGCTCTGCTTCTTCGCCGGCGCGGAGCCGCGGTGGGTCACCGCGAAGCTGGAGCCCGGGTTCGACCACTTCGACCGCTACCAGGGCGACGGCGGCAAGGACCCGGCCCAGGACCCGTACGCCACCGCCCTGATCGGCTTCGAGGACGACATCCGCGGCAGCTTCAGCGGCTACAAGACCGAGTTCAACGCCGGGATCCTCAGCATCACCTGTGAGCGCGGCCGGGTGGAGTTCTACAACGAGCACGGCCGCATCCTCACCAGCGGCGGCAGCGGCATGCACCGGGAGCTGCGCGCCGCGGAGCTGGTGCCCGGCGACTACCTGTACGCCAACCAGCTCGCCGCGGTCGACGAGCTGGTGGCGGCGCTGGACAGCGGTGACGGCACCCTGGTGTCGCCCGGCACCGACGCGCGCTGGACGCTGGAGATCCTGCTGGGAATCCTGGCCTCGCAGCAGAACGGCCACAACCGCGTCGATCTGCCCCTGCCCCGCAACGGATCCTGAGCGCCGCGGCAGCCAGCTCGCTCAGGGCACATCGCTTCTGGGCGCCCTGAGTCGCGGCGAAGATGCCGTTGCTTGCTTTGGTCGCCGCATCCATCAGCGGCATGAAGGAGTGCGGCTGGTGACCGGACAGGCGAGCCGCCTGCGCCCCGGGCGGCTCCCGCTTCAAGCCGGGTCGAGAATTTCCCGCGTCGCGGCCTTTTCGACGAATGCGGAGCGGGTCATGCCGCGCATGCGGGCGGCTTCGTCGAGCGTATCGAGGAAGCCTTTCTCCAGGCTCAGGTTGACCCGCACCACCCTTTTCCGATCCCGAACGTAGGGAATCATCATGAGGACCGAGCCATTGGCGATGTCGTCCGCAACCTGCTCGCGCACGGATTCGAGACCCCGCGGAGGCGCAGGCTCGGTGTCCTCGAAGAACAGGCTCAACGCCTCGATCGAGTTGGGGACGATTTCCCCGAACGTGTCTGCGGCCGAGAAACATCCGGGAACCTCGGGAAACCGAACCCCGTAGGCGCTGTCGGGGTCCTTGTCGATGACGGCGACGTAGTGCATGCCTTCCTCCTCAAGTCCAGCCGACCTGCCTTGCGATGCTTCGGGCCGTGCCGAGTGGGAGGTCCTTCTTCGGGTGGGGCACGACCACGGTGACCGCGCCCTTTCTGAACTTGTGGTGCGACCCTTTGATGCTCACCAGCTCGAAGCCCTCAGCCTTGAGACGCCTGACAATGTCTCGGCTGTTGCGAAGCATACTCAATTATATACACACGGGGCGCCCGCTCAGTATCTCCTGAAGGCCTCGGTCAGCCGCTCCCACGCACGTTCGTCCGCCCGCAGCCTGTCGTTCCAGGCATCCCACGATGAGCCGGCCGCGCCGTCCACCCAGCGTCGCAGGGCGGGGCCGCCGGCGATCACGTCGATCGGCAGGCGGCCGGCCTCGTACTCGTACGGCGGGTCCCGCCAGAGCGGCAGGTCGGGATGCAGCTCCCGAACGCTCCGGAGGATGGCGGCGATCAGCCGATACGGCCGGCACGCGAGCGGGTCGTGGACGGGATCGGCGGTGACCAGCTCGAAGCCGGGACAGACCTGGCCGACGTGCTTGTGGAAGGTCGGCTCGAAGGAGACGTCGCGCAGCACCAGGCCGTTCATCACTTCCGGGCAGCAATCATCGAGGCGGCGCCTCACCCCGGACCAGTCGACCTGCGGGTGCCCGACCAGCGACAGCGGGCGCGTGGTGCCGCGGCCCTCGCTGAGCGTCGTGCCCTCCAGCAACACGGTGCCGGGATAGGCGCGCGCCGTCGCCAGCGACGGCATGTTCGGGCTCGGCTGCAGCCAGACTCGCTCGGCAGGCCACGGCGCATGCGGATCCCACCCGAGCATCGGCACCACCTCCAGCCGCACGTCCAGACCGGCGAAGTCGCGATACCAGCATGCGCACTCCCCCATGGTCAGCCCGTGCTGCATGGGCAGGGGCGCCAGGCCGACGAAGCTCTCCTGGCCCGGCTGCAGCGTCAGCCCCTCCACGCAGCGGCCCGCCGGATTGGGCCGGTCCATCACCCACAGCTCACGGTCGGCGCGTCCGGCCAGGTCCTCGAGCAGGTAGCCCAGGGTGGTCAGGAAGGTGTAGACGCGAACCCCCACGTCCTGCAGGTCGAACAGCAGCACGTCGAACCGGTCGATCCACTCCTCCCGCAGGCGCCGCGTCGCGCCGTAGAGGCTGAGAATCGGGACCCGGAGCGTCGGATGGACCGCGTCGGCGCTCTCCACCATGTTGTCCTGCTTCTCGCCGGCAAAGCCGTGCTGCGGCGACAGCAGCGCCGTGAGCCGCACGTCCGGGAGCGCGCCGATCAGCTCCCAGACCGGCCGCAGGCGGGCGTCGACGCTGGCCGGGTGGGCCAGCAGCGCCACGCGCCGCCCACGCAGCCGCTCCCGGAACGCGGCCCCCTCGGGACGATGCAGCAGCACGTCGGCACCGAACCCGACCGCCGGCATCACCGGATGGCTCCTGCCGACAGCCCGCGGACGATGTGCCGCTGAAACAGGATCACCATCACCACCGGCGGGACGATGGCCAGGATGGTGGCCGCCGACATCAGGTCCCAGTGCACGTAGTACTGGCTGACGAACTCCGTGATCGTGACCGTCAGGGGCTTGGAGCGCAGCGTGTACGCCATGATCAGCGGCACCAGAAAGAAGTTCCAGGAGTGCAGGAACGAGATGATGGAGACCGCGACGATGCCCGGCCGGACCATGTGGATGGTGACGCGATAGAGCGCCTGCAGGCGCGTGCAGCCGTCGACGCGCGCCGCGTCCTCGATCTCCGCCGGCACGGCACGGAAGTAACCGGTCATGAACCACATCTCGAACGGGATCCGGTACGTGAACAGCAGGATGACGAGCCCGAGCCGGGTATCGAGGAGCCGCAGCGACGACATCATCGGGAACAGGCCGATGATGATCGGCCAGCCCGGCAACGCGATCAGCGCGAGCACGAAGTAGAACAGGGCGCGCCGGCCGGGGAACTCGATCCGGCCGAACACGTAGCCCAGAAGCGGCGCCAGCGCCATCACCAGCAGCGTCGTCGAGGTGCTGATGATCAGCGAATTGAGCAGCCCCGCGCGGAACAGCTCCGCCGCCGCCTGCCCGGCGGCGCCGCGGAACCCTTCCCCCTCGAACAGCACCGTCCGATACGGCGCCAGGGTCGGTTCATGCGGGATCCAGTGCGGCGGCACCGAGTACAGCTCCGCGCGAACCGAGATCGAGGAGATGAAGATCCAGACGATCGGTCCCAGGCTCCAGGCCGCCATCAGCGCCACCAGCGTCCAGAGCAGGCCGCGCGACAGCACGCGGCGGACCGGCGGTGCGCCGGCGATCGACAGCGAGGAGGCGGGCACGACGTCTCCCTACACGTCCCGCTCGCGGAGCGCCAGCCGCATGTAGACGATGGACAGGGCGAACAGCACCAGGCCGGAGAGGTACGCCATCGCCGCCCCCCGGCCGAAGCGGCCGCGCACGAACGTCGTCTCGTAGTTGTAGATCATCGGCGTGCGCGTGATCTCCTGCGGTCCGGTGAGCGCGTAGATCTCGTCGAACACGTTGAATGCCGTGATGCCGGTGAGGACCAGCGCGATCGCGGCGATGGCCGTCACCGCGGGCACGGTGACGTGCCGGAAGCGGCGCACGGGGCCGGCGCCGTCGACGGCGGCGCTCTCATACAGCTCGCCGGGAATGGTCTGCAGTGCGCCCAGAAACAGCACGGCCACGAACGGCACGAAGCGCCACACGAACACCAGCACGGCGGCGGAGAGCGCGGTGAGCGGCTCGGCCAGCCAGAACCGGTACTCGCCGATGATGCCTGCCTGCCACAGCAGTCCGTTCAGCGCGCCGTATTCGCCGTTGAAGATCCAGCGCCACGCGTGTCCGGACACCACCGGCGGGATCGCCCACGGGATGATGATCACCGTCCGCAACAGCGCTCGCCCGCGGAAATCGCGGTTGAGCACCAGCGCGAAGACGAGCCCGATCGCGAGCACGGCAACGATGGCCGCGGCCATGAAGTAGGCCACGCGCCCCAGCGCGGCGTGAAAGGCGTCGTCGGTGAGGACGTGGACGAAGTTGTCCAAGCCGACGAAACCGCGCCGCGCCGGCTGCTTGATGTTGTAGCGCGAGAAGGCCAGCCGTAGCGAGGAGAGCGCGGGGATATGGCCGAACAGGACCACCAGGGCCAGCGTCGGCACCAGCACCGCGCCCGCCAGCACCCGAGGCCGGTCGAGGGCACGAGAGAGCCGGGCTTCAATCGCCTGAAGCCCGGCTCCTGACCGCTCGCGGGTCGCGCGAGCGGCCCTTCCTGAGTCCGCTATTCGTAGTCCGCCTTCAACTCGCGCGCGAACTCGGCCAGCTCGGCCAGCGCGTCCTCGGGCGCCTGCTCACCGCGGGCGGCGCGCAGCATGAGCTGCTCGGCTTCCTTCTCGAATTCGATGTACCACGGCTGATCATACGGAATCGTGACGATGTACTTGGCCTGCTCGTTCATCGCCTCGAAGCCGTCGATGGCATCGGCATCGCCGAGCGCCTGGAACACCGCCGTGCTCGCCGGGAACAGCCCGTTGGCGTCGAACAGGAAGCGCTGCATGTCCTCTCCGGCGAAGAACTCGACCAGCTCCATCGCCGCCTCCGGATGGTCCGTGAACGCGCTCACCGTGAGCCCGGCCGGCAGCAGCCAGGTGTGGTGCTGGTCGGGCAGCAGCAGGTAGTCGGCGTTCGGGGCGACCTGGGAGCGCTCGGGGTTGTTGGCGAGACCCAGGGCACCCTGCCATGCTTGGTGGAACGCGGCCTGTCCCGCCCAGAAGCTGGGGTGAGGATTGGCCGAGCTCAGCCGCTCCGGTGAGATCAGACCCTTCTCGAACCATTCGATCACCCGCACGAATGCGGCATGGCCCGGGTCGTCCGGATCGTCGAACACGGGATCGTTGTCCGCGTCGAACAGCTCCGACCCCGAGGACAGCGCGATCAGGTACCAGGTCCAGGGACGGATGCCGGCGGCGTAGGGGTACTCGTACAACCCCTGCTCCTTCATGGCCAGCAGCGCCGCCTCGAAGTCGTCCCAGGTGGCGATGTCCGCGGCGGTCAGGCCGATCGCGTCGAGCGAGGTGGTGTCGTAGTCGATCATCACCATCTGCTGGTAGAGCGGCACCGCCCACAGGACGCCGTCCAGCACGAACTGGTCGACGCCGGCCAAGCCGCCGAGCATGTCGGCCGGAGCCAGGTCGTCCAGTGCCCGGATCGCTCCCGCGCTCTGGAACGCGGCGAAGGTGTCGGCGCTCACGAAGATCACGTCGGCGGGATTGGTCCTGCCCGCCGTCGCGGTCAGCACGCGGTCGCGGGAGGTGTTGATGTCCACCGTGGCGACCTCCAGGTCGATGCCGGACCGCTCCTCGAAGAGCGCGACGACCTCGTCGGACGGGGCGCCCCACGGCGGTGTCAGGTAGACCAGCTTGTCGGGCCGATCCTGGGCGGTCGCGAACAGACCGGCCAGCAACAGCAGGGGAATCACGAACAGGATGCGCTTCACGGATGCTCCTCTTGATGCCCGCCCGGCGGCGAGCGGATGGGATGCCCGATGCTGGCAGCGTGCGGGCGAGGTGTCAAAGAGTGGGGCAGCTCCCGCGGGTTTGCGGGCCGCAGGCACACCACGCATGCTGACCGGGCCAGGACGGCGGAGGTGCGACGATGAACGACCGGATGGAGCTCGGCACGAAGGCACAGGCGGCAGCCCGGCGGGCCGGGACGCCGTGGATGGACGGCGGCGAGTTGCGGCTCGATCCGGGGCCGCACCTGTTCCTGGACTGGCGGTACGTGCTGCCGGGCGAGGTTGGGTTGGTCGGCCCGTACTGGGCCGAGCCGGACGGCACGCCCATGAAGCTCCGGCTCTGGAAGGATCCGGACCGCGCCGACAAACCCTTCGCGGCACGCTTCGTGCCGCGCGACACGCCGCACGGCATCCGCATCGTGCGCGAGCCGGCCCGCAAGAGCGACCCGCTGCCGTACGGAGCGGCGCCGGGCGCGCGGATCATCCATGACGGCGGGCGGTATCGCACGTGGTACTCCACGGGCGAGAACGAGGCGTCGCGGCCCATTCACTGCGCCGAGTCCGCGGACGGTTACGAGTGGCGCGGCGACACCGAGTGCACGTTCAACTTCAGTGCCGCGCCGGGCGTCGCCGGCCTGGAGCGCACCGAGATCTTCCTGGACCCGTCGGCGCCGGACGACGAGCGGTTCAAGATGTTCTTCCGCGGTGGGATTCCCGGCACGGAGCTGGAGCGGCGGGCCGTGGCCGAGCGCTTCCTGCGCGAGCGGCCCGAGGCCTTCTATCCGTTGGGAAACGATCTGAGCCACCTGTCCGGCATGTGGGGCGCCGTCTCCCCGGACGGGATCGCCTGGACGGCGCTGCCGGGACCGCTGGTCATCCACTACAGCGACACCACCAACGTCGTGTACTACGACCGGCGGCTGCAGCGCTACGTCTGGTACGCGCGCTGCAACTGGTTCTACGGCCGCCGCTGCATCGGCCGGGCGGAGACCGACGACTTCCGCCGCTGGCCGGGGCCGGAGCTGCTGGTCTGGCCGACCAGCGAGCGGCGCCCCTCCGACGACTGGTACACCAACTCCAAGACCATCTATCCGGGCACGGTGGACCAGCACCTGATGTTCCCGTCCCTCTACCATCATCACGACGACACCTCGGAGCTGCTGCTGTACGCAAGCCCCGACGGCATCGTCTGGAACGAGGTGCCGGGCGGCTCCGTGCTCGACGCCGGTCCGGAGCCGTGGGACGCAGGCTGCGTGTTCGGCGGCACGGACCTGATCCCGCTGGGCGGCGACCGGGTCGCCCTCCCCTACGGCGGCTATCCGCAGCCGCACAAGTACCCGCGCAACCGCCACTCCTTCCGGCGCACGGAGGCGCTGGCGATCTGGCCGCGCGAGCGGCTGGGCGGCATCACGGCAGACGACGAGGGCGCCTTCGCCACGCTGCCGCTCATCACCGCGGGCTCGACGCTGCGCCTCAACGCCCGCGTCCGGGCCGCCGGCCACGTGCTGGTCGAGCTGGCCGGCCGCGACCGCCAGCCGTTGGCCGGCCACAGTTTCGCCGACGCCGATCCGGTGCTGGGCGAGTCGCTGGACCACACGGTTCGATGGAACGGCCGCGCCGGGATCGAGCGTGATCCGGATCAGCCGCTGACAATCCGCTTCCGGCTGCGCTGCGCCACCCTGTTCGCCTTCGAGCTACACTGAGCCAGCCGATGAAAAGACGCGTCTCCACCCACTGGGCAGCCCTCCACTTCGATGAGTGCTTGACTCAGATCAGGCATGACGGCGAGGGGTTCGTGCTCTGCGAGAGCGACAATCCTGTCGCTGAGTTGGTACCGGTGGCCGACACACGCAGGACGACGCTGCGTGAACTGTGTAACGCGCTGGCGGCCGTCCCCGTTGACGAGGATTTCGCCTCCGATCTGCAGTCAGTGAGCGCCGCCGATCGTCCTTTGGACAACCCGTGGGATTCGTCCTCTGCGATCGGAGGCTCCCCGACGGGACGGCCAGGGTGACCTCTCAGCGCTCGCTCATTCCCTCGACGAATGCTCGGCCGGCCTCAATGGAGGCGATCACGTTCTGGTTGAAGCGGAACAGCAGGTGGCGCTCGGTCCCGTCGTCGCCGTAGGCGATCATCTGGCCCGCCACGGCGCGCGCGCCGCGCTCGGCTCTTTGCAGGGCGGCACGGCAGCGCTCCAGCCGGTCGGCCGCTACGGCCTCGTCCCCGTCCAGACGGGCCAGCCAGGTCCGGTCGAGCTCGATCCGCGCCTCCTCGCATGCCTCCAGCACGTCGAAGTAGCAGGCGAAGCTCTCGGTCTTGAAGATGACGTAGTCCAGCTCGGCGAGTGAGCCGACCGGCACCTGCGGCCGCGCCTGCCGAAGCAGGTCGACCACGGCCCGGTACTGGCCGGCGCGGAGTTGCCAGAGCGCGTCGGGGCGCAGCGCTCGATCGTGCTCGTGCTGATCGCCCACCGCCTCCCGGCGCCAGAACCAGAAGGTGCCGTCGTCCCATGGCGCATCGATGGCCCGCTCCAACTCCACCCGGTCGATGTCCGGCCGGCCGCCGCGGAGCTCGACGCCGGTACGCAGCTTGCAGGGCGAGAAGTCGTGGAAGGAGACGAAGATCTCGCTCCTGCCCCACCACACCAGGTCGCGCTCGGCAGCCTCCAGGAGGCGGTACGACTCGATCAGCAGCGGCGCCGCGTCCCGTCCGTAAAGCCGCGGCAGGTAGCCGGCGTAGAACGACCCCGCGTCGATCCCGGGGTCCCAGCAGCCGTCGGCCAGGAAGCGGGTGCTGCACTCGACGCCACGCTCCTTGTCGAGCTGGCCGATGATGCCCGCCGCGCCGGCCGCTTCGGCCCCGGTGACGATCTCGTCCCGGTCGTACATGGCGGCGTTCATCTGCATGTGCAGCTCGCAGCCGTCGTCGACGATGCGCGGGATGACGATCAGGTCGCGGCCGTCGATGCCGCCGTAGTAGTCCATCTGCGGGCCGGCGTTGCCGCAGTTCTCCATGTTCGCGATCCACACGTCCTTGGGCAGCAGCCGGTCGAGTGCGCGCATCAGGTAGCCGCGGAACAGCAGCGACACGCCCAGGCGCACGTCGGGGTGGCGCCGCTTCACCCGCCCGATCAGCTCGGAGGCCAGGTGCATCTGCAGGGCGTCGAAGTCCAGGTCCTTGTCGGTCTTGGGGATGAGGTTGCCGCCCGCGTGGATCTCCGCGAGCGACGGCATGGACTCGCGGATCGCCATGGCGTGCTCGCGCAGCGCGCGGGTGGCCTCGTCGTCGTCGAAGTCCGGACTATGCTCGGGCGCCCAGACCCCGTAGGCGTCGGCCTCCGGATAGGTCTCGATCACGGCGCACAGCGCGGCCTCCCAGATGTCCAGCGCCGCCGGGTCGCCGGTCGGCACCGCCACCCCGCAGTAGCGCTGGTAGCTGTAGCTCTCGCTCGGCGCCGCGCCGTGATCGACCTTGGCGCTCTGCGGGGCCAAGTTGGGCGAGACGAACGGCAGCTCGCCGGAGACCAGCCAGACCTGCACGCACCGCCGGTGCGCGTAGCGGATGATCTCGCGCAGGAACGGGACGGCGACGGCGAATGCCTCATCCTCCGATGAAACCTCCCGGAACTCCTCCGCACAGAGCCGCTCGTGCGGGAAGCACTCCCGGCCGACGCGGACATCGGAACGGGTGCCGGTCGTGGTATGCACGCTGCGCCCCCAGGAGCGCGTGTCCTTGCCGATCGCCAGGTAGCCGGACTCCGGTGTGGTGGTCAGCTCGCCGCGTACGCCGTCATGAAAGACCTCGATCCAGGGTGCGCCCATCCCCCAGTAGAACTGAAAGACGTTCATCTTCAACTTGGCGAGCTGATCGATCAGGCGGCGGTAGTCCTCCATCCCCATGTGCCAGGAGTAGGCGTGCCACACGTGCACGCCGCGGAACTTCCGCGCGGGGGCCGTCGCCACGTCGAGTTGCGGCAGCTCCAGGTCGGCCCGGCGCTCGGGAACGATGTCGCCGGTGAGCTGGAACACGACACCCAGCCGCTCGAGGAGATCGTACGCCGCGTACATGGTGCCGGCGTCGTCCCGTCCTGCCGCCACCACGCAGCGCCGCCCGTCGAGATCGACCGACTTCAGCAGATACGCCCCGTCGGCCGCGAGCCCACCCGCGTCCACGGCGCCCCGATCCGCCAGGCCCCGAACGGCGTCGTTTGCCGCAGGGCCGCCGATCAGGATCAGGCCGCCCGCGGGAGCGGCTTCGAGCTCCGTCACGATCGGCAACCGGCCGCCGGTCAGGAGCTCGACGTAATGCCGGACCTCATCCGCCACGAACCGGTGGAAGTCGCCGGCCGCGGCGCTCACGTGAATCGCCCCGCGCGGGATTCCGTTCTCGACCAGGATCGCGTTGCTCATCGCATCCTCCTAGAACAGGCTGTAGCCGAGCCATCGCCTGGCGATGGCGTTGGCGGACAGCAGCAGCGTGGTGTTGACCACGGAATTGAACAGGCCCACCGCCGCCGCGAAACTGAGATTGGGAAGGCCGACGGACGCGGCGATCCCCTTGCGGTAGACGTAGGTTGCGATCACGTCGGCGGTCTCGTAGGTGAGCGGGTTGTACAGCAGGTACACCAGCTCGAAGCCGACGTTCATCATGTTGCCGATCTCGATCAGCAGCAGCACCACCATCGTGTTCTTGATCCCCGGGATGGTGACGTTGCGGATCCGTTGCAGCTTGGAGGCGCCGTCCACCGTGGCGGCCTCGAACAGCTCCTGGCTGATGCCGGCGATCGCCGCCAGATAGATCACCGCGGTAAAGCCGAAGCTCTTCCAGATCACCGTGGTCACGTAGATGCCGCGGAAGTACTCCGGCTCGACCAGAAAGAAGATCTTGGGAAGCCCGAACACCTCTTCCAGGACCAGATTGATGACCCCCGTCTGCGGATTCACCAGCATGTTGACGATCCCGATGGCGATGACGTTGGAGATGAAGAACGGCAGGTAGCTGACGGTCTGGATCGAGCGCTTGTGCAGCTTGCTGCGCACCTCGTTGAGAGCGATGGCGAAGATGATCGGAATCGGGAAGCCGAACAACAGGCTGTAGAAGCTGAGCAGAAACGTATTTCTGATGATCGGGAAGGAATAGATGGACGACCAGAATTGCCTGAACTGCTCCAGACCGACCCAGGGACTGCGGAAAAACCCCAGCGACACGCGGTATTTCTGGAAGGCGATGACCACGCCGATCATCGGCAGGTAGTGGAAGGTGACGAAGTAGACGATGGCCGGAAGCAGCAGCAGGAACAGGTACCTGTTCCTGCTCACCTCGGCGAAGAATCCGCCGAACAGCCGCTCGGCAAGGCGGCCTGCGGGCCGTGCGGCGACGAGCCGCGTCATCGGCCCGTCGCCGCTGTCGGGGGTACGAAGGATGGGAAGGGATCGGGACGTTGCCGCACTACCCGACCCCTTCCGGTGCAGTTCCCCGTCAGTTTCCTACGAACGCCTGGTAATTCTCGTACCAGCCCTGCACGATCTCCGTGCCGCGGTCCGCGCCGAGGCGCTCAAGCTGCGCCACGTAGCCGTCCCAGTCCGAATCGACCGAGAGATCGCCGGTGATGAACTTGTTGCTGGACTCCTGCACGTAGGTCTGCAGGTCGGCAAACAGGTTGGTCATCTCCTCGAATTCCGGGCCGCTGGTCTGCAGGCTGGGATAGCCGATCATGATCGGGATCGTGCGCTCGAAGTGGTCCTTCATGAGGACGGCGCGCGGGCCCTGCAGGAACCGCGACAGGAAGATCGGGCTCACAAACATGCTGGGATAGCCGATCTCGTAGCGCTTGGTGCCGATCAGGCGGTTGTCCCAGCCGTCCACGGTCGGGTTGCCGTCATCGTCGCGGCCGTAGCTCACCCCTTCGATCCCGTACACGTAGAACTCGGCTCCTTCGTCCGTGTAGAAGTAGTCGAGCAGCGCCATCGCCTCGCGCTGGTGCTCGGATTCGGCGGAGATCGCCATGGCGAAGTCCGACCAGGGGTTGGCGACACGGGTCAGCGCCCGCTCGCCCGTGGCTGGGTTGACCGGGAACTCCGCCGTGTCGTAGTCGACCGAGACCCCGGCATTCTCGGCGGTGATGTTGGCGGCGTTTGCGCGCCACGTGTTGGTGAGCTGCATGAACTCCTTGCCGGCCGCGACCTTGCCGTTCCACCAGTCGTTGTAGTTGTTGGTGATGTACTCCTGGTCGAGCAGTCCCTCCGCGTGCAGCCGGTGCATGAACGACATGAGTTGCCGGTAGTTGTCCGTACCCGGAAGGAACGTCACCTGCCCCGCGTCCATCTCGCTGATCAGGAAGCCCCAGTACGTCTGATACAGGCCGATGCCTATGTCGTACGAGGGGCCGAACATCCGCAGGTAGCCTCCCTCGAACCACGCCGCGTTGGTGCTCAGCGGGATCAGGTCCGGCCGGCCCTCCTTGACCGCCTTCAGCACCTCGTACCAGCCCTCGATGTCATCCGGCTCGGTCAGGCCCAGCTCCTTCATGACGTCGACGCGGTAGGCGATGCCGTTCTCCGGCGATCCGGCCAATTCGTTGAAACGCGGGATCATGTACAGATGTCCGTCCGGCGCGCGATGATGGTAGTTCTTGGCTGCATCCGAGTAGTAGTCGCGCAGCATGTCCGACTGCACCACTTCCAGCGCCAAGTCGTCGAGCGCCTGGAACAGGCCGTCGGGGCCGTAGGTGTTGGCGATGGCGGATTCCACGCTGACGATGTCGGGGATGTCACCGGAGGCCAGCACCAGATTGCGCTTTTCCTCGTAGGTGTCGGCGGGGAACACGATGAACTCGATCTCGGTATTGGTCCTCTCCTGCCACTCCACGTACCAGGGAAGCTCGAAGTCCAGGGTGTCGTCCGGGTGGGCGCGATACCCGACGGTGAGCTTCACGGGACCGGTGTCGGCCATGCTCTCCTCCGTGGGAGCCGCGAATCCGAACCCTGCGACAAGCGCCAGAATGGCGATGGATGCGATCGTCCGCTTCATGTGGGCCTCCTTGACCTGCTTCATTCGAGCGATGCTAAGGGTCCACGCTACTGCCGGCTCGCCGCGGCGGTCAACCGACGCCCGCTCGGCCCAGGGCCGTCAACCCTTGACGCCGCCGAGCGTGATGCCCTTGACGAAGTAGCGCTGCAGGAACGGATAAAGGATCAGGATCGGCACGGTGGAGATCACCAGGATGGCCGCCTTGAGCGCCTCCGGACTCGGCAGCGGTCGGAGGAGGAGCGCGTCCAGGCTGGCCCCCTCCTGCACCAGGCGCAGCTCGGCCAGCTCGGCGCCGAGCACCAGCTCGCGCAGGTACACCTGCAGCGGGAACTTCTTCGCATCGATCAGGAACAGCAGTGGATAGAAGTAGGAGTTCCAGATCTCCACCGCGTAGTACAGGGTGAGCGTGGCGATGATCGGCTTGGACAGCGGCACGATCACGCGCGCGAAGATGCTCATCTCGTTCGCACCGTCGATCAGCGCGGCCTCGCAGAGCTCCCAAGGAAGCTGCTGCACGAAGCTCTTGGCCAGGATCAGGTGGAAGGCGAAGATCGCCGTCGGCAGCACGATCGCCCAGATCGTGTCGATGAGCCCGAGATTGCGGACCACGAGGTAGAGCGGGATCAGGCCGCCCTGGAACAGCATCGTGAACACGATCATGCGCATGAAGAAGCCGCGGTACCGGAACTTCCGGTGTGACAACGGATAGGCGGCCATCATGGTCAGCGACACGCTCAGCGTGACCTTCACGCTCGCGTACAGGATCGAGTTCCTGAAACCGATCCAGATGCGCGGGTCACCGAGCGCGCGCTCATAGGTCTCCAGGGTCGGACGCACCGGCCACAGCACGACCTCGCGCAGCGTGACGGCGGCCGGGTCGCTCAGGGAAACCGCCAGGATGTACAGGAACGGAAACAGTGTCACGAACGCGACCGCGGTCAGGACCACCGCATTGGCGGCAGAGCCCGGACTGAACGTGAGCCTCCGTGGTCCGAGCTCGGCCCGCATCACGACGCCCGGTCTCCGGACGGCGCCCCGTCTCCGGACGCCCGGAACCCGAAGCAGTAGAAGCGGGCGCCGTCGCCCACGAGGTGGAATCGAACCCGGACGGCCGCCGCCGGGGCGGCCTCGCCCAGCGCTCTCCCTTGCCAGCGAACGACCGCGGCATCGGCGTCGGTGTCGACCGGCGCACAGTCCGCGGCGGAGAAGCCGGGCAGCACGGCGCTGTCCGGTTCGCGGATCAGCTCCGCCAGCAGGTAGTCGCGGCCGGGCCGCAGGTGGTCGGCCTTCACGGTCAGGTCGAGCCCGGTGAGATCGGCGACCGCGATCGGATTGGTGGTGACCGAGCCCGTTGATCGGTCGGCGCGCACGCGCAGGTAGGTCCAGCCGTCGACCGGCACGCGCGCCAGCCCGGTCTGCCCGTGGGTGGCGTCCTCGATGACGTAGTGGGTGGCAGGATGGCCGATCAGGTTGGGCTGGCGGGTGCCGGCGTAGTAGATGAGGATCTCGCCGCCGGCGGTGACCAGCGTATTGGCGTTGGAGACGAACTGCGCGTCCCACTCGCCCATCTCGCCGCGCGCGATCAGCTTCTGGCCGTCCGCGACGCGCACGAAGTGGTAGCCGTCGCGGCTGACGGTCAACTCGTCGTCGCAGGAGCGGCTCTCCGGCCAGACATCGGGAACGCCCAGGTAGTACTCCCGGTACGGCCAGACGCTCAGCAGGTGATCCCCGACGTAGCTGCCGCCGCGCGGGTCGAGCACCGGCCGGTCCCAGTCGACGGTCCAGCGCTCGCCGTCCGGGCTGTGCGCGACCACGCCGACCCGTACCTCGCCGCCCGGCCCGGTGCGGCCGGCGCCCTGCCCGTAGATCTTCCAGCGCCGCGCCGCGTCCGGTTCCAGCTCGTCGTGGAAGAACGCGTTGGCCTCCATCAACTCGACCGTGCCGCGCTCGGCGCGCATGAACGGGGTCCGGCCGGTCACCTCGGGGTGCGGATCGGCGGGCGTCCAGCGGATGCCGTCGGGCGAGTACAGCAGCAAGCAGAACAGCTTGACGTCGTGCACGTACTGCGAGTTGAGCACCATCTTGTAGCGCCGGGCGGGATCGGCCTCGCGCTCGTCCTTGACGACCGAGGGATTGGGCGTCGGCCGGCCGCTGCGGATCGGCAGCTCGCGCGGCGGGATCTCGCCGAGCGCGCAGATGTTGTTGTCGCGGCTGCCGTGATACTCGAACAGGCCGAGGTTGGGGCGCTCCCAGGTGATGCCGTCGTCGCTTTCCGCATAACAGCAGACGGCGCAGTCGGTGGTGCCCGACCGGGCCGTGTACCACATCCGGTAGCGCCCTTCGTCGTGCAGGACGGTCCCGTAGCAGATCGCCTGCGAGTCCCAGGAGGCCGGCTCCCCCTGCAGGACCGGGTTGCGCGGGTCCTTCTTGGCGGTGTTCACGGCCAGGTCCACGTGGCGCGTCTCGGCGAGCTCCCACAGGTCCAGGAACAGCACGTTGCTCCGGCGCCGCGGGTCGATCGCCGGCACCTCCACCCGGCCGAAGCGGATCTCGCCACCCGCCGTCTGGTAGAGCAGGCCGAGGACGTCGCCGTCCGCCGGCATCCGCTTCTCCACGCTCAGCGCCGGCGCCAGCTCCCAGGCCCAGCGGATGCCCTGCGGCGCTTCCAGGCCGCCGCCCATCCACCGGCTCATGAAGACGTGGTGGCAGTCCCGGTTCACCCATGCCAGCCGGGGCTGCCCGTAGCGGTCCACGAACGCGACCGGCGAAGCCACCTCCTGCGACTCGTCCCGATTGAGGTTGACGTGCATCTTCCAGCGACGCGTGTCCGCGCCGTCGCCCGAGCTCCGGTACGACGAGTAGAACACCCGGTCGACCATGCCGGGCCAGTTGCCGCGAGCCATGTAGCCAATCAGGATCGTGCCCCGCGACGCGGCGATCGTCGGGTGGTCGCTCGCGTACGCGACCAACTCGGCCCCCGGGGTGCGGCCGTCGACCCGGGTCCAGGCATCGCCGTCGCGGCTCTGGGTGTAGTAGACGCCGTAGCGCTCCGCCACCTGCCGCGGATCGCGCAGGAACCCCTCCTCGAACTCACCGAAGTCGACCGAGCAGATCCTGTCCGCGTAGCCGCGCGGATCGGGGCCGTAGGCCAGGTGGAGGGTGCCCTCTTCGTCCACGTCCAGCACCGGGTCGCCGTAGTCCCAGCGTTCGGTCATGACGGTGCGGTGCCAGCCGTCCGCCGCAGGGCGAGCCAGCACGACGCGGCGCGCGTCCATCTCCCCCTGGCTGTAGGCGATGCAGATCGAACCGTCCCGCGTGACGACGATGTCGCCGAGAGCGGCGGGACCCTGCCCCTCCTGATCCACGCGGCCAGGGCATGCGCCGTCGCCGGGACCGCGCCAACTCGCCCCGTCGGCGGGATCGCCGTCACGCAGCGAGCAACGCGCGTACCACAGCGTCCCGGTGCCGTCGCGGGACGTGCGGCGCCAGACGGCATGCGCGACGTCGCCTGCGTCGACGACGATGCTGCCCTGGTCGGCGGGACCGGTCGGGTCGCCGAGCAGGCCGGCGGTCAGGTTGCCGGCCAGCTCGACCGGCGCGTGGAAGTGCTCGTCGTCCAGGGGCACGGCTCGGGCGCTGACGCGCAGGACCACCGATGCCCTGCCGGTCACGCGCTGCTTGACGTCGGAGATGGCGAGCCAGCGGCCGTCGCCGGCACGCGCGATCTGGCGGCCGTTGGCCAGCACGCAGCTCAGGTCCCCGGTCTCGCCGAGCGACAGGTCTCTCACACCACTGCCTTCTCCATCCTCCACTATAATCGCCGGGCGTTCGAGCCCGGCCGGCGGCGTTTCTCAAGGCGCCGCACAGGAGGATCGCGATGGCACTGGTGGACAGGTCGCTTTTGGAAACGGCGTGGGGCCGCCTGGAGTCACGCGGGCAGAGCATCGTCCGGGAGTGGCCGGATGCCGGGCCGGGCGAGTACCTGATCTTCAACCAGAACAACGGCAGCGTGTTCGCGGACACCTTCAGCTTCGACGGCTACGGCGCCGTCGGCCTGCTGTGGCTGCTGCATGCGGCCACCGGCGATTCTCAGTACCGCGAGTACGCGGAGCGCGGCGCGCGGATCTTCTCCCCGCTGGCCGATGTCCTCTCCAGCCACTGCGGCGTCGCCGCCTACCGGAGCGCCGTCTGGGGCTACCAGCTCACGGGCGCCGAGGAGCTCAGGCAGCAGGGGTTGCGCGCCGCCGCCACCATGAGCCGCTTCTTCGATCCGCAGAACGAGGTCTTCGGCCGCCATCCCGGCGCGCCGGCGGAGGCCGTCTTCCCCGGCGAAGCCGCGCAGGAGTCTGTCGGACGTGCCGCGTCAGCGGCACGGCCCACAGACTCCGCAGCGGAAGGTGGGGATGGGCCAAACGCGAAGCCGAAGGCGACGCGTTTGGGGCGCAAGCACCGGTTCCACAGCGTGCACGCTCCGGCGAACACCCCCGCGCGCTGCACCCACATCGACTGGTCGGGATTCTGGTTCGAGGTCCTGTGGTGGGCCGGGCGATTCGAGCCGCGCTTCGGCGACCAGGCGCGCCGCCACTGCGACGCCTACCTGCGCCTTGGCTTCCAGCGGCCGGACGGCTCATCCCATCACGGCCTGAGCTTCGACGAGCACACCGGCGCGCCGCTCGAGTTCCACTCCAACCAGGCGTACTCGGCTGACACCGCCTGGTCGCGCGGCCAGGCGTGGATGCTGATGGGGTACGCGCAGGCGTTCGAGGCGACCGGAGAGCGGCGCTTCCTGGACACGTACCTGCGCTGCGCCGACTACTGGATCGCCCACCTGCCGGACGACCTGATCCCGTTCTACGACATGAGCGACCCGGCCGTGCCGCAGGTGCCGCGGGACTCGTGCTCGGCGGTGATCGCCCTCAACTCGATGCTGCGCGTGTGCCGGGTCGATTCGTCGCTGGAAGACCGTTTTCGCGAGGTCGCGAACGCCACGCTGCGCGAGCTGCTGGACTTCTACATCACACCGGGCGGCATCGTCCTGCACGGAAGCTGGGGCGCCGACCACCAACCGATGTTTCAGGGGGTGCTGATGTTCAGCAACACGTACCTGGCCGATGCCGTGTTCATGGGGCTGTGGCTCGACCGCTTCGACGAGATTCGAGGATTCTAGGCGTCATGGGAAACGGATTGTTCGAGAACGGCGTCCCGCGCGGGGCTGTGGTCGTGGGCGCGGATGCGGACGAGTTCCACCGCTTCGTGGCCGGCGAGCTGCAGGCGCACCTGGAGCGGCTGACCGGCGGACGGCTGCCGATCATCACGGACGCGGAGCTGTCCCGAAGCCCGGAGGGCGACCGCGCCACGCTGATTCTGCTCGGAGGCCCCGATGAGAACGCCGCGGTGCGGCGGCTCGCCGATCGGGGCGCCGTCGACTTCGCGGTGCTGAAGGCCGAGGGCGGCTACCTGCTGAAGACCGTCGCCCTCGACGGCCGCGGCGAGATCGTCGCCGGCGGCAACGATCCCGCGGGCACCATGTACGCCGCCTACGAGTTGCTGGAGCGGCTGGGTATCGTGTTCCAGCTCTCGAACGACGTGGTGCCCGAGCGCACACCCACCCTCGACCTGCCGGATCTGGACCTGGCGGTGAATCCGGCGCGGAAGTTCCGGGGCGTGCACGTCTGGCACGGCTACTCCTGGTACATGGGGCTGGACGAGTACCGGCACCTGATCGACCAGCTCGCCAAGCTGAAGATGAACGTCCTGCAGTTCGCGTGGGGCATGGGCGCGGCCTGGATCCGGCTCTCCTACCGCGGCGTTCAGGGCGAGTTGACCACGACCCTCGAGTCCGGGCACCTGGCGATCGGCAAGGACTCGCGCTCCTGGGGCCGCAGCGTGCACACCACCACCGGCACCCGCGCCGACCTGCGCATCGGCGCCGGCTGCTACGACCACGAACGTCTGTGCGCGCCGGAGTTCCGCGAGGTCCAGTCGGAGGAGGACGCCTACCGCGTCGCCATCCCGTTCCTGCGCGAGATCATCCGCCACGCGCACGCGCGCCAGGTGCAGGTGCGGCTGGTCACCGGCGAGCTCCCCTTCGTCCCGCCCAACCTTGCCCCGCAGAGCGCCAAGGTCGATCACGGCCTGGCGCCGAGCGAGAGCTACAGTTTCCAGCGCTACTGCGGCGTGGCGGTGGCGCCGGGCGATCCGGCCGCGCTCGATATCTGGGAGCAGGCCATGCGCGCGATCATCGAGACCTACCCCGAGGCCGACTCCTACGGCTTCTGGGCGCCGGAGCACAGCCCGGACTTCGACGATCCGCGCACGCGGGCGCTGCTCGGTGAGTCGGCGGCCATTCTGGAGCACATCCCTTCCCTGGAGGAGATCCACGCCACGGGCAACCTGATCCCCCGCACACCCCGCGACCTGGAGTGCGACGCGCTGCAGATGTACCTGGCGGCCGAGCTGATCCGGCGCCTGAAACGCCACCACCCGGAGGCTCAGATCGGCGTCGGCGTGCTCTTTCGCGGCTACCTGATGCGGGCGCTCGACGCCGTGCTGCCTCCGGACGCGTGGATCGCGAACATGGAGAACTGCGGCAACGCCGGCCCCCTCATGGAGCGGTACTCGGGCATGCCGGGCCGCGACCTGGTGGTGGTGCCGCGCATCGTCGACGACGGCTGCGAGCTGCACATGCAGATGCACGCAACCATGTTCGACCGCGACCAGATCGTCACCGGGGCCGAACGGTTCGGGGCCACCGGGATCATCGGCCAGCTCGGCAAGGAGCGGGGACAGGAGTGCACGACCCGTTTCCTCGCCGACGGCTGCTGGGCTCCCGAGCTCGACTGCGAGTCCTTCTACCGCGGCTACCTGGAACGCCTCTACGGACGCGATGCCACCGAGCATCTCGTCCAGGCGTACCTGCTGCTGGAGAAGCACGAGCGCGCGCTGGTGTGGTGGGGGCGGAGCGAGATCTTCGTGTCCTTCCACGAGTTCTCCCCGTGCCGGCTGCGCACGGACGTCGACTACGCGCGCGAGCCCCTGGAAATCGGCAGAGAGGAGCTGGAGCGCGACATCGCCGCCTCCTGGGACCAGTCCGGCACGTTCTGGTTCTGGCGCCGCAACGCGGTGGGCGCGCAGCACGAAGAGGACCGCGCGCTGCGCCCCGACGCCCTGTGGGAACGCCGCGCCGCGCAGTACCGGGCCGTGGCCGGCCTGCTGCGGGGCGCCCGGCCGCGGGTGCTGCCCGGGTCACGCAACGAGCTGGACTACGTGACCTTCAAGACCGAGAACTTCGCCGCCTACTTCGACGTGCTGCAGGCATGCGAGGAGGCCCGCATCGAGCTGGACCGGGCCTACCTGGCACGGCTGGATCGGAACCGGGTAGCCGCGGGCGACCACCTGGAGCGATGCCGGGCGGCGCTGCAGCGCGCCGACCGCCACGCGCGAGGGGCGGCGGGGCAGATGCTCGCCTACAGCGACGAGAAGGCGGAGCGCCACCTGCTGTTCCGGTTCAACCAGAACGTCATCGCCTCGATCGAATCGGGACGGGAGTTCGTCGACGGGGTGATCGCCGCTCACAGATCGCAGATCATGTAGATCTGTTGGTGCGAACCGCGATCCTGCCACCCGTCACGAACAGCATGCCTCGGAATCGGGACAACATGGCCCGACGTCCGGACCGGTCTTCGCGCCGCGCGGATGGCTGCGTACTACGGTGTTGTGCATCTGCTCGGCGTCGTCCGATTTCACGTACCACTCCCAGCGCGCGCCATCGGGGTCGACAACCCAGGTCTCCGCCTTCTCCGCGTAACAGCAGACGGTCTCATCGACGCCGGTGGTCTCCAGGCCGGCGGCGTTGAGCCGCCGTTCGGCGGAGGTCACCTCCTGGGCCGTTTCCATTTCGACGCCGAGGTGATTGATCGTGGCGCCCTCAGGCCCCTCGAAGAGCACCAGCTTCAAGGGCGGCTCCGCGATCGCGAAGTTCGCATAGCCCGGCTTCACCTTGGCGGGCCGCGCGTCGAACATCCGTGAGTAGAATTCGATTGCCTCATCGAGATCGGTCACGTTGATGGCAAGCTGTAATCGAGACATTCCGTTCTCCTTCGGGTGCCGGTCCCGGTCCGACTTCGTATCGTTGTGTGCGAAGCCGGTGCAGCACTCCTTAGTTATGTCAAGCTTCCCCACCGGCCGGGTCGGACCGGCGTTGGCATGGGAGAAACACG
>JAPPKD010000036.1 GCA_028820215.1 Spirochaetaceae bacterium | reverse complement strand
TGCGCCGGTTGCGCGAGCGCGTCCTGCGGGTGGCCAGCCGCGTGGTCCGCCACGGGCGCAGGCTGACGTTCGTTATCGCCCAGGACGCGGCCGCCGATTGGCTGCGGCTGTGGGGCAAGCTCGGCGCGCTCGACTGGGCGCCGGGCTGATCCGCAGCCCGGCACTCCGATCCGCTCGCCGGCGTCCTCCTACGGGGCGTGCTGGGTCCGGCTCATCTCCCGGCACGCCTCGCACACCGTCCGAGGCGGCCAGTTGCGCCCCACGGATCGCCCATCGAGCCTCCCTGGATCACGAGCAGCAACCTCCGTCCCCGCCGGTTGCTGATCCGACCCTCGAACCGCCTCCGAGCCTCAGTTCAGCCAACTTTCCATCCCCAGCGCGAATATTCCGGGTTCAATGGAATCGACCAGGTTCGCCAGGGCTTCTGCCGGTTCCTTTCGGTTTAGCAGGTCATTCTTGAACGGGTCTTCTTTCGGGACCTTGATTTCCTCTGGCCGTATGCGTATTCCCACGTACACACCTCTGCAGCACTTGTAAGTCGGTTGAGGCACGCACGCCTGCGTTGCCGACGTCGCAAGTGAAGGTGAAGGACAGCATCTCCCAGCGTCAACATTCCTACGACCCGGACTGAACACCGGCTCAACGCCACCGTCTCCGGCGTGAGTGACATGCGCTCTGTCGGCATCTACTTCGCGATGGATCACCAGTGCGGCCCGGCTTGGTATGTGGCGCGGAGTCGGCCAGCGTCCCGTTTTCTGTGCTCCGCCCACCTTCGGCACGACGGCACGCCTGGCCGGGAGCCACCGGCGATTGAGTGGACGAGGGACACCCGGCTAACATCGTCTCACTGAGCGTCGACCGCGATGCGGTCGATGCGGAGGATCAAGCAACGATGCCGCAAGCCTTGCCGCTGGTAGCCCAGCCAGACCTTCCGAGCCAAGTCGACGCCGTCCAGCGGGACGGGTACGTGTACCTGCCCGGGGTGCTCGACCGCGATCAGGTCGCGGAGCTGCGCGGGCACATGGAGCGGCTGGAGCCGCTGGCCGAGAGCTACGATCGTGGCTACAACCACGAGCACGGTTTCATCAACCGGTCGATCAACAACGCGTTCAACCGCGACCCGCACTTCGTGCAGTTTCTGGACTACCCCGGCGTGATCGACATCGCCGAGGGGATCCTCGGCGCGGACTGCCACGTCATCGCCATGACCTCCTGGCTGACCGGGCCCGGGCGGCCCGACCAGCCGCTGCACGCCGACTACCAGGCGCTCACGCTGCCGGAGGACGTGATGGCCGATCCGCGCGTGCGCATTCCGGTCTACATCGCCACCGCGCACTTCTACCTGGACGACCTGGACGAGGAGATCGGACCGACCCGCTTCATCCCCGGCAGCCACCGCGCCGGCCGCCGGCCCGACGGGGCGGAGTCCTGGCAGGGCCGGGAGGAGCAGAGCATCCTCTGCAACGCGGGCGACGTCGTGATCTTCCGCAGCGAGGTCTGGCATCGCGGCAGCGCCAACAACAGCGACCGCGTGCGCCATCTGCTGCAGGTCAGCTACGGGCAGCGCGGCATCGCGCAGCGCTTTCCGCCCTACCTGAACCGGTTCCGGTTCGATCCGGACATCCTGGCCATGGCCAGCGAGCGCCAGCGCCGTCTGATGGGGGACCATCCCCAAGGGAGTTACGATTGAGTTTCGAGCTGGGCGTCGTCACCGACGAGATCGACGCGGATCCCGCGGTCGCCTTTCCGGCGGCGCGCGAGATAGGGCTCACCCACCTGGAGCTCAACAAGGTCGGCGAGAAGGGCGCGCACGAGCTGTCCGGCGCCGACGTCTCCGAGCTCCGGCGGATGGTCGCAGGCGAGGGGCTGCAGGTCGTGGCGGTGGACCCGCCATCGTTCAAGGCGATCGAGCTGGACGAGGTGCCCACGGCCGAGGTCGCCCGCCACGCCGCGGTGGCCGAGCACCTGGAGCAGATCCGGCGGTGCTGCGAGGTGGCGGGCGAGCTGGGCGCCGGCATCGTGCGCCTGTTCTCGTTCCGGCGCGGCTACATGGCCGGCGCCGGCAACCCCTCCCCGCGGGAGCCGCGCGGCGGCGCCATCCCCGACGAGCTGCTGCCCAAGATCGTCGCCGGGCTGCGCGCGGCGGCGGCCATCGCCGAAGAGCACGACGTGACCCTGGGCCTGGAGAACGTGCGCTCCTGCTGGGGCAACTCCGGCCACAACGCGGCGCGCATCCTGGCCGCGGTCGATCACTCGCGCCTGCGCGCCATCTGGGACCCGGGCAACGACTTCGTCTCCGGCGGAGTGCCCTACCCGGACGGCTACCGGGCCATCCTCCCCTACCTCATGCACGTGCACGTCAAGGACGCCACGGTGGTGGACGACGCCACCGGCCTGACGAGCTGGGCGCCGATCGGCCGCGGCTCGGTGGACTACGCCGGCCAGGTGGACGCCCTGCGCCGTGACGGCTACTCGGGCGTCGTCAGCGTGGAGACCCATTGGCGCAAGGAAGGCGCCTCCCGCCTCGAATCCACCCGCGAGACGCTGGCCGGCCTGCGCCGGCTCCTGTAGAAACACGGCCTGAGGTAGAGATCCCCTTCTGTTCTCGCGGAATGTGGACTACATTAGGTAGGCACCTTAGAGGCGGGAAGACGCGATGCACACCACCAACGTCCGAGAGTTGAAGAAGAACCCATCGCTGGCGTTACGACAGGCCAGAGAGGGTCCGGTTCTGATCCTGAAGGGAAACGAACCGGACGCCGTGCTGATGCACCTCGACAAGTCGTTGACCGAGACCGAAGCGGGCATGCGGCCGGCGCTCGCGGCCAGTCTCTACAACGACGGCAGCGTCTCGCTGGGAAAGGCCGCGAAAATCAGCGGCCTCTCCTTGAGCGAGTTCATCCAGCATCTGGGCACCTTGGGCATCGAGATCGTCCGGCAGGATGAGACCACGAACACCGAAACCGATGACGTCTCCCCGTGGCTCACGTCATAAGCGATGCCGGACCTCTGATCGCCCTCGCCAAAGTCGACTCGCTGTTCATCCCCAGAGACCTGTTCTCGCGGCTCCGCATTCCAGAGGCGGTCTGGCTTGAGTGCCTGAGGAAAGCAGGCGAAGACAGCACGCGAATCGAGCAAGCTGCCAACGAGGGATGGCTGGACGTAGTGTCGGTAGCCGCGGGACAACCTCTTCCTCCGAGCCTTGGAGACGGCGAGAGCGAGGCGATACATCTGGCGCTGGAAACCGGGAACGCGCTGCTGATCATGGACGATCGACTGGCTCGGCGAGAGGCGCAGCGACACGGACTGAGTTACATCGGAACCGCCCGAATGCTGCATCTGGCCGAAACGAGAGCGCTCATCGACAGCGCCGAGGTCGTCGTACAACGAATGGCCGAATGCGGGTATCGGATTTCACCGCTGCTCTTGCGGCATCTGAAGAGGCGGCGCGGGCCCTACACGCCCAAGTCGAGGTAGGTGTTGGCGATCTTGGTGATGGCGACCACGTACGCGGCGGTGCGGTAGTCGTCGATCGCGTCGTTCCCGTGGAAGGTCGCGCTGATCTCGTCGTAGGCCTGCCGCATGGTGTCGTCCAGTCCCGAGCGGACCAGCGCCAGCTCGTCGGCGCCGGTGATCAGCTCCGCGCGCAGGGACGCGTCGGCCGAGCGGCCGGTCATGACCTCCAGCGCGCGGACGATGCGCTCGCCCCGGCCCTCGTCCAGGCGGCGGTCCATGCGGCCGAAGCGGATGTGGGACAGGTTCTTGATCCACTCGAAGTAGGAGACGGTCACGCCGCCCGCGTTCACGAACAGGTCGGGCAGCACCGGGATGCCGCGCTGCCTGAGGATCTCGTCGCCGCCGAAGGTGACCGGGCCGTTGGCCGCCTCCACCACCAGGCTGGCCTGCACGTCGGCGGCGTTGCCGCGGTGTATCTGCCCCTCGATCGCGGCCGGGATCAGCAGGTCGCAGGGGGTCGCCAGGAACGCGTCCGCGTCCAGATCGGCCCGCCCGCCCGGGTATCCGTCGACGCCGCCGTGCTCGTCCAGGTGGCCGCGCAGCCCGGCCACGTCGATGCCGCCGTCGTCCAGGACCGTGCCCTCGCGCGTCATCACGCCGACGATCAGCGCGCCGTCCTCCTCGGACAGGTACCTGGCCAGGTGGTAGCCGACGTTGCCCAGTCCCTGCACGACGATCCGCTTGCCTTCCAGCCCGCCTTCCAGGCCGGCCAGCGCCAGGTCCTCGGGACGGCGGAAGAGCTCGCGCACCGCGAACTGGACCCCGCGCCCGGTCGCCTCGGTCCGGCCCGCGACGCCGCCGGTGGTGACAGGCTTGCCGGTCACGCACGCCAGCGCGTTGATCTCCTCCGGGTGCATGATCCGGTAGATGTCGGCGATCCAGCCCATCTCGCGCGCGCCGGTGCCCATGTCCGGCGCCGGCACGTTGCCGCCGGGGCTGAGGTAGCCGCGCGAGATGAGCTCGCGCGCGAAGCGGCGGGTGATGACCTCCAGCTCGCGCTCCGAGTAGTCGCCCGGTTCGAGGTTCACGCCGCCCTTCGAGCCGCCGAACGGGACGTCCACCAGCGCGCACTTGTAGGTCATCAGCCCGGCCAGCGCCTCCACCTCGTCCTGGTCGACGCAGCAGGCATAGCGTATGCCGCC
>JAPPKD010000037.1 GCA_028820215.1 Spirochaetaceae bacterium | reverse complement strand
GTGTTTCTCCCATGCCAACGCCGGTCCGACCCGGCCGGTGGGGAAGCTTGACACGCGCCGGGAGGGTCATGGAGGTTTGACGTGCACGGGGCGAAGGAGAAGCCGCGAGAGTCGCTGTGGAGCGTGTCGGCAGCACGGCTGCCGTATTACTTGGTCGTCTACGCCGTGATGGTGGGCGTCGTCGCGGTCATGGCCATGGCCGCCGCAGCCGGCACGCTGCGCGAGGCGATCTTCTCCGCAGCCCCACGGATAGCCGCTGCCGGCGCCGCGGCTGTCACGATTCTCACGTGCCTGGAGGGTCTTGTCATGGGAGCGACGAAACTGCTGTTCGAACGGGCTCGGACGGAAGGCCGGGAGCAGGGCCTGCAGGAAGGCCGAGCGGAAGGTCGGCAGGAAGGTCGGCAGGAAGGCCGAGAGCAGGGCCGGCAGGAAGTCACCGACCGCTGGAAGGCATGGTACGAAGAGAACAAGGCTAGGCAGCCCCTGCCCCCGCCGCCGCCTGACCCGGAGCACAATGGGACGAACTGAAAGAAGCGCCCACGAGACCCGCACGGTCTCTCCGCCCGTCGAAGTGACGCCGGGCGCCCGGTCGCCGACGGCGGCGGACTTCCCCGGCTGCAAGCCGGTTCGGCTGCCGCGGCAGGAGCTCGACGACTGCGAGATGCGTCTCGAATACTGGGACGCGGCCACCGAGACCGCCTGGATCTGCGATCCGGTCAGCTCCTGGCACGAAGGCCCCACGCAGCGCTTGGGGAGATTGGCCGAACGCATCGCCGCGGTGCGGGGTGGGCCGATGGAGTGCTTCGGCAGCACCGACCTGACCGAACGCGACGCGCACGGAGAGCCGCGTCTCATCATGCAGGCGGACCAGTCGGTGTACCTGCACCCGGCGCGTGCCCGGCTGCCGCGGCCGGTGCTGACGATCGGCGAGCACGACTTCCCGGAGGTGGTGCTGGAGGTGGACCACACCACCGACGCGCGCCGGCGCAAGCTGCCGCAGTACGAGGCGTGGGGGTTCCCGGAGGTGTGGATCGAGGTGTCCGATGCTGATGCGCCGAGCCGGCCGCGGAGGCGGCGGTCGGGGCTGACCATCCACCTGCTGGAGGATGGGGCGTATCGGCAGGCGGCGGCGAGCCGGGCGTTTCCCGGCTGGACGGCGGCGGAGATCCACGCGGCGCTGAACGAACAGATGTTCTCGGCACAGACCAGCGCGGCGCTGGAACGGGTGGGCGCAGTGCTCGGGGAGCGCGAAGGCACCGGCCCGGACGACGACCCGTTGCTGGGCGCGCAGCGCCGCCGGAGCCTGGCGCAAGGTCGCGCCGAAGGCCATGCGGAAGAACGCACCGAGTTCGCACGAGCGCTGTTGGCGGCGCGCAGCATTGAGGTGTCGGCCGGATTCCCCGGCGTGCCCGGCTTCGCAGAACTGCCCCGCCACGCCATCGTCGCGGCCGCCAACGCCTGCGTCAGCGAGGCTGACTTCCAAGAGCGTCTGCACAGCCGGTAGTCGGGGTTGGCTCGGCCCCCACGCCCGGCCACGCCATGGGGGCGCCGAATCAATCGCCGCGCCGGTGTTGAGTGAGCCGCCGGCGGCTCAGTTCCTGTGGGACTCCCCGAACGAAGCTGCTCCTCCGATGGCCGCAGTGGCGTCGAAACCGATAGAGTGACGGGCGGCAAGGCTGCTCCGCGATGGACGACGTTCCCGCTTACCCGCGCATTCCGTACGGCGAGGCCGACTTTCGGCGCATCCGCCTGCGCAAGTGGCTGTACGTCGACAAGACGCGCTTCCTGCGGCGCCTGGAACAGGAGGACTACGTCTTCCTGATCCGCCCGCGGCGGTTCGGCAAGTCGCTGTGGGTGTCGCTGCTGGAGAACTACTACGACCGCTGGTGGGGCCACGAGTTCGACGCCACCTTCGCCGGCACCGACATCGGCCGCAACCCCACCGACGAACGCCATCGCTACGTCGTACTGCGTTTCAACTTCTCGATGGTCGACGATGCTCCGGAGACCCTGGAAGAACGCTTCGAGGGTCACTGCCACACGGAGCTCCGCGGGGCGTTGCGCCGGCATCCCGACCTGTTTCCGGAAGCGGCGCTCCGGGAGATCCTCGCACCGCCGTCCATCACCGGGAGACTCGGCGAGCTGTTTCGCTACGTCGGCGACCACGACATCCCGCTGTACGTGCTGATCGACGAGTACGACAATTTCGCCAACACCGTGCTGGCGCACCACGGGGCGGAGGCGTACCACTCCTTCACCCACGGTGGCGGCTTCTTCCGCAGCTTCTTCGCCACCCTCAAGGGCGGCACGGACCGCTCAGGCGGCGGCATCGACCGCCTGTTCATCACCGGCGTGTCGCCGGTGACCATGGACGACGTCACCAGCGGCTTCAACATCGGCAGGAACATCAGCCTGCACCCCGACTTCAACGAGATGGTCGGCTTCACCGAGGCGGAGGTGCGGCGCCTGGTCGAGACCTACCGGGAGCACGGCGTGCTCGACCAGGACGTGGACGACGCCATGGCCCTGATGGGCGAATGGTACAACGGCTACCGGTTCGCCAAGGACGCCGACAACGATCTCTACAACTCCGACATGGTGCTCTACTACCTTGACGAGTCGATGCCGAACCGGGGCGTGCCGGACTACCTGATCGACACCAACGTGCGCATCGACTACGGCAAGCTGCGCCACCTGCTGGTGACCGGCCGGCAGCTCAACGGCAACTTCGACCTGCTGCGCGACGTCATCGGCGAGGAGCAGGTGGACGTGCCGCGCATCCAGCCGAGCTTCCCGATGCAACAGCTCACCGACCGGCAGAACTTCCTGTCGCTGCTGCACTACTTCGGGCTGCTGAGCATCCGCGAGGTCGTGCACGGAATGCCGCGGCTGGCGATCCCGAACCAGACCGTGAAGCAGTTGATGTACGGCTACCTGCGCGACGGCTACCGCGACGTGGAGGTGTTCCGGGTCGACCTGTTCCGGTTCGAGCAGTTGATGATGCGCATGGCCAACCAGGGCGAGTGGCGGCCGGCATTCGAGTTCCTGGGCCAAGCGATCGCCGCGCAGACCGGGATTCGCGACTACATCGCCGGCGAGAAGATCGTCCAGGGGTTCCTGGCGGCATACCTGAGCGTGACCGACTTCTACGTGTTCCGCTCGGAGGCGGAGCTGGGGAAGGGACATGCCGACATCAGCCTGGAGCCGCTGCTGGCGCGCTTTCCGCACCTGCGGATCGGCTACCTGATCGAGCTGAAGTACCTGAAGCGCAGCGAGCCGGCGGACGAGGCAGGGGTGGCGGCGGCGGTCAGCGATGCGACCGCGCAACTGAGACGCTACCTGGCGGACGACCGTCTGGGCCACCAGTTCCCGGGCGTGCGGTTCACGGGACTGGCGGTGGTGTTCCACGGCTGGGAGCTGGCGCACTGCGACGCTGTCGCGTAGCCGCTTGACGGCCTTCGTTGCCGGGCGCCGCTCGCGGCGTCACTCCGGCCCGCGCGTCAGGCCGTTCCAGTTCTCGGGGAAGGCCTGGTACGAATCGTACGGGTAGGCGCTGCCCGGAGGTGTCGACGGCGGCCCCGCTTCCTCGCGGTCGATCAGGTCGACCATGGCCCACACCTCGTCGACGCGAATGGCCAAGCCGAGGTTCATCGGAATGAGGTGCGGCACTACCTCCATGCCGTCCGGCTCCGGCACGGGGATCACCGTGCCGTACCCGGCAAAATTCACCGCGATGATGAATCCCCGGTGGTCGAAGATGGCGCTGCCGCTCGTGCCGCCCGTCAGATCCAGGTTGTGCTGCAGCAGGCGGCTGTTCTCCGGCGTGATCGCCGGTTCGTCCGGTGAGTACGGCCGCAGCGCACTGATGGTCCCGTCCTTGAACGTGGCCAGGGGCAGCATCCCGTAGAGCTCCTGGAGCTCTCCGGGCAGGCCCAGCGTGCCGATCGGCTGTCCCACCCGCAGTTGCGTGACCATGTGACGCGGCAGGAGCCGCGGAACGTCCTTCAGCGACGCTTCGATCCGAAACATGGCCAGATCCGGAGTGGTGTTCCCGTCGGCCTCGAGCTCGGGGTCGTATCCGGGGTGGTAGAGGACGCTTCCCAGATCCAGGAAGTAGGTGCCCTGGCCCCCGGCTCGAGTGCCGGACCGGATGGCGACGGGGTCGATCTGATCCACGAGCTCGGGGAAGGATTCCGCGACCCGGTCCAGCGTCTCTTGCAGCGCGTCCGCCACATGTCCGTTGG
This sequence comes from Spirochaetaceae bacterium, assembly GCA_028820215.1. The sequence goes on along the minus strand of JAPPKD010000037.1, from coordinate 531 downwards.
TCCAGATCACGTCGTCGTAGTGAGCGCTGAATCCGGTGCCGACGACGAAGAAGGTGATCTGCTCCGGATCCCAGGGATCCGGCCCGTACAACCCGATCGCATAGACGGAATCGGCCAGGTTGGCGTCGGCGATCGTGTCCGACCAATCCAGCGTCTGCCCGGGAAGGCCGGTCTGCCCGGTCTCGCCTTGCGGGCCGGCCGGTCCCCGCGCGCACGCTGCCAGCACTGCAGTGGCGATGACCGCCACCCACAAGGCCGTCCGAGACGTATGCGTTCGTGTCATGGCAGTCCATCCTGCACTCGAACGAACGCCATGTCCATAAATAAATCATCAATATACGAGGATTTAAAGTAACGGTTCTGTGTCGAAGTGGGCAGGTCGTCGAGATAGCGACCGGTGAACGGTATGCCGGCCGCGGCAGTTTTCAGCTCGCGGCCGTGCCGCACCTCCTGGCGAGAGCCCATGCCCGGCGCAGAAACACCGGGTAGGAGGCGGGGTCACCCCCGCCGTCCCCCCACACCACCGTACGT
>JAPPKD010000174.1 GCA_028820215.1 Spirochaetaceae bacterium | reverse complement strand
CTCCTATTTCAAGCCCACCACAGAGCTTATCAACGATCTTCCTCTGGAAGTTCCGTTTAAGGTGGAGCTTGATGCCCCGGGGTCGGCCGCGAACTTTACCTGGATCAGTTCGTAGCGGCCGTCGGGATGGCAGGCGACAATATCTTCAATAGATCCGAAGTCAGGATTTTCGGCTTCAAGCGTTACCCAGTCATAGGCATGCCGGTTGCGATAAAACTCGATGAGGACCTCAATGGCGACCAGATCCTGGTATCGGAACCCTGCCCTCAGCAGACCGGTCCGCTTGAAATCGTGTCCTATCACGGCTCGTCCGGGACCAAGATCGCCACTTGCGCAGGAAGCACGCAAGTCTGCGGACGGGTAGGCGGGGAGTGGGTACAGCGTTGACTCTCGGGCAACATTGCGGGAGTGGCGGGCGGTTTCGAAGAGCGTGCGCGACTCCTGATCAGTGGCTGAGGATCTGGCTCAGGAACAGCTTGGTGCGGTCGGACTGCGGGTTGTTGAAGAACTCGTCCGGGGTGTTCTGCTCGACGATCTGGCCCTCGTCCATGAGGATCACGCGGTCGGCGACCTGCGAGGCGAAGCCCATCTCGTGGGTGACGACCAGCATGGTCACGCCGGACTCCGCCACGTCGACCATCACGTCGAGCACCTCCTTGATCATCTCCGGATCGAGCGCCGAGGTCGGCTCGTCGAACAGCATGATCTTGGGCTGCTTGCACAGGGACCGGGCGATGGCCACGCGCTGCTGCTGTCCGCCGGAGAGCTGCCCCGGATACTTGTGCGCCTGTTCCGGGATCTTCACGCGCTCGAGCAGCTCCATGGCCTGTTGCTCGGCGTCGGCGCGCGACATCTTGCGGACCCAGATCGGCGCCAGCGTGCAGTTCTGCAGCACGGTCAGGTGCGGGAACAGGTTGAATTGCTGGAACACCATGCCGATTTCCTGGCGAATCGCGTCGATGTTCTTCAGGTCGTTGGTCATCTCGGTGCCTTCGACCACGATCGATCCCTGCTGGTGCTCCTCCAACCGGTTGATGCAGCGGATCAGGGTCGACTTGCCGGACCCGGACGGGCCGCAGATGACGATGCGCTCCTGCTGCTCCACGGTCAGGTCGATGTCGCGCAGCACGTGCAGCGCGCCGAACCACTTGTTCAGGCCGGTGATGCGGATGATCGGCTCTTTCTCGACCGACTGGTCGGTGTCTGACATGCTTCGCTCCCTTGTCCCTAGCGCCGGGTGGTGTCGAGGCGTCTCTCCAGGTTGATCGAGTAGCGCGACATGGAGAAACAGATCACGAAGAAAAACAGCGCCGCGATCACGAAGGTCTCGTGATCGACCTTGCCGATCCAGTCCGGGTTGGTCTGCAGGAGCCGCGCATGGCCCAGGATGTCGAACAGGCCGATGGTGACCACCAGCGTGGTGTCCTTGAACAGGCCGATGAAGGTGTTGACGATGCCGGGGATCGAGATCTTGAGCGCCTGCGGCAGGATGACCAGGCGCATCATCTTCCAGTAGCTCAGGCCCATCGCCTGGGCGGCCTCGTACTGGCCGTTCGGGATGGCTTGCAGGCCGCCGCGGATCACCTCCGCCATGTAGGCCGAGGAGAACGCCGTGATCATCACCATCACGCGGATGAGCTGGTCGAGCGACACGCCCGGCGGCAGGAACAGCTTCAGGATGGTGATCGCCACGAACAGCAGCGTGATCAGCGGCACCCCGCGTACCACCTCGATGAAGGCGATCGAGGCCAGGCGGACCGCCGGCAGGGTCGAGCGGCGGCCGAGCGCCAGCAGGATGCCGATCGGCAGCGACAGCACGATCCCGGCCAGTCCGGCCACCAGGTTGAGCATGAAGCCGCCGAACTGGTCGGTGGAGATGCTGCGGATGCCGAACAGGCTGCCGACGACCTGACCCGTCTCGTCGCGGACCGGCAACCCGCCGACCAGCAGGAACGTGGCGATCAGCACGTACGCGATCGAGAACCGGCGGCCGTAGCGGGCGTAGGGAAGCTTGTCGAACAGCACGTACGCGACCGCCGGAATCAGCAGGATCACGGTGACGTTGACCCGCCAGTACGAGTCGGAAGGGTAGAAGCCGTAGAGGAACTGGGAGATCCGCTGGTCGAGCCACGCCCAGCAGGCACCCGCTGCCGTGCACTCCTCACCAGTGGCGCCACTGAAATCGGCGTTGAAGAACGCCCAGCCGAGCAGGGGCGGGACGACCCGCCACAGCAGCAGCAGCGCGGCGACGGTCAGCACCGTGCTCACCCAGCTCGAGAACAGGTTCGCGCGCAGCCAGCCCAGCACGCCCACGGTCGTGACCGGGGCCGGGCGGCCCGGAATCATCTGCGCCCGCGTCCGATGGAACGCGCGGTCGTCGGAAACCGGTCGCGCCTCGGGCTCGCCCATCACCGATCCAGGCGATTTCATCGCTCGACCAGCGCGATGCGGCGGTTGTACCAGTTCATGAGCGCGGAGGTGAGCAGGCTCAGGGACAGGTAGATGACCATGAAGATGGAGATCACCTCGATGGCCTGACCGCTCTGGTTCAGAATGGTGTTGCCGACGGACACCAGGTCCTGGTAGCCGATCGCCACCGCCAGCGAGGAGTTCTTGGTCAGGTTCAGGTACTGGCTGGTCAGCGGCGGGATGATGGCGCGCAGCGCCTGCGGCAGGATGATCTTGCGCAGGGTGAGGCCTGGCGGCAGGCCGAGCGCGCCGGCCGCCTCGGTCTGTCCCTTACTCACCGACAGGATGCCGGCGCGCACGATCTCGGAGATGAAGGCGCCGGTATAGGTGGCCAGCGCGATCCACAGGGCGATCAGCTCTGGCGTGACGTTGAAGCCGCCCTGCAGGTTGAACCGGCCCATCACCGGCACGTCGAAGGTCACCGGGCGGCCCAGGATGAGGTACATGATCAGCGGCAGCCCGACGATCAGTCCCAGTCCGGTCCAGCCGGCGGGGAACTTCTCTCCGGTAGCCTCATGGCGCGCCCCGGCCCAGCGCGACACGATCACGGTCGCCGCGATGGCGACGACCAGCGCGATCAGGATGCCGATCGCGCCGCTTTCGAACATCGGCGCCGGCATCCGCACGCCACGGTTGCTGAGGTACACGGTCTCCGCGATGGAGATGCTGTCGCGCACCCGCGGCAGGGCCAGCAGGATCACCCACCAGAAGATGATCTGCAGCAGCAACGGGACGTTGCGCGTGAACTCGACGTAGACGGTGACGATGCGGCTGACCAGGAAGTTGCTCGACAGGCGCAGCACGCCGGCCAGGAAGCCGATGACGGTGGCGGCGATGATGCCCAGGGCGGCCACCAGGACGGTGTTCAGGCCGCCGACGATGAACGCCTTCCCGTAGGTGTGCGTCGAGTCGTACGGGATCAGCCGCTGGTTGATGTCGAACGCGGACGTCGTGAACAGAAAGCCATAGCCCGACGAGAGACCGGTCCTCTGCATGTTCGCGATCGTGTTCGAGACGATGAACACGATGAACAGCGCCGCCCCCAGCACCAGCAGGAGTTGCAGGGCAAGGGCACGCGGAGACCCGCTCAGGAGCGAGCCTCCGCGGCCGGACGGTCTAACGGAACGGCGGCGCGTAGAGGATACCTCCGTCCTTGTACAGCGCGTTCACGCCGCGCTGCAGGCCCAGCGCGGTGTCCGGGCCGACGTAGCGGTCGAAGATCTCGGCGTAGTTGCCTTCCGCCGCGATCGCGCGCACGGCCCACTGGGCGTCCAGCCCCAGCATCTCGCCGTAGCTGCCCTCGCTGCCGAGCATGCGGTTGATCTCCGGATGGTCGGTACCGGCGGCCAGCTCCATCACGTTGTCCTGCGTGACGCCCAGCTCCTCGGCGATGATCAGCGCGTTCAGCACCCAGCGCGCGATGTCCGCCCACTGGTCGTCACCCTGGCGGACCAGCGGCCCCAGCGGCTCTTTGGAGACGATCTCCGGGAACACCATGTGCGCGCCCGGATCGTCGAAGGTCGCCTTGGTGGCGGCCAGGCCGGATGCGTCCGTGGTGTACACGTCGCAGCGCTCCGCCTCGTAGGCGGCGCGCGCCTCCGCGTTGTCCTCGATCGGCACCGGCTCGTAGCTCATGTTGTTGGTGCGGAAGAAGTCCGCCAGGTTGAGCTCGGTGGTGGTGCCGGTCTGGATGCACACCGAGGCGCCGTCCAGCTCGGTGGCGCTCATGATGCCCAGCGACGTGCGGCCGATGAAGCCCTGCCCGTCGTAGTAGTTGACGCCGACGAAGGTCAGGCCCAAGTCGACATCGCGCGAGAACGTCCACGTGGTGTTCCGCGACAGCACGTCGATCTCACCGGCCTGCAGCGCCGGGAAGCGCGTCTTGCCGGTCAGGTTCACGAACGCGATCGCCTCGGAATCGCCCAGCACGGCCGCTGCCAGCGCCCGGCAGTAGGCGACGTCGAAGCCTTCCCATCTGCCCTCGTCGTCGGTGTTGGCGAAGCCCACGAGACCGGTGTTGATCCCGCACTTCAGCTCGCCGGCGGCCTGCACGGCAGCGAGGGTCTGCGCCTGCAGCGCGGCGGCCCCCACGACCGCGAACACGGCGGCCAGTCCGACCGCCTTGATGTGAGTTGTCGTTTTCATCAGATTCCCACTCCTCCTTGGTTCCATCCGATGGTTCTAACGGGCGCTTCCGCACCCCCGCGTAAACATAGCATGTCCATTCTACCGATGCCGTCCCGGCATGGCAACGAGTCGCATTGCCTCACCAGAAATCTAACCCTGCCGAAAGCGTGCCTCATCTAAAAAT
>JAPPKD010000119.1 GCA_028820215.1 Spirochaetaceae bacterium | reverse complement strand
TTTTACTTTTTTTTCACTTGGTCTGGTTCACACCGCTAAGGGTAGTCGTTAGAGTCGAAATCACCATTGGACCTCGTCGCCGCTTACTACGGCTACATCGACAGGCGCCCGCCGCATATGCGGCGGGCGTCGTTTTGCTGCCATGAGAGCCCGATAGGAGAGCTTGACAGGACTCTGCCGACTCGTGCCCTGTGTGTGAGGATGACCGAAACTCCGGACGGTGTGCGCGGCGATGTCCGCGAGCTGACCCTGCTGTTCCACATCAGCCGGATCCTCGACGAAAGCCTGGATCTGCGCGAGGTGCTCGGTCCGGTGCTGGAGGTGTTGCGCAGCCGGCTTGGCGTCCGCATCGGCGTGCTGGGACTGCTCAACCGAGAAACCGGAGAGATCTCGATCGAGGCCGCGCTGGGCCTCTCCGAACTGCAGCGCGAGCGCGGCCGCTACCGGATCGGCGAGGGGATCATCGGCCGCGTCATCCAGAACGGGCAGCCGGTCTATGTCCCCGACGTGGCCGCCGAGCCGCTGTTCCTCAACCGTACCGGCGCCATCGACACCGGCCCCGCGGCCGGGGAGTCGTTCACCTGCGTACCGATCAAGCTCGGCAATCAGGTGGTTGGCGCGCTAGCCACCGGCCGCCTGGCGGACCCGGACGCTTCGGAAGACATCGTCAGGCTGCTGTCGATCGTCGCGTCGATGATCGCGCAGGCGGTCAAGCTGCGCCAGACCGCGGAAGAGCAGCGGCAGCGGCTGGCGGCCGAGAACGACCGCCTGCGCGGCGAGCTGAAGTCGCGGTTCCGGCCGGCCAACATCGTCGGCAACTCGGAAGCGATGCGGACCGTCTACCGACTCATCGAGCAGGTCGCCGGCAGCGAGACGACCGTCCTCCTGCGGGGAGAGACCGGCACCGGCAAGGATCTCGTGGCCCATGCCATCCATTACAACAGCCCGCGCGCGGAGCGGCCGTTCGTGAAGGTCAACGTCGCCGCGCTGCCCGACTCCGTGATCGAGAGCGAGCTGTTCGGCCACGAGCGGGGCGCGTTCACGGGTGCCGTCGCCTCGCGCAAGGGCCGCTTCGAGATCGCGCACGGCGGCACGATCTTCCTGGACGAGATCGGTGACCTGGCGCCGCACGTGCAGGTGAAGCTGCTGCGCGTGCTGCAGGAGCGGGAGTTCGAGCGCGTCGGCGGGGTCGCCACCTTGCGCAGCGACGTGCGCCTGATCGCGGCCACCAATCGCAACCTGGAGGAGCTCCTCGAGCAGGAGGTGTTCCGCGCCGACCTGTACTACCGCCTGGCGGTGTTCCCCGTTCACATCCCGCCACTGCGCGAGCGCAAGAGCGACATCATGCAGCTCGCCGACCACTTCGTCGAACGCTACGGGGTGCGTCGCATCTCCACGCCGGCGATCGACATGCTGATGAGCTACCACTGGCCCGGCAACGTGCGCGAGCTGGAGAACTGCATCGAGCGCGCCGCGCTGCTGTCGAGCGACCAGGTCATTCACGGGCACCATCTGCCGCCGAGCCTGCAGACCGCCGACGCGACCGGAACCGGCCCGCGCGGAACGCTGAAGTCGATGATCGCGCGGGTCGAGCGCGAGCTGATCGAAGAGGCGCTGAAGTGGGCGCGCGGCAACCTGTCGGCCGCCGGCCGCCGGCTCGGGACCACCGAGCGCATCATGGGACTGCGGGTGCGCAGGTACGGCATCGATCCCGATCGGTTCAGGTCCTGAATCCGAACGGCAACCTGCACGTCGGCCGGCCGGACATTTCTACGACACGGTAGGAACGGCCGATCTGTCCTACCATTTGGTAGAGAAACCGCGAATGGCCTACCCCGGCGTGGACTGAATGGGCTGGCTTTCTTCGTTTCCGGATATTGGCACGGCTTTTGCTGTATTTTGCGCATGAAACTACCGCACCCACCCAAGCGCTGTGTCCTGGTGCTCGTGGGCCTGGGGGTCGCGCTCGCCGCGTTCGCGGACGCCGACTCCAATGCCCTGGCGATCGACACGGTATGGACGCTGCTCGCGGCCGTCCTGGTCTTCCTGATGCAGGCCGGCTTCGCGATGCTCGAAACGGGCCTCACCCGGGCCAAGAACGCAGCCAACATCCTGATGAAGAACCTCATGGACTTCTCCATCGGCATGCTGTCGTTCTGGGCCATCGGCTACGCCCTCATGTTCGGGGCCAGCAAGGCCGGCCTGTTCGGCGCCAGCGACTTCTTCCTGGCCAACTTCACCTCTGCCGGGACCGGCAATGCTTCCGACTTCGCCTTCTGGCTGTTTCAGGCGATGTTCGCCGCAACCGCGGCGACGATCGTCTCCGGCTCCATGGCCGAACGGACCCGCTTTCCCGCCTACATGGTCTACAGCGTGTTCGTGACCGCGCTGATCTATCCGATCGTCGGCCACTGGACCTGGGGCGGTGGCTGGCTGAACGACATCGGCCCCGGCTTCGCCGACTTCGCCGGCTCCACCGTCGTCCACTCCACCGGCGGCTGGCTGGGCCTGGTGGGCGCCATGGTCATCGGACCCCGCGTCGGCAAGTACGTGCAGAACGGCTCCGGCCTGACCGCACGCGCCATCCCCGGCCACAGCCTGCCGCTCGCGTCGCTGGGGGTCTTCATCCTCTGGTTCGGATGGTTCGGCTTCAACGCCGGCAGCACGGTGGCCGGCACCGACCTGAGCATCGCCCTGATCGCGCTCAACACCAACGTGGCAGCCGCTGCCGGCGCGGTGGGCGCGCTGTTCACCGCCTGGATCTGGTTCCGCAAGCCCGACCCCACCTTCGCGCTCAACGGCGCCATCGCCGGACTGGTGTCGATCACCGCCGGCTGCGCGTTCGTGGCGCCGGCCATGGCCGTCCTGATCGGGCTGCTCGGCGGCGTGCTGGTCGTGCTGTCGGTCGAGCTGCTGGACAAGGTGTGCAAGATCGACGATCCGATCGGCGCCGTGTCCGCGCACGGCGTGTGCGGCGCCTGGGGCACCCTGGCGGTCGGCCTGTTCGCGAACGAGGCCATCGGCGGCGTCTCGGGACTGTTCTTCGGCGGCGGCCTGGCCCAGCTCGGCGTACAGTTCGTGGGCGTCGTGGCGGTGTTCGCCTGGACCATGGCGGCCGGCTTCGTGCTCTTCGTGGTCATCAAGGCGGTCATGGGATTGCGCGTCAGCCGCGACGAGGAGCTGCGCGGCCTGGACATCGACGAGCACGGGGCCGAGGCGTACTCGGGCTTCCAGATCTTCTCATCGCAATAGGAGGCGAACCGTGAAACTGATCATTGCGTACATACAGCCCCACAAGCTGGGCGACGTGAAGCAGGAGCTCTACAAGGAAGAGGTCTTCAAGATGTCGGTGACCAACGCGCTCGGCTGCGGCCAGCAGCGCGGCTACACGGAGACCTACCGCGGCGTCGAGACCGAGGTGAACCTGCTCAAGAAGGTGCGCCTGGAGGTCGCGGTCAACGAGGGCTTCGTCGACCGCACCACCGACGCCATCATCCGCGGCGCCCGAACCGACTCGATCGGGGACGGCAAGATATTCATATTGGACCTGCCGGAGTGCATCCGCATCCGCTCCGGCGAGCGCGGCGAGGCGGCCATCGGGTAGCCACGCGTCCGTCAGCGTGAGAGAGGGTCCCGGTTGCTGCCGGGACCCTCTCGTTGTGTCAGGCTCCTTGTGTCAGGACGTCAGCCAGTGGCGGTACGCGGCGTGCACGCGCTCGCTCGCGGCGGCGAGCGTCTCGGCGAGTGTCCGCTCGGTCGCCTCCGCGCCCAGAAGGCGCCTGGCCAGCGCGATCAACGCGGGTCCGTCGGCCGGGATGGCGTGCACCTGGCGATCGTCCAGCACCTGCAGCAGGTGTTCGGTGCGGCGCAGCAGCGCGTAGTCACCGGCAAGCTCCCGCGCCCGGTCGTCGGCCAGCAGACCGGCCTCCGCCAGCCGCTCGATACCGGTGGGCGTATGGCCGGTCAGCACGCCCGGATGCTCACGGGCGTTGATGAGTTGTAGCCCCTGCACCAGGAACTCGACGTCCCGGATGCCCCCGCGGCCGTTCTTGACGTCTATCCCGCGCCGCAGGCGGCCCGGCCCCGCCGCCGCCACCGCCGAGGCAGCCGTGTGCGCGTCGCGCATCCGCGCGACCGTGGCCGACACCTCGGCGTGGCCGAAGCCACGCCGTATGACCGGCTGCAGGCGCCTGAGCAGCCGTTCCCCGAACGCGACGTCGCCGCCGATGGCGCGACAGCGCAGCAGCGCCTGGACCTCCCACAGTCCGGCGCGCCGTTCGTAGTAGTCGACGAACGCCGTCGAGCCGGTGACCAGTTCCCCCGACCCGCCGTACGGCCGCAGCCGCAGGTCCACCCGGTAGGCGTGCTGCTCGCCGGTGTGCGCGCTCAGATCCTGCCGCAGCCGGGTCGTGAGCCCGGCGGCGCGCTCCCGCAGGCCGGCCTTGCCTGCGTCGTACACCGTCGCCAGGTCGATGTCCGAGCTGTAGTTGAGCTCGCGTCCTCCCAGCTTGCCGAACGCCAGGATCGCCACGCCGTCGCCCAGCTCCCCATGCAGGTCGGCGCCGGCGCGCTCCAGCGCCACGGTCACCACCGCGTCGGCAACCGTCGCCAGCTCCGCGGTCGTCACCGCGATCGGGGCGCCCAGGTAGAAGTCGCGGGCAGCGATGCGCAGCATCTCCCGGCGGCGGAACAGCCGGATGGCGCGCAGCCAGCGCTCGTGGTCGGCGGCCTGTGACGACAGCGCGCGGAGGTCGCCCAGCATCGCCTGCAGCGAACGCGGCCCGTGCAGGCGCCGCTCGTCGGCGATCCAGTCGAGGAACTCCGGGTTCCGCACCAGGGAGTCGACCAGGAACTGGCTGGTCGCGAACATCGACAGCAGCAGCCCCAGCCGCACCGGTTGTTCCAGCATCCCCGCCAGGTGCGCCGGCGGGTTCGGCTGCACGGCCACGAAACGCTCCCAGTTGTTGAGCGCCATGTCCGGATCGGCGCTGCGCGCAAGGTCGTCGAGCGCCAGTACCATCAGGCGCGCCAGGGTGCGGCGCTGCTCGCCGTCGCCGCGCCCGGCCACCTCCGCATGACCCACCCCCGACCGATGGGCGATGCCGACGATGTTGCGCATCGCCCGTCCCGAGTCGCGGAAACCGGCCCGGCGCAGGAACGCCAGCTCCGCATCCGTCGGCACCCGGTCCGATCCCACGGCGAGCACCAGGTCCGCCGGCCCGACCGCATCGGCGCCCCAGGGGACGGACTCGTGACCGAACCGGCGGTCCACGAACGCCCGGACTGCCGCCGTGTGCACCTCGAAGTCGGTGCGGAGTTGCGCCGCCTCGCCCAGACCGCCCCGGCCCCCGTAGCCGATGCGCCGCGCCAGGTGCGCGTACTCGGCGCTGTCGGTGGCGGGAAGCAGCAGATCCCGAGCCGAGCCGCGCAGCATGCGCAGTCCGTTGATCAGCCGCCGCAGGAAGTCGTAGGCGGCAGCCAGCACCTGCGCGTCCGCCTGGTCGATCACCTCCAGCCTGCGCAGCTCATCGAGCGCGGCGTGCACGCTCGGCGTCCGCAGGGCGGGAGTAGCCGAGCCATGCACGACCTGCAGGATCTGCACCGTGTACTCGACATCCACGAGGGCCCCGGGGCTGAACTTGGCGTTGGCCACGCCGCCCGGGCACTTCTCGCGCACCTGCCGCGCGCGCAGGTCGGCAAGCGATGCCATGTCGAGCGACCCGCGCGTGTAGAGCATGCTGTCCCGCAGCCGCTCGACCCGCGACCCCAGCGCGGCGTCGCCGGCCACCGCACGCAGCCTGACCAGCGCCAGGCGCTCGTACGACAGCGCCGCTCCGTCGGCGTCGTAATAGGACGCGAACGTCTCCAGGCTGCACGCGAGCGGTCCGGATTCGCCATACGGGCGCAGGCGCGTGTCCACGTCGAAGATCCCTTCGCGCTTGGCCGCGATGACCTCCTCGGTCTCGCGCACCAGCCGCTGGTAGAACTCCCGGTTCGGCAGCGGTTCGGGACCGGTCGTGCTCCCCTGATCACCGTACACGAACAGCAGCTCGATGTCGGAGGCATATCCCAGCGCCCGGCCTCCGAACTTGCCGAGCGCAAGCACCGCGCAGCGCGACTCCAGGCCCGCGAACGTGCACGGCGTACCGTGCCGCGCGCTCAGCTCGTCGAACGCCATCCCGACGGCCGCGGCCACCACTGCCTCGGCCAGTTCGGTGAGCCGTTCGCTCAGCTCCCGGAATCCGAATCCGTCGGTGAGCAGGTGATCGAGATCGAGGAGGAACACCTCCCGGTCCTTGAAGTCGTTGAGCGCGCTCTTTCTGGAGGCACGGCCCTCCGGTGCCCGCGCCACCGCCTCGGCGAGCCGCGCCGCGCACGTCCCGGCCGGTTCGGAGTAGCCGGTGGCGCCAGCGTCGCGCAGCCGCGGCAGCAGCGTTTCGTACTGCAGCCGCACGAAGTCCTCCCACAGGTAGTCGCTGGCGCCGAGCAGGCGCGCCAGGCCGCGGAGCACTGCGGAGTCGCTCAGCAACTCCGCCCACCCGATCCGCGAAGGGCGCTGCAGCAACTCGCCAGCCAGGTGGCCGAAGCGGCCCAGGGCCGCGAACGGGTCCGGGGCGCTTCCCAGGAAATGCGTGAACTGCTTGGTCAGCAGCGCCGCCAGCTCGATGCGCGCCAGGTCCTCCGCCGCCGCCAGCGTGGTGCCGGCGGCGGCCGACACCACGAACTCGTCCGCGATGCGCCCGGCCTCGGTGGTGATCACCACCTGGTCGATGACCACTCCCAGCGTGGACAGCGCGGTGGCGAAGGAATAGAGGAAGAACGGTGTGTCCTGAGAGGCGATCGCCAAGCGGGCGCGTCCCGACTGGCCGTCCGCGCCGTCGGGCAGCACCTCCGCATGCACTTCGACCGGGTAGAGGACCGGTTCCTGCTGAACGTCTGCGGCTACCGCCCGGGCCACCAACTCATCCACATGCTGCTTGGCGGCGTCGCGCCCGTCCCGCTCCAGCACTGCCAGGACGGATCGCAGTTCCGCGGCCGCCTGCTCCGCGAAGCGCGCGGCGCGGGCCGGCGGGACGTGGCCGATGAAGCGATCGACCATCCGTGCCCGCAACGCACCACGGGCTTCCACGGGCTTGGCAGAGAGCCCCAGCGGTGCGCGGCGCGGATCGACGCGGCGCCGCCGGCGAGTCGTGCGACGGGCCCCCGCGCCCTGCTCCGCGGCGTCTGGCCGCGGGTCGCGTGCGTAGGTAAAGGCGTGGCCCTGCTCGATGCTCAGGCCCAGGGAGCCGAGCACGCCGGTGATCAGCGAGAACTCGTCGCGGTAGTCGAAGGCGACCACCGTGCAGGCAAACCGCTCGAACGCGGTCGCTTCGACGGAGACGTTGGCGGGCATCTGTGGCCGGAGGCGGTGGGCCGCCCGCGCATGCTGGACGAGCTCGGGCTCGGTGAACGTGTTCAGGTACCGTTCACCGAGCCGCGACAGGTGCTCGTCCACGAACTCGGCATCGATCTCGGGACAGCGGACGATGACCCGCCGGCGCAGTGCCAGCGGGACGCCGCCCGTGCCGTGACGCTTCGCTTCCTCAGGTTTCGTAGCGCCTCAAGTATCCCCGAAACAGCGTCAGATGTCGTAGTAGAGCGCGAACTCCCACGGGTGCGGACGCAGATCCATCTCCTGGACCTCGTTCTCGATCTTGTAGTCGATCCACGTCTCGATCACGTCCTCGGTGAAGACGTCACCCTTGGTGAGGAACTCGTGGTCGTCGGCCAGCGCGCCCAGCGCCTCGCGCAGCGAACCGGGGGTGGTCGGCACCTTGGCCAGCTCCTCCGGCGGCAGGTCGTACAGGTCGCGGTCCAGCGGCTCGCCGGGATCGGCCTTGGTCATGATGCCGTCGACGGCGGCCATCAGGAGCGCCGCGAACGCCAAGTACGGATTGGCCGACGGATCGGGACAGCGGAACTCGGCCCGCTTCGCCTTCGGCGAGTTCGAGTACATCGGGATGCGCACCGCGGCGCTGCGGTTGCGGCGCGAGTAGGCCAGGTTGACCGGCGCCTCGAACCCGGGAACCAGCCGCTTGTAGCTGTTGGTCGACGGGTTCGTGAACGCCAGCAGCGCCGGCGCGTGGCGGAGGATACCGCCGATGGCGTTCAGGGCCATCTCCGACAGGCCCGCGTAGCCGTCGCCCGCGAACAGGTTCTCGCCGGCGTTCCAGATCGACAGGTGCGTGTGCATGCCGGTGCCGTTGTCGTTGAACAGCGGCTTGGGCATGAAGGTGGCCGTCTTGTTGTAGCGCCGCGCGGTGTTCTTGACGACGTACTTGTACTTCATCATCCGGTCGGCCATCTCCACCATGGGGGCGAAGCGCATGTCGATCTCGCCCTGTCCGCCGGTGGCGACCTCGTGGTGCTGGGCTTCGACCGGCACGCCGATCTCCTCCATGATCAGCATCATCTCGCTGCGCAGGTCCTGCTGCGAATCGGTCGGGGGCACCGGAAAGTAGCCCTCCTTGTAGCGGGGCTTGTAGCCCAGGTTGGGCTGCTCGTCCCGGCCGGCGTTCCACCGCCCCTCCTCGGAGTCGATGTAGTAGAAGCCGGAATGTTCGTTCTGGTCGAAGCGGATGTCGTCGAAGACGAAGAACTCCGCCTCCGGCCCGAAGAACGCCGTGTCGCCGAGGCCGATGGACGCCAGGTAGGAAACCGCCTTGCGGGCGATGTGGCGCGGGTCGCGCGTATAGTCCTCACCCGTGATCGGATCGCGGATGTCGCAGATGAACACCAGCGTCTTGCGAGCCATGAACGGATCGATGAAGCCGGTCGCGGGATCCGGCACGATCAGCATGTCGGATTCGTTGATGGACTGCCAGCCGCGAATGCTGGATCCGTCGAATCCCAAGCCGTCTTCGAAGTCGTCGACGTCCAGCGAGCGCGCCGGAACCGAAAAATGTTGCCAGATGCCCGGGAAGTCGATGAACCGCAGGTCGACGACCTCCACGTTTTCGTCTTGAATCAGCTTCAGTGCGTCTGAAGCCGTTTTGAGTTCCTTCATGAACCCTCCTCTCCGCCGTTTTATAAACAGAAATCATGCCAATAGGCAAAGAGCCCCTCAGACCTTCACCTGTCCTACGTTTCGGTAGGCTCCCAGCTACCGGACCTACATTAATGTAGGCCGGCTTCCGGAATCCGTCCCGTTCGTGCTACGGTTCCGCCAGACCATGAACCAGAACGATACGCCAACCCCCACCCGCACCCTCGCCATCGTGAAGCCCGACGCCGTCGCGGCCGGACACACCGGCGCCATCGTCGAGATGATCGAGCACGGCGGTTTCACGATTCGCGCCCTGCGCATGACGCGACTGTCGATCCCGCAGGCACGCGCGTTCTACGCCGTGCACGCCGAGCGACCCTTCTACGACAGCCTGGTGGAGTTCATGACCTCCGGGCCGGTCGTCGTGGCCGCCCTGGAACGCGGCGACGCGGTGGCCGCCTGGCGCGCGCTGATGGGCGCCACCAACCCCGCAGAGGCCGAACAAGGCACCGTTCGGGCCCGGTTCGGCAGCTCGATCGAGCGCAACTCCACGCACGGATCGGATTCGCCGGAGAACGCCGCGGCCGAGGTGGGCTTCTTCTTCTCGGCAGCCGATTTGCTCTGAACGTCGGGCCCGGAAGCGGCGTTGCGATGATCATGCCCACTGCGGGGCCGGCCGCGAGACGCCTGGCGCGAGAGCACGGCGTCGACGTGCGGCGCACGCGCGGAAGCGGCCGGCGCGGACGCGTCACCGTCGACGACGTGCGGCGGGCAGCCGCCGCTGCCCGGCATGCCGCACGCGGCACGCTGCCACCGGTTACGGCACGTGCGGACCTGAGCGATCTGCTGGATCGGCTGCCGGCGCTTGCCGCCGTGAGCGGTCAGCGCAAGGCACCGCTGACGCCACTGCTGATCAAAGCCGCGGCCATGGCCCTTCGCGCCAGCCCGGAACTGCCTCCGTTGTGCCTGGCCAGAGGCTCGCGGCGTTGGGCGCTCCCCGACGGAGACGATGTCGGCAGCCTGGGCATCGCGGCCCTGACGCGCGCCGCCGCCGAGGCGCGGATCGACACTCGGGGTGCCACAGGCTCCTTGCCGTGCGGGGCGACGCTGCGCCTGGAGGGCCCGGTGTCGGATGCCGCCTTCCGGGACGGTGCAATCCGTGCCCGCTCGCACCTGGATCTCACTCTGGAAGTACCGGACGAAACCGCCGCAGCGCCGTTCGTGCACGCCCTGGTCGGGCTCCTGGAAAAGCCCGGCTTGCTGCTATCGGCCTGACCTCAGGCAGCCACTTCCTCAGGCAAGCACTTCCTCAGGCAAGCACTTCGTGTCGGGGACGAGCCAGCGTGTAGCGCAGGAGCGACGCGAGGTGCTCGGTCGCCGTGCCGGGCTCGAACCCGTCCAACTCGGCGCGCGCATCCTCGGCGCTCCGGCGTGCCTGGCCGGGCAGCGCCGCGCGGTCGCCATAGACCGCATCGCCGTCCAGATAGTCGTCGATGAGCTGGAACACGGTGCCGAAGGCGCGTCCGAAGCGTGCGTAGGCAGCCGCGCGGTCCGCGCCTGAGCCCGCGACCAGGGCGCCGCCGTAGCAACAGCCCGACATCAAGCCGGCCGTCTTCGAGTCGATCACGTCGTGGTAGAGCCGCTCGCGGGCCGGCAACTCCCCTCGCAATGCGCCCTGCTGCACGATCTCGCCCAGGCACATGTCGCGGGTGACCGCGCAGAACAGCTCGAACAACGCCACCCGCACCGCGTCGGTCGCCGGCAGCCTGGCGAGGACGGTGAAGAACTGCGCGTACAGGACGTCACCGATCAGCACGGCCATCTGCGTGCCGAACCGCTTGTGCACCGCTACCTGCTCGCGCCGCACCTCGGTCTCGTCGATGATGTCGTCGTGAATCAGCGAAGCCGAGTGCAGGAGCTCGGTCGCCGCCGCGAGCTGGATCACCGCACGTGACGAACCCGCACCAGCGGATCGCGCCGCCAGCAGCACCAGTACCGGGCGCAGCAGCTTGCCGCGTACGGAGCGGAGCTGCTCGATCAGCGCTCGCAGCCGCTCGTACTGCCCGGCGAGCTCGCGGCGCTCGGCGACCACCGAACCGATCTGCCGATCCAGCTCGCTGCCGGTCGCGTCGAGGTCCGCGCGCAACGCCGCGTAGATTCGCGTCAGGATCATGGCGTCGGCACCGCCCGGCCGGGACGGCTGCCCCCTAGAACTCGTCGAAACGGATCATCTCCGGCTCGACACCGAGGTCGTCCAGCATCGTGCGCACCGCGCCCAGCATCAGGGGCGGACCGCACAGGTAGTACTCGATGTCCTCCGGGGCTTCGTGGCTCTCCAGGTACTCGCCCTGGACCACCTGGTGGATGAAACCGACCGGCCCGTCCCAGTTGTCCTCCGGCAGCGGCTCCGACAGGGCGATGTGGAACGTGAAGTTCGGAAATTCCTTCTCGATCTTGCGGAAGTGGTCCTCGTAGAAGATCTCGCGCCGCGAGCGGGCGCCGTACCAGTAGCTCACCTTGCGGCCGGTCTTCAGCGTGTGAAACAGGTGGAAGATGTGCGAGCGCAGAGGCGCCATGCCGGCGCCGCCGCCGATGTAGCACATCTCCCGGTCGGTCTCCTGCATGAAGAACTCGCCGTATGGCCCGGAGATGGTGACCTTGTCGCCGACCTTCTGGTCGTACACGTAGCTGGAGGCCACGCCGGGCATCACGTTCATGAACGCCCGTTTCTCACGGTCCACCGGCGGCGTGGCGATACGGATGTTCAGCATCACGATGTTGCCTTCCGCCGGGTGGTTGGCCATCGAGTACGCCCGCGACACCGTCTCCGTGTTCTTGGTGTGGAGGTCCAGGACGCCAAGCTGCGTCCACTCCTCCAGGTACTCGTCCTCGATGTCGAAGTTCTTGAAGTCGGCCTCGAACGGCGGCACCTCGATCTGGATGTAGCCGCCGGATTCGAAATTCAGATTCTCGCCCTCCGGCAGCTTCAGCGTGAACTCGCGGATGTAGGTGGCCACGCTCTTGTTGCCGATGACCTCGCACTCCCACTTGTTGATGGAGAACACCTCGTCCGGGACCACGATCTCCATGTCCTCCCGGACCTTCACCTGGCAGGACAGCCGCCAGTTTTCCTTGGACTCGCGGTAGCTGACGTGCGACAGCTCGGTGGGCGCGATGTCGCCCCCGCCGGCGGTCACCTGGCACTTGCACACGCCGCAGGTGCCGCCGCCGCCGCACGCCGAAGGAAGCATCACGCCGGCGCTGGACAACGTCGACAGCAGCGTGTCGCCCGCGTCCGTCTCGATCGCTTTCTCGGGATCGCCGTTGATGGTGATCTTGACCTTTCCCTTCGGCTTCAGGCGAGTCTCCGCCGCCAGCAGCGCCAGGGTCAGCGCGACGATGACGACGGGAAAGACGATGACGCTGCCGATCACGACTGCCACGGTGGTTCCTCCTCTCCGAGTGTGCCTTGCTGAGCGTTTCGCTACAGCGTGATGCCGGCGAAGCTCATGAACGCGATCGACATCAGCCCGGTCAACAACATGGTCATGCCCAGCCCGCGCAGGGCCGCCGGTACGTTGGAGTAGCGGATCTTCTCCCGGATCGCGGCCAGGGCGACGATGGCCAGCATCCAGCCGATCCCGGACCCCAGCCCGAACACGGTCGACTCCAGGAACGTGTAGTTGCGCTCCACCAGGAACAGCGATCCGCCCAGGATGGAGCAGTTGACGGCGATCAGCGGCAGGTAGATGCCGAGCGCCGTGTACAGGCCGGTCGAGGTCTTCTCGATCACCATCTCCACGAGCTGCACCATGACGGCGATGACGGCGATGAACGCGACGAAGTTCAGGAAGCTGAGGTCGACATCGGCCATCTGGGGGCTGACCCAGCCCAGGGCGCCGTCCTTGAGCAGGTACTCGTGCACGGCCCAGTTGATCGGCGCGGTGATTCCGAGCACGAAGATGACCGCGAAGCCCAGCCCGACCGCGGTCTTCACCTGCTTGGAGACGGCCAGGAACGAGCACATGCCCAGGAAGAAGGCCAGCAGGATGTTCTCGACGAAGATGGCCTTGACGGCCAGGTTGATCAGCGCCATGGCCTAGCCGTCCTCCTGAGCGTCCTTGGCGATCAGGCGCTGCACCCAGATGAGCAGCCCGAGCAGGAAGAACGCTCCCGGCGGCAGCGCCATCAGGCCGTTGTTGACGAACCCGGAGTCGTACAGGAACTGCGGCACCACCTGCACGCCGTAGATGTTGCCGGCGCCCAGCAACTCGCGGAAGAAGCCGACGATGACGATGACCGCCGCGTAGCCCAGGCCGTTGCCCAGCCCGTCCATCAGCGACGGCCACGGCTTGTTGGCCATCGCGAACGCCTCCAGGCGGCCCAGGATGATGCAGTTGGTGATGATCAGGCCGACGAACACGGAGAGCTGCCGCGACACGTCGAAGGCGTACGCCTTCAGCACCTGGTCCACCAGGATCACCAGCGACGCGATCACGGTCATCTCCACGACGATGCGCACGTTGTAGGGAATGAGCTTGCGCAGCACGGAGATGATCACGTTGGACATGACGATCACGAAGGTGACCGAGATGCCCATCACCACCGACGGCTTCACCTGGGTCGTCACCGCCAGAGCGGAGCAGATGCCCAGCACCTGGGTCGCGATCGGGTTGTCGCCGATCAGCGGGTCGCGGAACGCCTTGCGGTTCTTGGCCGAGAACAGCGGCTCCCGTTCCGCGGTGCGTGCCCCTTGGGCGACGGCTGCGTCAGCCATGGCTCCCTCCTCTCATGTCGAGCTCCTCATCCTCCGGCACGAATCCGTCTGAAGAAAGGTTCGTACAAGGCCACCTTCGTTTCAAGCAGGTTGCTGACCCCGCGGCCGGTGATGGTCGCCCCGCTGATGCCGTCCACAAAGTAATCGCGCTCGCCGGGATCCTGTATCCGGTTCTCCACGGTTCCCTTGACTACCTGAATCGTGCGCAACGCACCCGCGTCGTAGATCTTCTTGCCGACGAAGTTGTCCTGGAACCACGCCTGCTCGATCTCGGCGCCCAGGCCGGGGGTCTCCCCGTGCGCGTAGAAGGTCATGCCCCGCACCGTCTCCAGGTCCGCTTCCAGGGCCAGGTAGCCGTACAGCGTGGACCACAGCCCCTTGCCGAACACCGGGATCGCGTACACGGTGCTGCCGCCGGCATCCGTGGCCACGAACACCGGATAGTGGTGCTGGCTGGTGTCGGGATTCTGCAGCACCACCTCCAGGTCGAGCGACTCACCGGACACCCCTTCGACGATCGTGCCCTCGGGGTCGACCGCGAAGCTCTGCACCGACTCCTGATACATGGCGTCGATCTCGTCCAGCTCCATCTCCCGGTCGCGGTCCAGCACGCCGACCGCCATCAGGATGTTGCGCTTGACGTTCACTTCCTCGTTGAACTGCTGGCGTTCGCTCAGGGCGCTGGCCGCCAGCGCCAGCAGCAGGCCGAAGAGGGCGGTGATGATCAGGATGAAGCCGATGGTGTAGGGCTTACTGTGCTGCACGTGCCAGCCTCCGCCGCATGTTGGCCTTGACCACGTAGTGGTCGATGAGCGGTGCGAACATGTTCATGAACAATATCGCCAGCATCACGCCCTCGGGGTAGGCCGGGTTGACGGTCCGCACCAGGATCGAGAGCGCGCCGACGATGGCGCCGTAGATCCATTTGCCGGTGTTGGTGGCGGCGGCCGACACCGGGTCGGTCGCCATGTAGACCAGGCCGAACGCGAAGCCGCCCATCACCAGGTGGTAGTGCGCCGGCAGCGCCGCGAAGCTGGCCGGGCTCGGGGCGACCAGGTTGAGCAGCAGCGCCATGACGATGCCGCCCAGCAGCATCGAGAGCATGACGCGCCAACTGCCGACGCCCGCGGCGACCAATAGGATGCCGCCGAGCAGGATGGCGAGAGCCGATGTCTCGCCGATGCTGCCGGGAATGGAGCCGACGAACATGTTCCACCACGTGAAGCCGGCGGCCGTGAGCTCGGTCAATACGTCGCCGGTCTCCAGGGCCCCCTCGGCGATCACGGCCAGCGGCGTCGCCGCGGTGTGGCCGTCGACGGCCACCCACACCAGGTCACCGGAGATCTGCACGGGATAGGCGAAGAACAGGAACGCTCGGATCACCAGCGCCGGGTTGAAGATGTTCATGCCGGTGCCGCCGAAGATCTCCTTGCCGATGACCACCCCGAAGGAGGTCGCGATGGCGAGCTGCCAGAGCGGGATCGTCGGCGGCACGATCAGCGGCACCAACAGGCCGGTGACCAGGAACCCTTCGCTCACCTCGTGCTTGCGCACGACCGCGAACAGCGCCTCCCAGGCGCCGCCGACCACGTAGGTGACCGCCAGGATCGGCAGCATCTTGAGCAGGCCGATGCCGAAGGCCCGGCCGATCGGGATCGCCGCCGGATCGGTGCCCAGGGCCAGCAGGTTCTGGTAGCCGATGTTGTACATGCCGTACAGCAACGTCGGGATCAGGGCGATGATGACCGTGGCCATCATGCGCCGCACGTCGATGCCGTCGCGGATGTGCACCCCGCCCTGCGTGCGCGTCGGCAGGGAGAAGTGCATGGACTTCAACATGTCGAACACGTAGTACAGCCGGTGGAACTTGCCGCCTTCCTCGAAGTGCGCCTCCGCCTTGTGGATCAGCTTGTCGATCATGCTTGCCGAGCCGTTCTCGTGTCCCGGGTCCGTACCTTCGGGTCGCTTCATGTCACCGTCACGCTTCGCGCTGAATCAGGTCGAGCCCGCGCCGCAGGATCTCTTGCCAGCGGATCTTCGACGGGCAGATGTACTCGCACAGGGCCACGTCCTCCTCGGCCAGCTCGTAGATGCCGAGCCCCTCCATCTCCGGGATGTCGTCGGCCAGGATGCTCTTCATCAGGAACTCGGGAAAGACGTCCATCGGCAGCACGTCGCGGTAGATGCCGGTGGCGATGAAGGCGCGCTCCCCGCCGTGCAACTCGGTGGTGGCGGTGAATCCGTTGCGGCCGAACAGGGCCGGCAGCCACGCCGACGGAAAGGTCCGCGAGCGGCTGGCGGTGCCGAGCCGCGGCATCGCCCAGCCCATGAGCTTGTGGCCGTGGTGCTCCGGCAGCACGGTCACGGAGGTGTCCATGAAGCCCAGGAATCCGTCCGGTCCGACGGGGATGCCGGTGAGCGGGTTGCCCGCGATGTAGCGCGCCTCGTGGTCGGCGCGCCCGCCGGCAACCGCCTCGACCGGGGCGCCGAGCACCGTGCGCACGTGCGTATGGCGCGGCGCCGAACTACCCGTGGAGGCCACCACGATGTCCGGCACCAGGCGTCCCTCTTCGAACAGGCGGCCGATCAGGATCACGCCCTGCAGCGGACAGACCCACACCGCGTCGGTGCGGTTCGCGATCGGGGCGATGTGGTGGATGTGCACGCCCGCGTTGCCGGCCGGATGCGGGCCGCGGAACACATGCCGCTCCAGCCGGTCGACGTTCTCCACCTCCGGCAGCTCCAGCGCCCCGTCGGTGCAGAGGTGGAGGTGTCCGTCCGTGAGTCGGGACAGCGCCTGCAGCCCGGTGCGGAACGCGTCCTCCGAGCCGCGCAGCAACAGCGCGCAGTCGGCGGCCAGCGGCGCCGTGTCGACGGCCGGCACGAAGATGTCGCGCGGGGCCGCCGTCGGGTTGGGAGCCACGGCCAGCGGCCGCTGGGTGATGGCCGCCAGCAGGCCGCTGCGCATGAGGGCATCGAGCACCTGGCCGCGATCGGCCGCTGCCAGCGCCGGCGGGTCGAGCGCCAGCGCGTCCTGGCGGCCGTCCGATGAGACCACCACCTTCTGGATGGCGCGGCGCGCACCGCGCTCCACCTCCGCGACCGTGCCGGAAACCGGCGAGGTGAACAGGAAGTCCTCGTGCTCCTTGTCGTGGAACAGGGGCGAGCCCACCTTCACCGCGTCGCCGGGCTGCACGTCCGGTCGGGCGATGATGCCGCGAAAGTCGGGCGGCTTGATGGCAACGGCCGCCGGCAGAGGAGCGTCGATGACCGCGTCATCCGGCCGGCCGGCCAAGCGTATGTCGTGTCCGCGTTTGATTGTTCGATTCACCGGATGTACTCGTCGGCGCACGCGGCTGTCCCCCGCAGGTGCTGGTGGGCGGTCGTGCCCAGAGGTACCTCTTGTGAGCGGGGATACAACGCCGTAGACGCCGCACGGACACTAAGAAACGGAATGGAGGCTGTCAACTACCGTGCCGGCGGCGACCGTGACGAGGCCCACGGCGAATTTTGACCGGTCGGCGAGTCCGCACGTAGGTTCTGAACAGCCCCATGCGGTACGACAAGCTCACCTCGAAGGCGCAGCAGGCGTTGCAGAGCGCCGACTCGATCGCCCACCGCCATGACCACGGCACGATCGAGGTCGACCACCTGCTGGCCGCCCTGCTGGAGCAGGCCGACGGCGTCATCCCGCCGCTGATCGAGCGGCTCGGCGTCGATGGCGCCGACCTGGACGCCGGCGTGCAGCGGCTGCTCGCCGACCGCCCGCGCGTGTACGGCGACGCCGGCACCGCCCAGGTCGGGCGCGGGTTGGCGGTGGCACTGCGGCGCGCCGAGCGTGAAGCCGAGCAGCTCCAGGACGACTACATCAGCACCGAGCACCTGTTCCTGGCGCTGCTGGAGACCGATGGGCCGGTCGCCGGCCTGCTGCGCGAGGCGCGCGTCAGCCGTGACGCGGTGCTTGCCGCGCTGAAGGAGATCCGTGGCGGCGCCCGCGTCACCGACCAGGACCCGGAAGGCAAGTACAACGCGCTGGAGCGCTACTGCCGCGACCTGACGGAGCTGGCGCGCCAGCAGAAGCTGGACCCCGTGATCGGCCGCGACGAGGAGATTCGCCGCGTCATGCAGGTGCTGGCGCGGCGCACCAAGAACAACCCCGTGCTGATCGGTGATCCCGGCGTGGGCAAGACCGCGATCGTCGAGGGTCTGGCGCGGCGCGTGGTCGAAGGCGACGTGCCGGAGTCACTGCGCGACCGGCGCGTCCTCACCTTGGACCTGGGCGCGCTGGTGGCCGGCGCCAAGTTCCGGGGCGAGTTCGAGGAGCGGCTCAAGGCGGTGATCCAGGAGGTCACCGGTTCCGATGGGCGCATCATCCTGTTCATCGACGAGCTGCACACCCTGGTCGGCGCCGGCAGCGCCGAGGGGGCGATGGACGCCTCCAACCTGCTGAAGCCGGCCCTGGCGCGCGGCGAGCTGCGCGCCATCGGCGCCACCACGCTGGACGAGTACCGCAAGCACGTCGAGAAGGACGCCGCCCTGGAGCGGCGCTTCCAGCCGGTCATGACCGCCGAGCCGTCCGTGGAGTCGACCATCGCCATCCTGCGCGGCCTCAAGGAGCGCTACGAGGTCCACCACGGGGTGCGCATCCGCGACGAGGCGATCGTCGCCGCCGCCACCCTGTCCCACCGCTACATCACCGCGCGCTTCCTGCCCGACAAGGCGATCGACCTCGTGGACGAGGCGGCCAGCCGTCTGAAGATGGAGATCGAGAGCCAACCCACCGAGCTGGACCGGCTGGAGCGGCGGCTGCTGCAGCTCACGATCGAGCGGCAGGCGCTGGCCAAGGAGGACGACCCGGCTTCGCGGGAGCGCCTGTCCGAGCTGGAGCAGGAGCTGGCCGAGGTGCGGGGCGAGCGCGATGCCATGCAGCTTCGCTGGGAGAACGAGAAGCGGCAGATCGACGAGGTGCGCGAGATCAAGGAGCAGCTCGAGCGGATGCGCCTGGAGCAGGAGGAGCGCGTACGCCGCGGCGACTTGGCGGCGGCGGCGGAAATCCGCCACGGCGCGATGCCGGCCCTGCAGCGCCGCCTGGATCAGCAGGCCGCGGAGCTGGCAGCGGACGACGAAGAGACCGAGGCCGGTGGCGCCGTGCGCCTGCTGCGGGAGGAGGTGTCGGAAGAGGACATCGCCGCCGTCGTCTCGCAGTGGACGGGAATCCCGGTCACGAAGATGCTGGAGAGCGAGCGCCGGCGGCTGCTGGAACTGGAGCGCATCCTGAGCGAACGGGTGGTGGGCCAGGACGACGCGATCACGGCGGTCGCCGACGCCATCCGCCGCAACAAGAGCGGCTTGGCCGACCCGGAGCAGCCGCTCGGCGCCTTCATCTTCCTGGGCCCCACCGGCGTCGGCAAGACGGAGCTGGCCAAGGCGCTGGCCGCCTGGCTGTTCGACGACGAGCGCGCGCTGACCCGCATCGACATGAGCGAGTACCTGGAGAAGCACGCCGTGTCGCGGCTGATCGGCGCGCCGCCGGGCTACGTGGGCTACGAGGAGGGCGGCCAGCTCACCGAGGCCGTGCGCCGCCGGCCGTATTCGGTGGTGCTGTTCGACGAGCTGGAGAAGGCGCACCCGGACGTGTTCAACGCCCTGCTGCAGCTTCTCGACGACGGCCGCCTGACCGACGGCCAGGGCCGCGTGGTCGACTTCCGGAACACCATCGTCATCATGACCAGCAACGTCGGCAGCGACCTGATCCAGAGCGCCCGGGACCTGGAGGACGTGCGCGAGCAGATCGGTGCGCTGATGCGTGCCACCTTCCGTCCGGAGTTCCTCAACCGCGTCGACGAGACCATCCTGTTCCACCGGCTGGAGCGGCGGCACATCGAGCGCATCGTCCGCATCCAGCTCGACCAGATGGCCGAGCGCCTGCGCGGCCGGCGCATCGAAGTCTCCGTGACCGCGGCCGCCTGCGACTACCTGGCCGAGCGCGGGTTCGATCCCCAGTTCGGAGCCCGCCCGCTCAAGCGGACGCTCACCAGCCTGGTGCAAAACCCGCTGGCGCGCAGTCTGATCGCCGGCGAGGTGGCCGACGGCTCGACCGTGCGGGTCGACCTGGTAGGCGGGGACCTGGTATTCGACACCGTCGGAACCGCCGCACCGGCGGCACTCCCCGGCGCCCCATAGCATCAAGCTCCGCCGCGAGGCGTCTGCCGGATTGGCGCGTCAGCGCCACATCCTGCAGACGCCGGAGCGCAGGCGGGGATGGGCCAAGGAAACGGAGCCGGAGGCGACGATTCCTTGGGGCGCTCAACGTCCCTTGCGCGCGGGTTTGAGGGCGATCACGCCGCGGTACCCCAGCAGCAGCACCCCGATCACGGCGTAGACCAGGAACTGAAACGCAACCTGCTTGAGTTGCAGGGCGTAGTGAACCACCCCCGCGATGAGCGCCAGGTAGGCAAGGCGGTGGAGCACGGTCCAGTTCTTGCCGAGCCTGCGGATCCAGCCGGTGGTGGAGGTCACCGCCAGCGGCGCCATGGCAGCGAATGCCGTCACGCCGACGATGATGTAGCTGGCCCCGACGACCTCCAGAATCAGGAACTCCAGACTCAGTCCCAGGTTGATCCCGAAGTAGACCAGCAGGTGCAGGGTAGCGTACGTGAACGCCAGCAATCCGAGTGGCCGCCGGTACGTGGCAAGCCAGTTCCAGCCCGTGATGCCGCGTAGCGGCGTTATCGCCAGCGACGCCAGCAGGAAGCGGATCGCCCAGTTGCCGCTGCGCAGGATCACCTCCTCCACCGCCACGGGGCTGGTCGCGAACGAGCCGCGGGACCAGCCCTGCGCCATGTTGACCAGCGGCAGCAGCGCTGCCGCGTACAGCGTCGGCTTGGCCAGCCGCGCGCGCTCGACCGGCCGCGCCTCCCAGAACTGCCGGAACGGGTTCACCGCTTCAGCCGCGCCTCTGACACCCGTGCACGCCGGCCGTCAGTAGTTGCGGCGCAGGTCCAGGTCTTCGTACAGGTGGGCGACGTAGTCCCCGTAGCCGTTGAACAGCTCGGTGCGGCGCCGCCCGTTCTCGCCGATGCGGGTCTCGGTCGCCTGGCTGTAGGGAACGGGACTCACACGCGGATTCACGTTGGAGTACCAGCCGTAGTACCGCGGATTGGCCTGGTTCCAGGTGGCCCTGGGCTGCTGCTCGGTCAGCTCGATCGACACGATCGACTTGATGCTCTTGAAGCCGTACTTCCATGGGACCACCAGGCGCAGCGGCGCGCCGTTGGGATTGGCCAGCTCCTGCCCGTACATGCCCACGGCCATCATGGTCAGCTCGTTCATCGCCTCATCCATCCGCAGCGCCTCCTCGTACGGCCACGGCAGGTAGGAGTTGGTCTTGTGCGCCGGGAACTGCTCCTCCGAGTAGAGGGTGACGAAGTGCACGAACTTCGCCTTGGAGGTCGGCTCGGCGGCGCTGATCAGCTCCGAGAGCGGAAAGCCGACCCACGGGATCACCATCGACCACGCTTCCACGCAGCGCAGCCGGTAGATCCGCTCTTGGAGCGAGAAGCGCCCGATCAGGTCGTCGATGTCCATCGTGATCGGCGTGCCGACCTCGCCGGAAACGGTCACCGTCCAGGGACGCGGCTTGAAGTCCTTGGAGTTCTGCGCCGGCTCCCACTTCTGCTTTCCGAACTCCCAGAAGTTGTTGTAGGTGGTCGCCTCGGTGAAGGTGTTCTGCTTCTCGTCGGTGCTGTACGGACTGGACGCCGCGTTCGCATACACGGAGGCGTCCAGCGGCCATGACAGGGCGGGCGCTCCGAGCACGAGGGCGGTGCCGGCCGCCGCGCCGCCGGCGCGCGCCAGGAACTGGCGCCGGTTCAGGTAGGCGTCGCGATCGGTGATCTCCGACGGGACGATGTCGGCATTCAGCCGGCTAGCGAGCGATCGCTTGATCATGGGCTTCTTCCTCCCCGGGGACTGGCTCCCCGATGCGTTGACAGTTTGTCCAGATAATCTTTGCCTTTCCGGGTCAGCGTCCGGCCGGGCGCGGTGTGGTCGCTGCCTGGCGACTGCGCGCCGACGACTTCCCGGCGCCGGCACGCTTCAGCAATGGCGCGACGATGCGGTAGCCGAGCAGGAGCGCGCCGGCAACCATGTACGCCGCAAGCTGGAAGGTTATTTCCTTGACCTGAAGAAGGTAGTGCACGACACCCAGGATGAGCGCGAGGTACGCGAGCCGGTGCAGCATCCGCCAGCGCTTGCCCAAGCGGCGGATCCAGCCGGTGGTGGAGGTGATCGCCAATGGGATCAACAGCAGGAACCCGGCCACCCCCACTACGATGAAGATCGACTCGGTGACATCGATCAGGATGAACTCCAGGTTCAGCGCGAAGTCCAAGTACGCGTAGACCAACAGGTGGACGCACAGATAGTAGAATGACGCCAGACCGAGCGGCCGGCGGTAGGTAATGAGCCAGTTCCAGCCGGTCAACTCGCGTATGGGTGTGACGGCGAGCGTCGCCAGCAGCAGCCTGATGCCCCAGTTCCCGGTGTCCAGCGTAAAGTCCCCGATCGCGTCGACCCCGAACTGGTCGGTGAAGTAGCGCACCAAGGCGATGGCCAGCGGCATCATGGTCAGCGGAAGGACGACCAGCTTGGCGCGCTTGGCGACCTGAGCAGGATTGCGCCCCTTCCGTTTCGCGTCCGCCATCCATCCCTCCTCAGCCTCAGTGATACTTGATCAGGTCCATGCCCTCGTACATCGAGGCGACCCACTCACCATAGCCGTTGAACTTCACGGTTTCGCGCCTGCCGCCGACGCCGATACGGTTCTCCAGGCGCTGGCTCCACCGAGGGTGGGCCCGCTCGGGATTCACGTTCGAGTAGAAGCCGTATTCGTGCGGGGCCGCCATGGTCCACGTGCTCACCGGCTGCTCCTCCACGAAGTCGATCTTGATGATCGACTTGATGCTCTTGTAGCCGTACTTCCAGGGAACCATGATGCGGATGGGCGGCCCGTTGGGCGTCTGTAGAACGTCGCCGTACATCCCCACGGTGACGAGCGTCAGGTCGTTCATCGCCTCGTCCATGCGCAGGCCCTCGACGTAGGGATACCTGATGGAACGGAGGGCACGCGGCATCTGGTCGGCGTCGAAGAAGGTCTCGAAGCGGAGGTACTTCGCACGCGAGGTGGGTCCGTAGTCCTTGATCAGGTGGTGGAGCGGGAACCCTACCCATGGAATCACCATCGCCCAGCGCTCGACGCAGCGCAGGCGATAGATACGCTCCTCCAGCTTGTCACGGTACCGGGCAATCAGGTCCTGGAGATCGATCACCCCCGGGTTGTCCACCTCACCGCCGATGGAGACCTGCCACGGACTGATGGTGAACCCGTCTTCTCTGCGCGGCCGGCGGCTCGAGGTGACGCCTATCTCGTAAAAGTTGTTCTTGTTGATGGCCTCGTGCAGGGTGTTGGGCGCTTCGTCGGCATCGTAGATGCTGCCGGGAAGACCGGGATACGCTCCTCCCTGGGCAAACGCCTTGCCCACGAATCCAGGCACGACGGTAGCCAGCCCGATGCCGGCGGCTGCCGTGCCCGCCCGGCGCATGAATTCGCGCCGGTCGATAAAGTGCTCGCGGTCGGTGATCTCCCACCACTTGATGTCCGCTTCGTAGTCCTTGCGTTTAATCGCTGCCACGTGTCACCTCACTGTAGCAGCCGGCGCCGCGATTACCTGGCAGTTGACCCAGCCGGAGTCGCCTTCGGCGTAGCTCTCGCGTTTCCAGATCGGCAGCCTCTGCTTGACCTTGTCGATGACATAGCGGCAGGCGTCGAAGGCCGCGGCGCGGTGCGCGGCGGCGACTCCGACCCACACTGCCATGTCTCCTATTTGAAGCATACCAGAGCGATGAACGCAGTGTACGGCGATCACGTCGAACGTGTGTAGCGCGTCTGTCACCACGCGCTCACCCTCGGCTTGCGCCAATTCCGGGTAGACTTGGTACTCCAGGGTGCGCACGGCGCGGCCGTCGGCATGGTTGCGCACCCACCCCTCGAAGGTGGCCAAGGCACCTGCCGCGGGATGCGCCAGCCGCGCCTTGAGCGCTTCGGGATCGACGGAGGCAGCGGCCAGCGTGAAGCTCGCACGCGGCGATTCGGTCATCGGGTTGCTCATCCGCCGGCCACCGGGGGGATGAACACCACCAGGTCGCCGTCGCGCAGCGGCCGGCTCCACGGGACGAAGTCGCCGTTGCAGGCCACCCGCAGCCGATCCGCGGGCAAGCTGAAGGAGAAACGCGCCCGCAACTCATCGTACAGCTCCGCGGCGCTGGCGGCGCCGGTCGTGAGCGCCTCCTCCTCCCGGCCGCGCTCCTCGCGCAGGATGGCGAAGTAGCGGATGCGGACCGTCACGCCCGCCTTGCCGACAGCCGGCCCGCCGCGTGCCATCGCCGGCTCAAGCGCCGTCGGCATGGTAGTCACCGCTCCTGCCGCCCGATTTGCTCATCAGTCTTACGTCCTTGATGACGATGCCACGGCTGATCGCCTTACACATGTCGTAGACGGTCAGCGCCGCCACGCTGGCACCGGTGAGCGCCTCCATCTCCACCCCGGTCTTGTGGGTGACGACCGTCCGGCATTCGATCGACAGGTCGCCGCCGGGCGTCTGGCCGATGTCGATCGTGCAGTCCTCCAGGCCGATCGGGTGGCAGAGCGGGATCAGCTCCGCCGTTCGCTTGGCCGCCATGATCCCGGCGATGCGCGCGGTGTGGAACACCGGCCCCTTGGCGGTGACGATGTCGGCCCCGGATCCGGCGTGGTCGGCGCCGTTCCCGCCCGCTCGGGTCAGCCGCTCGCGCACGGCGGGGGGCAGCGACACCAGCGCCCGCGCGGTCGCCGTGCGGGTGGTCGCGCCCTTGGCGGAGACATCCACCATGCGCGGATGCCCGTCGGCGTCGAGATGCGTGAAGCCGGACGCGCCGGCCGGGTCAGCCGCCGACATGGTGCATCTCGACCTTGGCGTGCTCGGCCGCTTCCTGTTCGGCGCCATCGGCCTCCCGGCCGTTGCCGCCGCCCCGCCTGCCGTCCATGAATACCCGGATCCGCTTGCGGTCCTCGGAGTAGCGGTCGTCGCGCCGCTCCCAGGTCTCGCGCAGGACCCGGGCGACCTCCGCGTCACCGGCGCCGCTCCGGAGCAGCGGCAAGAGCGGCACGCCCTTCCAGGCGAACAGGCAGGTGTACAGCGTGCCGTCCACCGCCAGGCGTGCGCGCGTGCAGTCTCCGCAGAACGGCTCCGACACGCTGGAGATGAAGCCGATCTCGCCCGCGCCGTCGGCGTAGCGGTAGCGCCGCGCCACCTCGCCCGCGTACGCGGGTTCCAGCGGCTCCAGCGGGTGCACGGCGTGGATGTCGGCGACGATGCGCCGCGACGGGACCACCTGCTCGGCCGACCAGCCGTTGCGGTTGCCGACGTCCATGTACTCGATGAAGCGGACCGTGACGCCGGTGCCGCGGAAGCGCTCCACCAGGTCGATCAGCCCGTCGTCGTTGACGCCGCGCAGCACCACGACGTTGATCTTGACCGGCCCCAGGCCGGCCGCCGCCGCGGCGTCCAGGCCGCGAAGCACCGGCGCAAGCGGCTGGTTCAGTCCGTTCAGGTGCTCGAACACGTGCGGGTCCAGCGAATCCAGGCTGACCGTCACCCGGTCCAGACCTGCGTCGGCCAGCGCCTGCGCGTGCCGTTCGAGCAGAAAGCCGTTGGTGGTCAGCGCGATGTCGTCGATGCCGCGCGCGCGCAGCGGTGCGAGCGCCGCGATCAGCCCCGTCAGGTTGCGGCGCAGCAGCGGCTCGCCGCCGGTGATGCGCAGCTTGCGGACGCCCAGGTCCGCGAACAGGCCGGCCAGCCGCACGGTCTCCGCATCGGTGAGCTGATCGGCGGTGGGGACGAACCGGTAGTCGTCGCCGAACTCCTCCTTGGGCATGCAGTACGGGCAGCGGAAGTTGCAGCGGTCGGTGACCGACACGCGCAGGTCGTGCAGGGCGCGCCCGAAGCGGTCGCCGCCCATCTCACCCGGCACGGGCACCCCAGCGGTACAGCGGCGCCACGTGTCCGGCGGCGAAGCGGTCGCGCTTCGCCGGGAGCTCGACGAAGCCGTCGGAGGCCATGAGCCGCAGGTAGTCCCCGGAGCTGCCGGTGGGACGCGGCGCGGCGGCAAGCCTGCCCTCGGAGCAGTCCAGGGCGACCGGCAGGTAATAGGTGAGCGGCATCGGGAAGCGCACGTCTTCGGTCAGGGCCGCGGCCTCCGGCGCCGGCGGCGCGGCTTCCAGCAGCCGGAACAGGAACGGCAGGACGTAGCGCCGCAGGCAGACCGCGACCGACACCGGGTTGCCCGGCAACCCGAAGGCGGCCCGGCGAACGCCGTCGACGGAGCCGGTGCCGAACCAGAGCGGCTTGCCCGGCCGCTGGTCGAGGCGGTGGAAGCGCTCCTGCATGCCGGCGTCGGCGAGCACCTGGGGCATGTTGTCGGTCACCCCCATGGAAACCGCGCCGGTCGTGATCAGAACGTCGTGGTCGGCCAGCAACCGCCGGGCACGGTCGCCGAGCCGTTCCTGGTCGTCGGGAAGGTGCTCACTGCCCGCCGGGAGCCCCGTCCCCTGCAGAATCGCCTCGGCCGCGTAGCGATTGCTCTGCCTGATCTGGTGCGGCTCCACCGCGGCGTCGACCGCCACCACCTCGTCCCCGGTGGTCAGGATGGCGATGCGGGGAAGCCGCGAGACGCTGACCTGCGATGCGCCGACCGAGGCGATCACCGCCGCCTCGCGCTCGCCGATGCGGGTGCCTGGCTCCATCACGACGTCTCCGGCGCGTCCGTCGCTGGCGGTGCGGTGCACGTTGTGCCACGGCGGAGCCTCGACGCCGGCGGCGACCTCGGCCGTGCCGTCGCCGAACGTGACGTCCTCGGAGCGAATCACCGCGTCGGCGCCGCTCGGCAACACCGCACCGGTCATGATGCGCACGCAGGCCCTGTCGCCGGACAGGCTGATCGCCGGCTGTCCGGCGACCGCCTCGGCTTCCACCGCGAACCGGCGGCTGCCGGCGGCCAGTGCCGCGGCGCGCACGGCGATGCCGTCCATGGTCGCCCGGTCGTAGGGCGGCAGATCGCGGTCCGAGCGCAGCGGCACCCGCAGGATGCGACCGTAGGACTCGGGCAGCGGCACCGGTTCGGCCGGCAGCGACCACGTTTCATCGGCGAGGATGCGATCGGCCTCCGCCACGGAAATCATAGGGTCATCAGACAGTAGTGGCGCGCGGATGCGCGGTCAAACAATCGCGCGTTGACCCGTTATCGCGGATGCACCAAGGTAGCCGCCGTGCCGCCGAACGCCGATCTGGTCCGCGCCCTGGAGGACGCCATAGCCCGCGTCTTCGTCGGCAAGAGCCGCGAGGTGCGCTTCATGCTGGTCGGCTTCATATCCGGCCTGCACGTGCTGATCGAGGACGTGCCCGGCGTCGGCAAGACCACCCTGGCGCGAGTCATGGCGGCCAGCGCAGGGGTGGACTTCGCCCGCATCCAGTTCACGCCCGACCTGCTGCCCGGCGACATCACCGGGATGACCGTGTGGGACAACGACCAGCGCACGTTCGTGTTCAAGCAGGGCGCGATCATGCACCAGTTCATACTCGCCGACGAGATCAACCGCGCCTCACCGCGGACCCAGTCGAGCCTGCTGGAGGCCATGCAGGAAGGGTCGGTCACCGTGGAAGGGGTGACGCACGCGCTGCCGCAGCCGTTCTTCGTGATCGCCACCCAGAACCCGGTCACCTTCGTCGGCGTGTTCCACCTGCCGGAGGGGGAGTTGGACCGCTTCGGCATCTCCTTCTCGCTCGGCTATCCGACCGACCGGGCGGAGAAGGAGATCCTGGACCGCTTCCAGAGCGACGACCCGCTGACGGATCTGCGGCCGGTGGCCGGCGCCGAGGAGATCGTGGCACTGCGCCGCGCCGTCCGGCAGGTACAGGTCGACGGCTCGATCAAGGACTACGTGATCGCCCTGGCGTCCCGCACCCGCGACAACCCGCTGCTGAAGCTGGGCGCCAGCCCCCGGTGCTCCCAGCACGTGCTGCTGGCCGCGCAGGCATTCGCGCTGGCGGACGGGCGCGACTTCGTGATGCCGGAGGACGTGCGCGCGATGCTGCCGGTGGTGGTCCCGCACCGGCTGGTGCTGTCCGCCGAGGCGCGCATCGAGAACCTCGACGCCGCGACCGTCCTGCAGCGCGTCGTCGACTCGGTGCCGGTACCGACCGGCGTCCGCTGAGCGCGGGCCGCCGCGGACGACCAGCCATGAGCGACAAACCGAACGAGTCCAAGCCGAACGACCCCAAGCCCGTCAGCAAGGCGTACGAGAACCTGGCATTCCTGCGCAGCCGGGACGCCCGCACCATGCGCATCCTCTCCGAGTACCTGGAGCCGCAGGCGCGCCTGCGCCGCCGCCGCATCCGCAACGCCATCGTGTTCTTCGGATCGAGCCGGACCCTTCCCATGGCGGAGGCGGAGCAGCGCTACGGCGCGGCCGCCTCCGGCAGGCAAGCCGGCGTGTCCATCGCCGAGATGCGCTACGCCCAGCGCCAGATCCGGCTGGCCGCCTACTACGAGGATGCCCGCGAGCTGGCACGCAGGCTCACCACGTGGGCCAGGGAAACCGGGCACGAGAATGAGCTGGTCGTCTGCTCCGGCGGCGGTCCCGGCATGATGGAGGCCGCCAACCGGGGCGCCGCCGAAGCTGGCGGGCAGAGCGTCGGCCTGGCCATCAGCCTGCCGCACGAGCCTGCGCCCAACCCCTACATCACCCCGGGCCTGGCCATGGAGTTCCACTACTTCTTCATGCGCAAGTTCTGGTTCATGTACCTGGCGCGGGCGCTGGTGGTATTCCCCGGCGGCTACGGCACCATGGACGAGATGTTCGAGGTGCTGACCCTGCTGCAGACGCGCAAGGTGCAGCGCCCCGTGCAGGTGATCGTCTACGGCCGCGAGTACTGGGATGACGTGGTCGACTTCGAGAAGCTGGTGGAGTGGGGAGCCATCACCGCCGCCGACCTGGAGCTCGTCCACAAGGTCGACGACGTGGAGGAGGCGTTCGCGATGCTCACGCAGACCATCCGGTCGTCCCGAGGCCGCAGGCGAGCCTGAACGCGCCGATCCCGTTCCCGGTCGCGAACGTTGACCCAGGAACGCCTACGCCATAGGTTGTGCCAGAGAGTCGCAATGGGACAGACCGGAAACGGCGTGCAACTGGAGACCACCGTCGATCTGCCGACGCGCTTCGGCAAGTTCCGGCTCTCCGCGTTCAGCACCGACGACCATGCGCAGGAGCACCTGGCGATCATCCATGGCGAGATTGACGGGGTGGAGGACTGCCCGGTCCGCGTCCACTCCGAGTGCCTGACCGGAGAGGTGTTCGGCTCGCAGCGCTGCGACTGCCGCGAGCAGCTCGACGCCGCGCTGTACCACATCGGCTCGCAGCCGTGCGGTGCGGTGATCTACCTGCGCCAGGAGGGCCGCGGCATCGGCCTGATCAACAAACTGCACGCCTACCGGCTTCAGGACGACGAGGGCATGGACACGATCGAGGCCAACCAGCACCTCGGATTGCCCGTCGATGCCCGCGACTACCGGATCGCCGCGCGCATCCTGGAGCTGCTGAAGGTGCGCTCGGTCGCCTTGCTGACCAACAACATGGGCAAGATCGAGGGGCTGCGCGCGGAGGGGATCGCGGTCACCGACCGCATTCCGCTGATCACCTCCGGCAATCCGTTCAACCAGGACTACCTGGAGACCAAGCGCACCAGGATGGGCCATCTGCTGTAGGCCCGCGCAGGCCGGCGCCGGTTCAGCGCAGACAGCTCCGCACGGCGTCCCGGTAGCGTTCCAGCCCGGCGGTCGCCAAGCCTTTCACCTTGGCCAGGTCGTCCCACCGGCGCAGCCGCACCGCATCCCGCGCATGCGGGTTGCGCTCGAACTCCGCCTGCTCGGCGGCGGACATCGGCCCTCCCTGGAGCTGGAAGCTGCGCTTCGATGCGCGCGACAGGCCGTCGTGATAGGCGGAATCGGTCGTGCACAGGTAGCGCTTGGCCGGCACGTGCAGCCGTACCGGCTCGGTGAGCCGCTCGATGAAGAAGGGTTGCAGGTACGTGGCGCCGATCTCCTCGTGGAGCAGGTCCTCGGTCAGAAAATCGGCCTGATCGTCATGCTCGTCGACCAGGAAGTGGCCGAGGTCGTGCAGCAGGGCCGCGGCCACCTGCACCGGGTCGGCGGCGGCCAGCTCGGCCTGGTGCGCGCATTGTAGCGCGTGCTCGAGCTGCGTGACCGATTCATCGTAGAAGGACTGGCCGCGCCTACGCATATAGGCGAACAGGGTATCCACCCTCTGCGAGGGTGTGCCGCCGGCCAGCTCGGACGCCAGCGTCGGGTCCACCAGCGCACTCATGGCACCACCGTCTCTCTCGACCAAAGAGGATACTACGAGAACTCGGCGAGCTGCCCGGCCAGCGTCTCGGGATCGGTGGTCGGGCGGTCGCAGACGAATCCCCTGCAGACGTAGGCGGTGGGCTCGCCGGCAGCGGCCATCGCTGCGAGCTCCGGCACGCGGTCGGCCAGCGGCGAGTCGGCCGCCGCCCACAGCACCGCCGCGCGCGGCAGGAACGCGGCTCCGACCACTCGCCGCAGCGCGCGGAGGCGCGGATCGGCGGATGCCCCGGCCAGCACCACCTGCGCGGGCTCCGCGACGGCCAGGTCGACCGAGATAGCGAGCTCCGGAACCGCCGCCGGCGCCCGCTCGACCGCTCCGGCGCCGAGGCGCGCCGCCGCCAGCGCGGCACCGGCCAGGTCGGCGCGGCCCAGCATGCGTCCCAGCCGGGTCATGGCGCGGATCGCCAGTGACAGGCCGCTCGGCTCCGCCCCGTCGGAGAGCTCGCGGCTGCGCAGCAGCAGGTCGTCGGCCGCTCCGTCGGTGTCGTAGAAACCGCCGTCGGCGGCGCTGAAGCGGCTCAGCATGGCGTCGGCCAGCCCCTCGGCCGCGAGCAGATAGCGCGCCTCCCCGCCGGCCTGGTAGAGGTCGATCAGACCGTCGGCCAGCGCCGCGTAGTCGGCAAGGGAGCCGTCGAACCGCGCTTCGCCCTCCCGGTAGCGGCGCAGCAGCCGGCCGGCCTCGCCGTTGCGTCCATTCCACATGGCAGCCAGGACGAAGTCGGCCGCCCGCGCGGCGGCCTGCACGTAGGAGTCGCGGCCGGCGGCGGCTCCCAGCAACGCCAGCGCGCCGATCGCCAGCCCGTTCCAGCCGGCGATCACCTTGTCGTCGAGCAGCGGCCGCGGGCGCCGCGCACGCAGGTCGAAGAGCACCTGCCGGCAGCGCGCCAGATCATCTTCCAGCCGCGGCAGGCGCCGGAGCGCCTGTGCGTCGCGCTTCGCCGAGCGATAGAGCACGTTGCCCGTGCCCAGCTCGCCGTGCGGGTCACTCAGGGTGTTGCCGCGGCGCTCGAGTCCGTAGACGTAGATGAACTGATCGGCCGATGGCTCCGCGTCGAGCACGGCGCGCACCTCGTCGTAGTCCCACAGGTAGAAGGCGCCCTCGCGGGTGTGCTCCGGGTCGTCGGCGGAGACCGCGCTGTCGGCGTCCTCCGCCGAGCAGAACGCGCCGTCGGCCGTGGTCAGGTCGCGCAGCAGGTAGTCGGCAGTGTCACGGGCGACCCCGGCGTAGCGCTCGGAGCCGGTCGTCTGGTACGCCTCGACGTAGGCGCGCATGAGCTGTCCCTGGTCGTAGAGCATCTTCTCGAAGTGCGGGACGCGCCAGTGGCGGTCGACGGAGTAACGGTGGAAGCCGCCGCCCAGATGGTCGTACATGCCGCCGGCCGCCATCGCGTCCAGCGTGTGCAGCGCCATGTCGCGGTGCCGCCGGCCCTCCTTGCCGTCCGCGCCGGGGTGGCGCAGCAGCAGGGACACCACCGACGGCCGCGGGAACTTCGGCGCCGGACCGAATCCGCCCTCCTGCGCGTCGTAGCCGGCCGCCGCCCCGGCCGCGGCCGCCGCCAGGTCGACCGCGCCCGGGTCCGACGCCTGCGGGGCGCCCTCCAGGTAGCCGCGGATGCTGTCCACCACCGATCCGGCCGCCCGCTCCAGCTCATCCCGCCGTTCGCGCCACATCTGCGCCAGCCGCCTCAGGATTTCCGGAAAGCCGGGCCGGCCGTACGCGCCGCGCGGCGGAAAGTACGTGCCGCCGAACACCGGGCGCCGGTCGGGAGTGAGGAATACGGTCATCGGCCAACCGCCGGAGCCGCTGGTCGCCTGCACCACCGCCATGTAGATGCGGTCGATGTCCGGCCGCTCCTCGCGGTCGAGCTTGATGGAGACGAAGTTGTCGTTCAGGAACTCGGCCACCGCCTGGTCCTCGAACGACTCGTGCGCCATCACGTGGCACCAGTGGCAGGTGGCGTAGCCCACCGACAGGAACACCAGCCGGTCCTCCCGACGCGCGCGCTCGAAGGCGGCGTCGCCCCACGGGTACCACTCGACCGGGTTGTACGCGTGCTGAAGGAGGTAGGGGCTCTTCTCCTCGATCAGGCGGTTCGGCGCATGGCCGGCCTGCCGGTGCCGCTCCAGCAATGCCCGTGTCTGGTCCTCCTGCTCCCGCTCCACGCCGTCCATGATACCGTCAAGGCTACGGGGCACACACCGGGAACCTCGCCCCGATACGCCCATGCGCTTCTTCAACACCACCGGCCCGGTCCGCAGCGACAAGCACTACTGCGTACCGCCGCTCAGCCGGCTGGATCTGGACGATGTGCTCGGCCTGGTTCGGGACGAGCAGTACTTCGTCCTGCACGCGCCGCGCCAGACGGGCAAGACCTCGGCGCTGCTGGCGCTGCGCGACCTGCTCAACAGCGGCACCGTCGGGACGTACCGGTGCGTGTACGCAAACGTCGAAGGCGCCCAGGCGGCGCGAGAGGACAAGGAAGAGGCGCTGCGCGCCATCCTCGACGAACTGGCATCGCGGGCGCTTGCGACCTTGGGCGACGGGTTTCTGGACGAGCGGTGGCCCGCGATCCTGGCGAAGTCGGGTCCCAACGGCGCCCTGCGTGCGGCGCTGACCGGCTGGGCCGAGGCCGATCCGAACCCCCTGATCCTGCTGCTCGACGAGATCGACACGCTGGTCGGCGACACGCTGCTGTCGGTGCTGCGCCAGTTGCGGGCCGGCTACGACCGGCGGCCGGGCGGCTTTCCGCAGAGCGTGGTCCTGTGCGGACTGCGCGACGTCGCCGACTACCGCATCGACTCCCCCTCCGGCAAACCCGCCCTCACCGGCGGCAGTCCGTTCAACATCAAGGCCAAGTCGCTCCGACTGGGCGACTTTTCGCGGGACGAGACGCTGGCGTTGCTGGCGCAGCACACCGAGGAGACCGGACAGGCGTTTACGCCCGACGCCCTGGACACGGTCTGGGCGCAGACCCGGGGTCAACCGTGGCTGGTGAACGCGCTGGCGGCCGAGACCTGCTTTTCCGTGGAAGCCGGGAGAGATCGGACGCGCCGGGTCGTCGCTGCCGCTGTCCTGGAGGCTCGCGAGCGCCTCATCCAGCGCCGGGCGACCCACCTGGACTATCTGACCGACCGGCTGGAGGAAGAGCGCGTGCGGCGCGTCGTCGAGCCGATCCTGAGTGGTGCGACCGAGAGCGACCACACGGCCCGTGACGTGGAATACGTCCGCGACCTCGGCCTGGTCGCTCTGGATGCGCCGTTACGCATGGCCAATCCGATCTATGCGGAGGTCGTGCCGCGCGAATTGACCTGGGCTACCCAGGAGGGGCTGGTCCAGGAAGCGGCGTGGTACGTCGATCCGGACGGAGGTCTGAACGTCGTCGCGCTGCTCGAAGCCTTCCAGCGCTTCTTCCGCGAGCACTCCGAGCACTGGGTGGAGCGCTTTCACTACCGGGAAGCGGGTCCGCAGCTTCTGCTGCAGGCGTACTTGCAGCGCGTCGTCAACAGCGGCGGGCGCATCGAACGGGAGTACGGCCTGGGGCGTGGACGTACCGACCTGCTGATCACCTGGCCGCAGGACGACCGCGTGAGCCGGTTCGTGATCGAGTGCAAGGTGCTGCACCCGCGAAGGAGCCTGGAGAGCACCATCGACGAAGGAGTCGAGCAGACCGCCGGCTACGTGGACCGCTGCGCGGCAGAAGCGGGCCATCTGGTGATCTTCGACCGCAACGAGGACCGGAGCTGGAACGACAGGGTGTTCCACCACCGCCGCCCGTCCGACCGCGGAGTCGACATCCACGTCTGGGGCATGTGACCGCCCCGGGGGCCATCGTCAGTCGCCGTAACGCTCCCGCAGAAGCGGCGACAGGCGCAGGATCCACTGCGCACGCTCGAACTCGTCCAGCCACTCGTCGATCTCGACCGCCAGCTCTTCCGCGGCCGGCGGCACCAGGCCCACCTCGCAGGTCGGGCCCAGCTCGCGCTGCGCCTTCTTGCGGTAAGTGCTGAGCATGCGGTCGCCGATGCGCGCCACCTCGAAGAAGTCCTCCGACAAGAGCACCACCACCGGCACCTTGAGCGCGCCGTTGATGCGCAGCTCCGCGGCCAGCGAGTCCTCGACCCGCTCGACGAAGCGCAGGTCGACCCCCGACGAGGCGGCGGCGATCCCCTCCAGGATCGGCCCCTGACGGACGCAGTCCCCGCACCAGATGCCGCTCAGGCACAGCACCGGCATGGTGCGCACGAAAGTCGCGGCGCGCTGACGCTGCTCGTCGCCCAGTGCGATGCGCTCTGCCATCGCCTCCCACTTCGCGCGGTGCGTGTCCTTCCCGTCGGCAAGGTACGGACCCATCGGCTTGGCCGCCTCGAACTGCGATCGCCAGAAGTCCTGGCGAGTGTCGCTGTACTTACCCATCGTCATCCTCCGTTGCGGTGATCTGCAGGCCCACCTGGGCCAGCTGCTCGGCGTCGACCGGTGACGGCGAGCCGTCCATCAGCGACGCCATCGCCGTGTTCTTGGGAAAGGCGATCACCTCGCGGATGGTGGGCTGTCCGGCCATCAGCATCACCAGCCGGTCCAGCCCGAAGGCGATGCCGCCGTGCGGCGGCGGCCCGTAGCGGAACGCGTCGAGCATGAAGCCGAAGCGGCGGCGGGCTTCGCCCCGGTCGATACCGATCAGGGCGAACACTCGTTCCTGCAGGGCGCGGTCGTGGATCCGGATCGAGCCCGAGCCCAGCTCGACGCCGTCGAGCACCAGGTCATAAACCTTGCCGTGCACGGACCCCGGATCGGTCTCCAGGCGCTCCAGGTCCTGCTCCTGCGGCATCGAGAACGGGTGGTGGCTCGGGTCCCAGCGCTGCTCGTCCTCGTTCCACTCGAACAGCGGGAAGTCGGTGATCCAGCAGAAGCGGTGGCCGTCGGGCTGCAGTTCCGCACCGAGCGCCGTCCGCACCGCGCCGAGGGACTGGCAGGCGGTCTGCCGCCCGTCAGCGACGAACAGCGCCACGTCGCCCGGAGAGGCATCCAGCGCCTCGATCGCCTGCGGAGCCACGGAGCTCAGGAAGCGGGCGATGCCGCCGTCCAGTCCGTCCGCCGTGACACGCGTCCAGGCCAGCCCCTTGGCTCCCTGCGCCTTCGCGTGCTGCTCCAGCGCGTCGATACGGGCGCGCGACAGGCCGTCGCCGGAGACCGTCAGCGCCTTGACCACGCCGCCGCCGTCCAGGACCGAGCGGAACACCTTGAAGTCCGTCTTGCCGGCGACTCCGCCGAAGTCGACGAGCGGCAGCTCGAAGCGCAGGTCGGGATTCTCGGAGCCGTAGCGGTCCATCGCCTCCTGGTGGGTGATGCGCGGGAACGGGGTATCCAGCGTCTGACCCAGGCAGCACGCGAATACGCGCGCGAGCATGCTCTCTACCGCGTCGAATACGTCGTCGGGCTCCACGAAGCTGGCTTCGATGTCGATCTGCGTGAACTCCGGCTGCCGGTCGCCGCGCGTGTCCTCGTCCCGGTAGCAGCGCGCGATCTGGAAGTAGCGGTCCAGTCCGCTCACCATCAGGAGCTGCTTGAAGATCTGCGGTGACTGCGGCAGCGCGTAGAACCGTCCCGGCGAGACCCGTGACGGCACGACGAAGTCCCGCGCCCCTTCCGGGGTGGAGCGCACCATGGTGGGTGTCTCGATCTCCAGAAAGCCCTGGTCGGTCAGCGCCGCGCGCACCTCGGCGGTGGCGGCGCTGCGCAGGACCAGATTGCGCTGCATGACGCCGGAGCGCAGGTCCAGGTAGCGGTAGGTCTGGCGCAGCTCCTCGCGCGCGTCGACCGTGTCGCCGATCGCAAACGGCAGCGGGTCGCAGGTGGAGAGCACCTCGATTTGCGTCGCGGCCAGCTCGATCTCGCCGGTGGCCTGGCCGGCGTTGGTCATGTCGGCGGGGCGCAGGCGCACCGTGCCGGCCACCGCGACGCAGTACTCGTCGCGCAGGTCTGCCGCGGTGTCGTGCGCTTCCTGCGGGGAGGATTCGTCCACCACCACCTGCGTCACGCCGTAGCGGTCGCGCAGGTTGAGGAACCGGATGCCGCCGTGGTCGCGCCGGGAAGCGACCCAGCCGCCCAGCACCACGGGTGACCCGGCGTCCGCGGCTCGGAGCTCGCCGCATGTCTTGGTTCGTTTCAGTCCCATGTGGATCGGGACCGTACCATGAGGCGGACATGGCGTATCGCGGGCGCCGTCGTGCTACGCTCGCGAAAGGAACCGAGGCGCCGGCCCATCGGCTTGGCCGCTTGCAGGGACCGGCACCTCGGCTGGCCTTCAGGAGGGGGCTTCAGGTAGTGCTACCTGCGGCTCCCTCCGTCTGCAGCGCGCACGGTCACTCCTCCGAGAGGTACAGGCGCCACATGTAGCCGGCGATGTCCATGTAGACGATCTCGACCTCCGTTTCGTCGTCGCCTGCATAGCTGAGCGTCCCGACGCCGGCGCCCAGACCGCGCCAGAGCTCGCCGTGGATGAGAGCCTTCAGGTCGGTATAGACCTCCTCGTCCCGCGTCAACTCCTTCATCAGGTCCTGAGCCCGTTCGCCGTCGAGTTGGTCGACGTCGAACCCTTGCTCCGCGAGCAAGTCGAGAATCTGATGCGTGGGTGCAAGCCGGGTCCCATGCTCCGTCTCGCCCACGACCTCCACGGCCGATCCGACGGCCGCCGCACCGATGATCGCCACCAGGGCGATTGCGAATACCTTTGAGCGCTTCATCTTCGCTCCTCCTCCGTCGCCTTCCGGCGACTGTGATTTCGGAACGAATGTGGGGTCCGCGGAGTAAACCGAAGGTGAAGCCCGGCAGAATGGAACGGAAAGTCCGCGA
This sequence comes from Spirochaetaceae bacterium, assembly GCA_028820215.1. Next base: position 1,399 of record JAPPKD010000119.1, on the reverse strand, counting down.
CAACACTCAGCGGGAGGCGATGGGCGCCCAGCGGCGGCCGTGCTCGCCGCGGTAGACGGCTCGGGGGCGCAGCAGGACGTTCGAGTCGCGCTGCTCGATGGCGTGAGCGAGCCAGCCAACCACCCGCGCCACCGCGAAGGTGGTCGTGAACAGCTCCCGGTCCAGCCCGACGGCGGTGAGCAGCAGCGCCGTGTAGAACTCCACGTTGGTCTGCAGGTGCGCCTGCGGCCGATGCTCCTCCAGCACCTGCAGCGCCGCGCGCTCGACGGCGCGTGCCTGGTCGTACAGCGCCCGCGCCTGCCGATGACCGTCGACCCCGGCGTCGATCAGCGCTTCCAGCGCCGCGGCAAGGACGTCTGCGCGCGGGTCGCGGGTGCGGTAGACGCCGTGGCCGAAGCCCATCAGACGATCGCCGCGCGCGACCACGGCGCGCAGATGGTCGGCGGCGTGCTCGACGTCCTCGATCTCCTCGATCATGTCGAGCGCCGGGCCCGGAGCCCCGCCGTGGCGGGGCCCCTTGAGTGCGGCCAGTGCCGCCACGGTGCACGACAGGAGATCGCTGTGGACCGAGGCCGCAACCCGCGCCGCGAACGTCGATGCGTTGAGCCCGTGCTCCATCACCGTGATCAGATAGGTTTCGAGCGCGCGTACCGCGGCCGGGTGAGGGGCGCGGCCGAGCGTCAGCCGGAGATACGCTTCGACGTGGGAGCACTCCTCCGGCGGCGCTGCCGGTTCGACTCCGGCGCGCAAACCGGCGTACATCCCGGCGGCCGTCATCAGGCCGGCAACGATGTCCGCCGGCTGCAGATCGCGGTCCGGACGGCGCAGCGCCGCGGCCAGCGTCATCAGCGCGTCCATCGGCGCGATGCCGAGGGCAGCGGCCTGACGCGCGAGTTCCGCAACCGGCGAGGGCACGGTCCGCGCGGAGGCGAGCTCGCGGGAGAAGCCGGCGAGCTCCGTGACCACCGGCAGGCGGCGTTCGAACAGCAGGAAGGCCGCCTCTTCGAACGAGCAGCGCGGCGCGATGTCCTCGATCGCGTATCCGCATACCGTGAGGCGTCCGGCCTGGCCGTCGATGTGCGAAAGGGTCGTGGCGGCGACCTCGACGCCGCGCAGTCCGTCGGTTCCCGTGCTGGCCATGGCTGCACGGTTGCTCTCCCAGCGACGTTCTGTCAAGATTGATCAATAAATCGTAACTATTCAGCCGGGGTGGACGGTTTGAGGCAGGTTGGGATCATGGGGCGACTTTCGAAGACGGTCATGAGGGCGTCGAGGACGTTACCGCCGTTCTTGCGGATCGTGGAGATATAGGATCTGGTTCGGCAGAAGGCGGCTGCACCTTCAGCGCTGCGGAAGGTGCCGGAGATCTTCTGCTGAACTTTCATCATGCGCAGGTCCC